>CAYSDX010000121.1:0-19743 GCA_964429945.1 uncultured Spirochaetia bacterium | reverse complement strand
GGAGACTTGTAGAGGTAAATCCCGCATACACAAGTCAGACTTGTTCAGAATGCGGACATACAGATAAAGAGAACCGTAAAACCCAACCACGGTTCCTATGTGTGAGTTGCGGGTTTGTGTCCAATGCGGACACGAATGCCGTAATTAACATAAGGCGTCTGGGAATGGCGCGACTGCACGGGGAGGGCTCTAGTCTTGATACAGTCCCTGCGAACCGTGAAATTGATACGAGATTACCCTAAGGGTGATTAGGTATATGATTCCCATACCATATCTCACAAATCGGGAAAACGGTAATGATAAAAGCGGTCATATTCGATTTTGACGGGGTTATAGTCGACAGCGAGCCCCTTCATCTAAGGGCCTTTCAGAGAACCGTGGAAACCCTGGGACTAAAGCTCTCGCCCACCGACTATTACCTGCGGTACCTTGCCTGCGACGACAAGAGTTTTTTCAGGAGGTTCCTTGAGGATAACGGACAACAGTGCACGGAACGGGAGATTGCCTGGCTTGTCAGAGAAAAAGGCATCTGTTTTGAAGAAATGATAGGGGAGAGCATAAGAATTTTCCCCGGAGTTGTCGAGTTTCTTGAGGCCATCCGGGGCAAATTTCATGTGGCGATAGGTTCCGGCGCGTTAACCGGAGAGATTAATCTCATACTGAGGCGCAAGGGGCTTTCCGGGTTCTTCGGCTTTGTAATAGGAGCCGATGATACGGAGAACCCGAAGCCGTCTCCCGAGGTTTACCTTAAATGCCTTGAGAGGTTCAGAGGAGATTACGACAGCACCATAACGGCCGCACAGTGTGTTGTGTTTGAGGATTCTCCCCACGGCGTTCTGGCGGCCAAAAGGGCCGGGATGAGATGCGTCGGGATTACCAACTCATGTTCCGGTGACGAACTCAAGCTTGCTGACCGGGTTGCGGAAAGCTTTTCTGAGATCATCGACGATTTCCCCGAAGGGTTCAAGATGTTCTAAACAGGAGCTTGTTTTAATATCTATACGCCAACCCCGATTGCTTGTACTTGACAGGAACGACCAGTTGTACTAAAATCCCACGCCGAAGCGACAGGTTCTTACTAACCGGCCTGTTCGAATTCAATTTTGAAACTCTGCCAAGTATGAGGATGAGATATGAAAGAAAAAACCTCTAGAAGCAATTTTCATGAAATAGCCTTGCATTCTACCCCCCCCCTAAAAACTGTCGACGCAGCCTAGACAGCACCCCGAATTTCCGTTTCCCTCTTCCGTTTTTCTCTCTTTTCCTGGCCGCGCTGGCGCTGTTCGTATTCGCGGTTCTTGGCGCTGTTCCGACCCAGGCGCAGACTTCGGTCAAGCTGAGAGGCAACATCGACGAGCCAGCGGGCAAGTCCAGCGACTATACCTTCGTCGGCTACATAGGGCAGCCCTTTACCACCGGTGGCAACAGCGCTGGCCACAGTGGTTACAAACTGACACGCGTGGACCTGACGCTGAGGAGGCCGACAAGCACCCCCGCGGACGCGAACCCGACCTACGCCATCTATATCAGGCCGGACGGCGAGACGAGCTGCGGGGCGGGTACTCCCTTGAATCCCGACACCTGTCCGACCAGAACCATCGTGGGTACGCTGACGAACCCCGCCGTGGCCGCCCTGCCCGGCCAGTTGGGGACCGTCCAGATCACGGCGCCCGGCGCGGGCATCGATCTGGCCGCGAACACGCGCTACTGGATCGTGATCGAAAGCACCACGAGCAGCACTTGGTGGCGCATCGGGACCATAAAGACGGCCACACAGACCTCCGACGCCTCGGTGCCGGCGGGTTGGAACATCTACAGGAACAGTTACAGCAGCCCCCCAGCCTTCTTGGGGCAGTGGGCCACGGAGAGTGCAACAGAGCCTGATCCCTTCAAGATGGATCTCTACGGCTACGAGAAGGCCCTGCCACCGCCTCCGCCGCCGCCTGTCATTACTTCCGCAGAAGGGGTTACGTACAGCGGGGACAGGAATGAGGGTTTTTCCCTCACTCCGCATGGAGAAGGAGGAAGCATAGTCTACAGAAGAAGAACAATAGATCTCCCCGTTACCCGGGATGAATGTCCGTTGCCCGACAATCCGGCACTGATCATATCCCGAAGCACCCTCGACCGCGTCCGGGAAATAACCTTCGTGCTTTCAGAAACTCCTCCCCAGGACCCACCTTCGGGGTTTCACATGGAGGGCTGCGCTGCGGATATAGATCCGGGAATCACACTTAGGACGGGAGAGACAGTTACGGTGTGCCTGCCCCCGACCGAGGTTCAAGGGAAATCGCATATTTACCGTTACGACGACGGATCGGGAGAGTGGGAGCGTCTTTCCTCGCAGATGGAGAAGGAGGTTAACGGAGAAAATGTTGTCTGCGGGGAGACAGATACATTTTCCCTGTTCGGAGTTTTCCTTCCTGTCATCGAGTCAGCGGAAGGAGTTCTTCACAGTGAAGACGCAGAAGATGGTTTTTCCCTTACTCCGCTTGGAGTAGGAGGAAGCATAGTTTACGGGGAAAGGACAATAGGTCTTTCCGTTACCGGGGATATACCGTCGTCCGGAGATCCTGCTGTGATCGTACCCCGAGACATCCTTGACCGCGTTAATGAAATAACCTTCGAGCTCTCCCAAACATCTCCGCAGGACCCTCCTCCGGGGCTTCGCCTTGAGGGTTTCGCTGCGGAAACATATCTCGGAGTCGCGCTTGGGATGGGAGAAACAGTTACGGTGTGTCTGCCGTCATCAGGAGGTGAACCGGACCTTTACCGTTATAACGACGAACTAGGGGAGTGGGAGCTTTTTCCCTCGCGAGTGGAGACGGTTAACGGAGATGATGTTGTCTGCGCAGATGCGGGCGCGTCTTCCCTGATGGGAGTTTTCGTAGAGGAAACGGGAGGGTGCGCTGTTGCCGCCGCAAGTGGGGAAGGAACGATCCGGTGGCAGGGAGCCCTGTTTAATCTTCTCCTTGCCATATCCGCGCTGCTGCTGATTGCGAAGCTTGGGGGCTATGACAGGAAGGCGGTGTCCGGATGAAGCAGCGATTTCAGATCAGCTGAGACTGATTTGAAAAGAGAAAGATTCCAGACACCCAGAGAACTCAAAATCCGCTCACTTTTATTTGCTTCTTACATATCGATACACCAACTTGAGCCTGTAAAGCGGTAGTGGTATATTTTCTGCTTGAGTGCGTGGGGCAGCACCCTATATTGAGTCCAGTGCGTCTCCATGCGTTCATATACATCCCGACATGTTAATTCTGGAGAGAAAACATGGATAAAACCCCAGACACCGTAAAGTGCCCGGTAACCCACGGCACAAGCAGTTCAAAGCTGACAGGCAGCATAGCTAACCAGAACTGGTGGCCTAATCAGCTCAATCTGAAAATCCTTCACCAGAACTCTTCTCTTGTGGACCCCATGGGCGAGAAGTTTGATTACGCGGCGGAATTCCAGACCCTTGATCTTGAAGCGATGAGACAGGATCTCTACGCGCTTATGACGGACAGCCAAGATTGGTGGCCTGCGGACTACGGCCATTACGGGCCGCTTTTTATCCGTATGGCTTGGCACAGTGCGGGAACCTACCGAATCCACGACGGGCGCGGCGGAGCACGATCCGGCACGCAGCGTTTTGCGCCCCTCAACAGCTGGCCCGACAATGGGAACCTCGACAAGGCCCGCAGGCTTCTGTGGCCGATAAAGAAGAAATACGGCCGCAAAATCTCCTGGGCGGACCTTATGATTCTCGCTGGCAACTGCGCTCTTGAGTCCATGGGGCTTGAGACGTTCGGTTTTGCCGGCGGGCGCGAGGACGTATGGGAGCCGGAAGAGGATATCTACTGGGGCCCTGAGACCGAATGGCTGGGCGATGAGCGTTACAGCGGCGATCGTGAGCTCGACAATCCTTTTGGCGCCGTGCAGATGGGACTTATCTACGTCAACCCCGAAGGACCCAACGCCAAGCCCGACCCGCTTGCCGCGGCGCACGATATCCGCGAGACCTTCGGGCGCATGGCCATGGACGATGAAGAAACTGTCGCCCTGATTGCGGGCGGACACACGTTCGGCAAGTGTCATGGTGCCGGAGACGCGGCCTGCGTTGGTCCCGAGCCGGAGGCTGCCGGAATTGAGGAACAGGGTCTCGGATGGATGAGCAAGCATGCGAGCGGACGCGGGACTGACGCCATAACAAGTGGTCTTGAGGGCGCGTGGACGCCCAATCCGACGGTATGGGACAATGGCTTTTTCGACATGCTTTTCAGTTATGAGTGGGAGCTTACCAAGAGCCCCGCGGGCGCCTGGCAGTGGACGGCAAAGGATGTGGCTGACAAAGATCTTGCCCCCGAACCAGACGGGTCTGGAAAACGGGTTCCAACGATAATGGCGACCACTGATCTCTCGCTGCGTATGGATCCTGTGTATGAACCGATCTCGCGCCGCTTTCACGAAAACCCGGATGAACTTGCCGAGGCGTTTGCTAAGGCGTGGTACAAGCTTACCCATCGCGACATGGGTCCTTATTCCTGCTGCCTCGGATCGCTGGTTCCGGACGAGCCTCAGATCTGGCAGGATCCGGTGCCGGCCGTTGAACATGAACTCGTCGGAGCAGAGGACATTGTGCTTCTGAAAAAAGAGATACTTAGTCAGGGGCTTTCGATCCGGGAGCTGGTTCGGGCGGCATGGGCTTCGGCTTCCACTTTCAGGGGCACCGACCGCAGGGGAGGCGCCAACGGCGCGCGCATCAGGCTTTCCCCCCAGAAGGACTGGGATGCCAACGACCCCGAAGAACTCGGCAAGGTGCTATCTTCACTGCTGGCCGTCAGGGAGCGTTTTAACAAAGCGCAGACGAACGGGAAATCCGTTTCGCTTGCGGATCTCATAGTGCTCGGCGGCTGCGCTGCAGTCGAGAAGGCGGCGGAGGCCGCGGGGTATTCGATGAATCTTCCCTTTACGCCTGGCCGTACGGACGCCACTGAAGAGCAGACGGATGCGGCCGCCTTTGATGTGCTTGAGCCGAAAGCGGACGGCTTTCGCAATTATATCGCGGCCGGTCAGCAGCAGTCGCCGGCTGAACTTCTGATCGACAAGGCGCACCTGCTGACGCTTACCGCGCCTGAGATGACCTTGCTGCTCGGCGGCATGCGGGCGCTCGGGGCAAACGCCGGAGGGTTGCGACATGGGGTGTTTACAGACAGGGTCGGAACGCTGAGCAATGATTTCTTTGTTAACCTGCTCGATATGTCGACTGAATGGGAGCGCTCCGCTGATTCTGAAGGCGTCTATGAAGGCCGTGACAGGGCAACTGGCGAGATCAGATGGACTGCTACCGAGGTTGATCTCATATTCGGGTCCAACTCGCAGTTGCGGGCGCTTGCGGAAGTTCATGCATGTGATGATTCGGAGGAAGCTTTTGTGCGGGACTTTGCTGCTGTCTGGACCAAGGTTATGAACCTTGACCGCTTTGATGTTTCCTGATTCCAAATCAGCGGAAAATCACAAGCTGCAGGGCAGCAGGTGCTGTTTTAATATCTAGGTTTTTGCATTTATAATCTGATATCATGAATGGGAAGTTGTTTGTGATCTCAGGTCCGTCGGGAAGCGGGAAAACAACGCTTGTCACCCGTGTTCTCTCAAACGTGGAGAATCTCCGTTTCTCCATTTCCTACACAACAAGGTCAATGCGCGCGGGGGAGATCTGCGGGGAGCACTACGAGTTTGTTTCCAGAGAAGAATTTGAGGATATGATCAAGCGGGACTTCTTTGCCGAGTGGGCGGAGGTGCATGGAAATTTTTACGGCACGCCGAGAGCTGATATCGAAAAATGGATAGAAACGGGTGTTGATGTCATTCTGGACATAGATGTGCAGGGGGCGAAGAGGTTAAGAGGGGCGTTTGACGATGCGGTGTTCATATTCGTTGCCCCGCCGTCTATCGAGATTCTCGAGCAGAGGCTCAGGGACAGAAAATCGGAGAAAGACGAGGATATTTCCATTCGCCTAGGGATTGTCAGGGAGGAAGTGGCCTGCTCTAAGTGCTATGATTATATTATAATTAATGACGAGGCGGATATTGCGGCTGAGAGAATTGAAGCCGTTATCCTTTCGCAAGGACAAGGTGAAGGAGAAGATTCCCGCCAGCGGATGCTCGCCGCCACCTGGGACGCGAGGACGGAAAATGTATACGGGCCTTCTTTTCTTGAAAGGTTCGGGCTTAAGTGAGGTGCTCACACTGCTGTGATCAGGCTAAACGACATCATCGACAAGGTTGCCTCATACTCGGATATAGAGAATGAAGATCTTGACTTCATAAAAAAAGCCTACGTGTACTCGGCCAAGGTCCACTCCGGCCAGAAAAGAGTTTCGGGAGAACCGTACCTGAGTCATCCTCTCGAGGTTTCCTCTGTACTCGCGGACCTGAAGCTTGACGTTCCTTCCATAGTTACCGGACTTCTTCACGATACAATAGAGGACACTCTCGCGACCCGCGAGGAAATTGAACAGATTTTCGGAAACGAGATAGCTTTTCTCGTTGACGCCACAACGAAGATAAGCCGCCTTCGCCATGTTTCCGACGTGGAAAAGCAAGCAGAAAGTTTCCGCAAACTGATACTCGCAACGGCCGAAGACATAAGGGTCGTATTGATAAAACTCGCTGACAGGCTCCACAATATGAGGACTCTTCAGTATCTGCCTGAAGACAAGCGGAAGAGGATCGCCGTTGAGACGATGGAAATTTACGCGCCGCTTGCCCACCGTCTCGGGATGAACTGGATGTCGGTTGAGCTAGAGGACCTGGCGTTTAAGTTCTCCGAGCCGGGTGAATACGAGCGTATTAGCCAAACTGTGTCCGCAAAGAAAAAAGACTGGGAAAAGTACACTACTGAAATCGTTTCGCTTATTAACGCCAAGATGAAGGAATTCGGAATTCAAGGGGATGTCTCGTGGAGATTCAAGCATTTATACGGCATCTACAGCAAGATGAAGAAGGGCAATATAAGCCTGCGCAATATTTATGACATACTGGGTTTCCGGATTGTTACTGCGAGTGAAAACGAATGCTATCAGGTCCTGGGGGCGGTGCATTCCCTGTGGAAACCGATTCCGGGGAGAATAAAAGACTACATAGCCCTTCCCAAGGCCAATAATTACCAGTCCATTCATACTGCCGTAATAGGGCCCTTCGGGGAACAGATGGAGATCCAGATACGAACTGAGCAGATGCACCGGATTGCGGAATACGGTGTTGCCGCTCACTGGAGGTACAAGGAGGGAAATTCGCTTGAGAACGGAAACGACAAGATTTACTCAAACCTCCGTCATCTCGTCGAGTTAAAGGACATAAAAGACTCAACGGAGTACATAGAAGCCATAAAAGGGGAGCTCATACTGGATGTCGTGTACGTCTACACCCCTAATGCGGATCTCAAGGAGTTTCCCGCGGGCGCGACTCCGGTTGACTTTGCATATTCAATTCACACCGACATAGGCAATCACTGTTCCCAGGCTTTTGTTAACCATAAGCTTGTGCCCCTTGATTACAAGCTTAAAACGGGAGACATGGTTGAAGTTGTGACTTCCAAGAACAGGGCTCCCAACAGGCAGTGGCTTGATTTCGTTGTCACCTCAAAGGCTAAAAACAGAATAAGAAGCTGGCTGAGACAGGAGGAAAACCGCAAGGCCGAGCAGATTGGAGAGGCAATAACTCACAGGAAACTTGCGGCGAAAGGATTTAACCTGCGCCACTTGCGAGAGAAGAAAAAGTTTGAGGAATCTCTGGCGAAGCTCCAATTCTCGAGAGTAAAAGACTTTTACAGAGCGGTCGGGTTCGGCAATGCCGCGGTAAACGATCTTCTAAAAGCTATGCATCCCAGGAAATTCGCCGAAGGCGCCGAGAAAAGCGAGAGAATAAAGAGCATAGTGAACAGGATTTCCAAGAACGAGTACAAAGACGCCGTGCTCGTCAAAAGATATGACAACATACTCATAAAGTTCGGCAAGTGCTGCAACCCGGTTCCCGGGGAGCAGATCATAGGTTTCATAACAAGAGGCAAAGGGATAACCGTGCACGTTTACAATTGCCCCAAATTGCTTGAAGTCGATCCTGAAAGGAGAATAGAGGTTGCCTGGAACGATGAGTATTCGGGGCGTATACCTATCGGTCTTTCGGTGAGGTGTGAGAACAGAAAAGGTATACTCTCCGAACTCACGACTACGGTTTCGGGTCTGAATGTTGACATTGTCAGGGCTGATATAAGCGAAGATAAGATTGGACAGGGAGATGCGAGATTTGAAGTGGCGGTGGAAAATATCACGCAACTTGAGAAACTCATTGAATCGCTTAAGAATCTCGGGGGAGTAATCTCGGTTGAGAGATTAACGGAAACCTTGCCCCCGCGGCCGGATGATATGAACTGAAACGGTTCCTGGCTGCGTTTCGGACCTTTTTACCATGATAACAACCTGGATCAGAAAAAAGCTCGCCATAAGAAGTTCAAGGAGGCTTATGCGTACCGTAAGAGCCATCATACGGAAAAAAAGGAGTTTCCTTGCTCCCAGGGAAGCCGATCAGGCCGAAGTAAGAATAGCTGCGTGTGAAGAGGCGATCGAGCGGGGCTCCCTGCATGAAATAAGAACATCGAGAAAAGCTCTTAGGATTTTTTTTGACGACAACCTGAGGTCCTACGGCAAATCTGCCGTGCGGCAGAACGTAGAAGCCATAGTGATAGCCGTAGCGCTTGCCCTGGCTATAAGAGCCTTCGTGTTTCAACCTTTTAAGATTCCTTCGGGTTCAATGCTTCCGACGCTTCTTGTGGGCGACCATATACTCATAAACAAATTCGTTTACGGAACCAGAATCCCTCTCACCGACAAGATATTCTTTCCCTTCTCCAAAATTGACCGCGGCGACGTCGTGGTTTTCAAACTGGGCGAACATAATAATACAAAGGGTGTTCCCATGCCCGGCAAGGGAGCTTTCTACATAAAAAGAACCGTGGGTATTGCCGGGGACGAGATAGACATACTTGGCAGAGACGTTCTGATAAACGGCAGGGAAGTGGCGCAGGTCTACACGGGGGATTACGAGTATCCGGACCAGAAGTTTTTTTCCGTTGCAGACGGATACGAGCAGTCGCTTTCTGGAAAAAGCTTCAGCGTTATATATAAGAAGGGAAACAGCTCTACGACGAGCGGAAAGCTGAGCTTTCCCCTTGTTGTCCCCAAGGGCAGAATTTTCGTCATGGGTGACAACAGGGACAACAGCTACGACAGCAGGTTCTGGGGGTTCGTGCCGGTGGAAAATGTTTACGGCAGAGCGTTTATGATTCACTGGTCGTGGAATCTGTCTAACCCCGGTTTGTTAAATAAGGTAAGGTGGCAGAGAATTTTCTCCGGAGTCAAGTAGTCTGCCGGTTGCTTCATTTGGAAAAACATCGTGAAACCACCATCCACACACCAACGTTGCAGTTCTTAGATTCTGGCTACGCAAAAAATTCACTTTTAATAACCGCTCTACGGTGTATCCTCTTTGCGGATTATGGCAATGAAGAAGAAAATACAACCGCTTGGGAACAAGACCGACAGTTTTTTCTCAAGGATTATAGACGACATACCTCCTGACAACCTCAACAGTCTTGTTGTCATAGGAATAAAGACAAGAGGTGAATACCTGGGTAAAAGGCTCGTCGAGCGTATAAGCGAGCAGACGGGAGAGAATGTTACGTTCGGCACGATCGATATTACTCTTTACAGGGATGATTTTGAGAACAGGAAGAACTGGCCGCAACTGCGCAGAACCAGCATCCCTGACGATGTACAGGGGAAAAACATAATACTTGTTGATGATGTCCTTTACACGGGACGCACCGTGCGAGCCGCCATAAATTCGATCATGGATTACGGAAGGCCGGCCTCGGTCAAGCTTGCCGTGCTCGTGGACAGGGGAGGAAGGGAACTTCCCATTCAGCCCGACTATGCGGGAATCAGCATTGAAACGTTAGATGATGAGATGGTCAACGTTTATTTGGAAGAGGTGGATGGAAGAGAGGAAATTGAGATAATCCGAAAAAATGGCGTTTGAAAAAAAGCACATACTGGGTCTTGGGGAACTCTCGGCCGAGGAAATTAAAATCATTCTCGATACCGCGGAATCAATGAAGGAAATCTCCACCCGGGACGTAAAAAAAGTCCCGACTCTTAAGGGAAGGACAGTGGTGAACCTCTTTTTCGAACCCAGTACCAGAACCCGCGCGTCTTTTGAAATCGCGGAGAAAAGGCTCAGTGCCGATGTTCTGAATTTTTCCGCTTCGCAAAGCAGCGTGGTAAAAGGTGAGAGCCTTGTTGACACTGCCAGGAATTTTGAGGCCATGGGTGCGAGCATAATGGTCATAAGGCATGGAATGTCCGGCGCGCCTTTTGTCTTGGCCCGCGAGATAAACGCCTCGGTAATAAACGCAGGGGACGGCTCCCATGAGCATCCGAGCCAGGCTCTTATCGACATTTTCACGATAAGGGAGAAAAAAGAGAGAGTAGAGGGCCTAAATGTTCTTATTGTCGGGGATATTCTCAACAGCAGGGTTGCCAGATCCAATATTTTCGGACTCCGCAAGCTCGGGGCGAAAGTAAGAATAGTCGGGCCGGCGACCATAGTTCCCGAATATTTCAGCGAGATGGGAGCGGAGATCTTTTATTCGCTTGAACACGCCATTGAAGACGTGGATGTGGTGATAATGCTGCGGGTTCAGAGCGAGAGAAAGACCCTTGAATACTTCCCCTCGCTTAGGGAATACTCCGGGCTTTACGGACTTACCAGAGAAAAACTCAGACTTGCGAAAAAGGATGTGATAGTGATGCATCCGGGCCCGATCAACCGGGGAGTTGAGCTTACTTCGGAAATAGCGGATGACCCGGACGCCGTTATACTTGAACAGGTGGCAAACGGAATTGCCGTGAGAATGGCCATGATATATCTTGTTGGCCTGGGAGAGAGCTTATAGATGGGAGTGCTCATTAAAAACGGGCGCGTTATTGATCCTTCACAGTCCCTTGACATGGTTTCGGACATATATGTTCAGGGAGACAGGGTAAAGGAAATATCAAAGCGCATAGACACCCCGCGCAAGTCGGACACCGTAATAGATGCCAGCGGACAGATCGTGTCTCCCGGGTTCGTAGATATTCACGTGCATCTGAGAGAACCGGGCTATGAGCACAAGGAAACGATAAAAACGGGCTGCCTTGCCGCTGCCGCGGGCGGTTTTACTTCCATAGTGTGCATGCCCAACACGAACCCCATAAACGATAACGCCTCGGTGACCGAGTACATACTTCTAAAAGCGAGAACCGAAGGCATAGTCAACGTGTTTCCCATAGGTGCGATAACCAAGGGAGAGAAGGGAGAAGAACTTGCCGACATAGGCGAGATGTGTGAAACCGGGTGCGTGGCGATCTCCGACGACGGCATGCCGGTCACTGACTCGGGACTTATGCGGAAGGCCATGGAATACGTAAAGCCCTTCGGGATTCCGGTCATCACGCACGCAGAAGACACCGGACTTTCTGCGGGCGGGGTTATGAACGAGAGTTTCGTTTCAACCGAACTTGGTCTTCGGGGCATCCCCAGCGCTTCAGAGGAAGTTATGGTGGGCAGGGACATAATTCTCTGCGAACTCACCGGCACTCCTCTTCACATCTGCCATGTTTCCACCAAGGATTCCGTAAGACTGGTGCGGGAAGCGAAAAAAAGAGGCGCGAAGGTCACGGCGGAGGCGACTCCTCACCACTTCACTCTTACGGACAAAGAGGTGTACGGTTATAACACCAATGCCAAGATGAATCCGCCGCTTAGAACCCAGGAAGATGTAGACGCCATCATCGAGGGTCTTGCCGATGGAACCATTGACGTGATAGCCACGGACCACGCTCCTCACAGCCAGGATGAGAAAAACGTTGAATTTGATCTGGCTCCTTTCGGTATAGTGGGTCTTGAGACCGCCCTCTCGCTTTCGCTTGGTCTGGTGGAAAAAGGGATCATTAGCCTTGATGAGATGATAAAAAAACTTACCGTCGTCCCTTCCGAGATAG
Organism: uncultured Spirochaetia bacterium; assembly: GCA_964429945.1. Taxonomy (GTDB): domain Bacteria; phylum Desulfobacterota_D; class UBA1144; order Nemesobacterales; family Nemesobacteraceae; genus Nemesobacter. Next base: position 7,657 of record CAYSDX010000121.1, on the reverse strand, counting down.
TGGGAATAGAAAGAGGGACTCTCGCCCTTGGCTCAATTGCTGATATCGTGGTGTTCGATCCAGGGAAGAGCCGTACCGTAGACCCCGGGGAATTTTTCTCAAAAGGGAGAAACACTCCGTTTGCCGGGTGGGAGCTCAAAGGGGTGGTAAGCAATACAATAGTCTCGGGGAAGGTTGTCTTCAGTAATAACTAGGTTTTATTTTCTTGCGCAAAGCAGCGCATAAGTGGTTCCAACGTAATGGAAGACGGACAGTTTGAACTCAGAAAATCGAAGCTCGAAGAACTAAGGGCGATGGGCATTGACCCTTATGCAAACGGTTTTACCCCTGAGAATACCACCGGGGAACTGGTCTCTTCGCACGCTTCAAAGTCCCCCGAAGAGCTTGAGGAAATGGAGCAACTCTTCAGCCTGGCCGGCAGGGTCGTTTCGAAAAGGGATTTCGGAAAAAGCGCTTTTTTTCATCTGTCTGACCGCACGGGGCGAATTCAGGCGTTTATACAGAAAAACTCCATTGACGAAAAAACCTTCACGGTGTTTCGCAAGCTCCTTGACGTAGGGGATTTTGCCGGGGTCCGCGGAGAACTTTTCAAAACCAGAACAGGGGAGCTCACGGTGAGGGTCCGGGAACTTTTTTTCCTCGCAAAGGCCCTGAGACCTCTTCCTGAAAAATGGCACGGTCTCCAGGACGTGGAGACAAGGTACCGCCAGCGTTACTTGGATCTTATTGCTAACCAGAGAACTAGGGAGATTTTTCAGACAAGGTCAAAGGTGATAAATCTCATCAGGAGATTTCTTGACGAAAGGGATTTTCTTGAGGTGGAAACCCCGGTGCTTCACCCGATTGCCGGAGGTGCGACCGCGAAACCTTTCGTCACTCATCACAACGCTCTTGACATGGACCTTTACCTGAGGATAGCTCCCGAGCTTTACCTTAAAAGACTTGTAGTCGGAGGACTCGAGAGGGTTTATGAACTTGGGAGAACATTCAGAAACGAAGGGGTTTCCACTAAGCATAACCCCGAGTTCACCATGATTGAGTTCTACCAGGCCTACGCGACTTACGAGGATCTCATGGATCTCATAGAGGAACTAGTCTGCTACGTGGTGGAAAACACGGTCGGAGACACGTTGGTTGAGTACGAAGATAAGAAGATAGATTTCAAGAGGCCTTGGAAGAGAATTAACATATATGAAACCCTGCGGGAGAATTTCGGTTCCAAGATAACGGAGGAAGAATTCCTTTTTGCAAAGGCCGACTCTATGGGAATAACCCATAACGGAATCAAGGGAAAAGCTCTCACGGAGATTTTCGAGGCGCTCTTCGAGACTACCCTCGTTAACCCGACTTTTGTTTATGGTTTCCCGCTTGACGTCTCTCCGCTTGCCAGAAAAAACGACGATGACCCCGAGGTGGTTGACAGGTTCGAGCTCTACATCTGCGGAAGGGAGATAGCTAACGCTTTTTCTGAGCTTAATGACCCGATTGATCAGAAAAACCGGTTTGCAGGCCAGGTCGAAATGAAGAAAAAGGGCGAGGATGAATATCACGAAATGGATAATGACTATGTCTCTGCCCTTGAGTATGGAATGCCTCCCACCGCCGGAGCTGGTATAGGAATTGACCGCCTTGTGATGCTGCTCACTAACTCCTCCTCGATAAGAGAGGTCATTTTCTTTCCTCACCTCAGACCTTAGAATGAGTTACGAATCACTAATTTCTTTGAGGTACCTGAAATCAGGAACGGGGAGGGGCTTTCTTTCCGTAATCGGTTTTATCTCCATTCTGGGTGTTTTTCTGGGAGTGGCGTCGCTTGACGTTGTGCTTTCGGTCATGAAGGGGTTTGAGGATGAACTCAGGGACAAGATAATCGGCGCGAGTTCCCACGTGGTCGTGATGAGTTATGACGGGAATTTCGGGGATTTTGCGGAAGTGGAGAAAAAACTCGCACAGCTTCCGGGCGTAACCTCGACAAGTCCTTTTATTTACAACCACGGCATGCTTGTCACGGAATATGCCGTTTCCGGTTCCGTCATAAGGGGAATGGATCCGAACAATTCCGCTTCGGTCGCCGCCGTGGCCGAAGCTGTGGGGAAAGGCAGTCTTGCGGAACGAAGCGAGGACCGCGACGCACTTTTTGAGGAAGGCTCTCGGATTGTTTCGGGGCTTTTGCGCGAGACGGCTTCCGGCCATCCTCCAATTATTATAGGTAGGGAACTTTCGAATCTGATCGGCGCGGCGATAGGAGATACCGTCAATCTAGTTTCGCCTTACGGAAAAATCGGTCCTTTCGGTCCGACGGCCAAAATAAGAAAATTCGGCGTAGTCGGCATTTTTGATTACGGCATGATTGAATATGACTCATCCACCGCCTACGTGTCGCTTGACGATGCCATGGATTTCTTTGAAACCCAGAGCAAGATAACTGGCATAGAGGTCAGGGTGGATGACATATACAAGGCGCGCGAAACGGGAGACGGAATAACCGAAGCTCTCGGCTTTCCTTTTTACGCGAAAAACTGGGAGGACTCGAACAGAAGCCTTTTCAGGGCGCTTCGCCTTGAGAGAATGGCGATAGGAATATTTCTCGGGTTTATAGTTCTTGTCGCCGCCTTAAACATAGTCAGCACGCTTACCATGCTCGTTATGGAGAAGAAAAGGGATATAGCCGTGCTCATATCCATGGGGGCTCGCAAAAGCGGCATCAGAAAAATATTCGTTTACGACGGGATGATAATAGGAACTGCGGGAACCCTTCTCGGCACCCTTTTCGGATACCTGATCTGCCGCTTCCTTGAGACCAGCAACTTTATAAAGGAAATGATTCCTTTTGATGATAACGTGTACCCTATTTCCGAATTTCCTGTTAAGATAGAGCCGGTTTATTTTCTCGTCGTGGCGGCATCAAGCCTGCTTATATGCTTTCTTGCGACTCTCTACCCGTCTTACAGAGCTTCGAGAGAAAACCCCGTGGAGTCATTGAGATATGAGTGAGTTGTTTTATAGCGTGAGAGGGCTTGGAAAAGTTTTCGATAAGTCGGGCAGCAGCGTACGCGCCCTCGGCGGAGTAAATATGGATATTTCCTCCGGGGAAACCCTGGGAGTAGTCGGAGTGTCGGGTTCGGGGAAAAGCACCCTTCTTCACATACTGGGTACTCTTGAGTCGCCGACGGAAGGCTCGGTCTTCTACCGTGGAAAGGATCTTTTCAAGCAAGACGAGAGGGAACTTTCGGTTTTCAGAAACTCGGAAATTGGATTTATTTTTCAATTTCATTACCTTCTTATGGAATTCACAGCACTCGAGAACGTCATGATGCCGTGTCTTATAGACAGGCAGAGTTTCGCCGAGGCGAAACAAAAGGCTTGCGAGGTGCTTGAGAGGGTGGGTCTCTCGGAGCGTCTTGATCATCTCCCTGGAGAGCTTTCCGGAGGAGAGCAGCAGAGAGTCGCGATTGCAAGATCGATGGTCCGGGAACCGAAAGTGATACTTGCTGATGAGCCCACCGGGAATCTTGACAAGAAAACTGGATTCTCGGTTCTTGATCTGTTCTGCGGGCTTAATGAAGATTACGGGGTTACGGTTGTTATGGTTACCCATAACAGCGAGTTTGCGAAGAGAATGAAAAAAACTGTTAGGATATCGGACGGGATGGTTGGGAATGCGAGTTAAAGGCTTTGCATTTTACGCAGCCGTTTTTCTTCTCGTGGCGGCGTTCTCAACCGCGGGTCCCGTGGCGCAGGATCGTCCCGCCGGAGCGGAGACTGAAGAGTTCTCATCCTTCAAAGGCGAAGTCGCCGAGGTTGTAATCTCAGGTAACCGGAGAACGGAAACCTCTCTCATAGATCTCAATATAGAGACCAAGCAGGGCGATGAGTATTCCCCGCAAACCGTCAAGGAAGACCTTAAAAGAATATACGAACTCGACTTTTTCCAGCAGGTCCTTGTTGACGTAAGCCGGATTGAAGGCGGTCTCAGGATTGAATTCATCGTTGAGGAAAACCCCGTACTAGCCGACCTCAAGCTTTCCGGAAACGACAAGTTAAAAGAAGATGACATAAAGGAAGCTGTGGCGTTTAGAGAAGGACGCATCGTGAGCCTGAGGAAAATCACGGAGGGTAGGGAAATAATACTCGCCCTTGCATCCGAGAAAGGCCTGGTCGGAACTGAAGTCGAATACGAGATTGAACCCAGAGGAGATGGCGTCGTAGATGTTGTTTACAGAATCGACGAGGGAAATAGAAAGTACATAAAGGAAGTCGAGCTTACAGGGAACAACGAGATCGAGATAAAGAAAATCAGAAAGAATATGTATTCAAAGCCCAAATATTTCCTCTCCTTTATAACAAAAAGAGGGCTTTTCAAGATTGAAGAGATAAAAAGGGATTCCGACAGGATAAAAGCAGTCTACATAGATAATGGATATCTTGACGTAAAGGTTTCTGAGCCCGGGGTTCGTTACGATGAGGAAAAGGACGGCTACGTGGTGAGTTTCTCGATAGAGGAAGGGGTTCAGTACAAGGTGTCCGAGATAACTTTCTCCGGGGAGCTTACAGAAGATGAGGATAAAATCCGCCCGGAACTCGGACTTTCTCCGGGGGATATTTTCAGCAGCTTCACCCTTCAGTCTGATATCGGGAAAATTTCGGATTTCTACGGGGACAAGGGATATGCGTTTGCGAACGTAACTCCCGATGTGCGGCTCGATAAGAAGGACAACCTTGTCATCATCAACTATTCGATTGAAAAAGGCAGGGAAGTATACATAAGAAATATAAATATCCTGGATAACACCAGAACCAGAGATCACGTTGTAAGAAGAGAGCTTTCACTCCAAGAGCAGAGCCTATACAGTGTCTCCAAGCTAAGAGCCGCCCGCTACGAGGCCGCCCGCCTCGGTTACTTTGAGGACAACGTTGAAGTGGTGACCCATAGGGTTGAGGGAATGGAAGATCTTCTGGACGTCGACATAAAGGTTGAAGAGCGTCCTACCGGATTTTTCAGCTTCGGCGGAGGAGTGAGTTCCGTAGAGAATTTCCTTTTTGCCGGCCAGATACAGGAATCCAATCTTTTCGGGTACGGCAAGACCCTTTCCCTTGACGCCCAGATCGGGGGCGTTACCAAGGTCTTGAGTCTTAACTACCGGGATCCCTACCTTTTCGGTACCAACTGGCTTCTGGATGTCAGCATGTACGCTCAGGACAGGGATTACAGGGATTTTGAGAGAGCGGCCCAGGGAATCTCTGTGGGAGTGGGAAGAAGAATAAAAAGATATTTCCAAGTACGGGTTTTCCAGGAATTCTCAAGACAGAACGTTCACAATGTCCGGGGGGATGCCCAATTCGTCATCTCTGATAGGAAGAGAACGATAGTTTCCACCGGGGTCGGACTGTCCTGGGACAAGAGAAACAATTATCTTGATCCCACGAAGGGTTTCCTTCTGAGCACTGCAGTTGAACATGCGGGACTTTTCGCGGGCAACACTGATTTTGTAAAGTACAACGCCACGGCCAAGTCGTGGATTCCGTTCTGGAAAGGCACTTATTTTGCCGCAAAGGCGAATTATGGGCTCTTGCATCTTATAGACGCTGGTGATGATCTTGTCGTGGAAGAGAGGTTCTTTCTCGGCGGTCCGAACACTCTTAGAGGGTTCCGCTACAGGAGGGTGGGTCCCAGGAGATCTACTGACACGGGAGGTTACGTTATAATCGGCGGCGTTCAGCAGATTCTGGCGTCTCTTGACTTTGTCGTTCCGTTAAGCAAAACTGTCGGACTTAAGGCTGTCGCTTTCTTCGATATAGGCAATTCTTTTGACAAGGATGAATTCAGTCTTAATCCTTCGAACCTCAGGAAGGATGCTGGTTTCGGTCTCAGGTGGATATCTCCTTTGGGACCAATGAAACTTGATATCGGGTTCCCGATAGGTGAGAGGCTTCCGGATGAGGAGAAGTATGAAGTACAGTTTACCGTTGGCAATCTGTTCTGATCAGGCAATCTATTTCTTAAGGAGGCATTAAATTAAATGAGAAAATGCTTGTTGCTTACTGCTGGGTTTTTCGTGTTATTTACATTTTCTTTCTCTGCTTACGCTCAGCAGAAAATAGCTTACATAGATATCAAATTGGTTATTAGGGATTCAAAGGCGGGAAAAGCTGCCAATGCTTCGTTCCAGAAAGAGGTTGAAGCCAAGAGGGCTGTAATAGATCAGAAAAGAAAAGCTCTTGAAGACATGAGGCAGGATGTTATACAGAACGGGGCGGTAATGAGTGAAAGCAAGAGGAGAAAGCTGGCGGAAACCATAGAGAAAAAGCAGAAGGATCTGGACAGGACAAGAGAGGATATCAGGGTTGAGCTTCAGAGAAAGGATCTTGAGTTGACCCAGAATGTTCTAAAAGACATAGAAGTTATAGTTAACAAGATTGGCGAGCAGGAAGGTTTTGACATCATTGTTGAAAAAACCGAGTCGGGCATTCTCTTCGGCAGTTCATCTTCAGACATAACTCAGAAAATCATATCGGCTTACGACGCTTCCAGATAAATGAAGTTAGGGGTCGACGAAATAAAGGAACTTCTTCCTCACAGAGAACCTTTTCTGTTCGTTGACTCTGTTTTGGAAATTGAAAAAGGCAAAAGAATAAGTGCCGAAAAACTGTTTTCTCCCGAAGAATTTTTTTTCAGGGGACATTTCCCCGGCAACCCGATAGTTCCGGGAGTGATAATTACCGAAGCGATGGCCCAGGCGGGAGGAGTACTTTTTAACTATTCTTTTAGAGAAGAACTGAAAAAGGAAGGTTTCGAGAACGCTTATCTGATGGGCCTTGACCGTTGCCGGTTCAGAGCCCCGGTGGTTCCGGGCGACAGGGTGCTTCTTGAGGTGGAACTCGTGAGAAGAAGATCGAGAATAATGTTTTTTTCCGCAAAGGCTTCTGTAGACGGAAAAGAAGTGGCGACGGCGGAAATTTCCGCTTGTCTGGTATGACTTCTGGTTCGGTCTTTTTACGCGACCTCATTTTCACTTGTTTGATTATTGACATTTCTGTTTATAGCCATATCCTATAACGTTTACTGTAGAAAGGGTTGTTTTACCCAATTTCATGTTGGTCAGACAAGTGAATCTAGAATTCATAAAAATAAAAGGCTGGCGTAGCTCAGGGGTAGAGCAGCTGATTTGTAATCAGCCGGTCGGGGGTTCGAATCCCTTCGCCAGCTCTCCGTTTGATGAATATATCGGGGAGGTGGCTGAGTGGACAAAAGCAGCAGACTGTAAATCTGCCGGCGAAAGCCTACGTAGGTTCGAATCCTGCCCTCCCCAAGAACTTTGTGCGGGAGTAGCTCAGTTGGCTAGAGCATCAGCCTTCCAAGCTGAGGGTCGCGGGTTCGAGCCCCGTCTCCCGCTCATTTTTAGGAACGCCCACGTAGCTCAGTCGGTAGAGCACGTCCTTGGTAAGGACGAGGTCGGCGGTTCAAGTCCGCTCGTGGGCTTGATATTTAACGGTTTGCAAAATATTAGAGAAGATCGGAGGTCAACGAGTAATGTCGAAGGAGAAGTTTGAGAGGGGGAAGCCTCATTTAAACATAGGGACAATAGGTCATGTGGATCATGGGAAGACGACGTTAACGGCGGCGATAACGAACATACTGTCGAAGCGTGGTCAGGCG
>CAYSDX010000120.1:0-15371 GCA_964429945.1 uncultured Spirochaetia bacterium | reverse complement strand
GGCGTTATATAGCCAGCGAATCGAGTTTCTACAGGGTATTGAAGGAGCAGGGACAGATGACCCATCGTCACAGCTCAAAGCCCAGGAGCAAAAAGAAGCCGAAAGAGCTCAAGGCGACGGGGCCGAACCAGATTTACAGCTGGGATATAACGTGGATCCCCGCAGGGATCGCGGGAATGTACTTTTACCTGTACATGGTGATGGACATATACAGCCGCAAGATAGTCGGGCGGCAGGTCTGCGAGAGGGAGTCAAGCGCTCTTGCCGCGGATCTTATGACCGACATATGTCAAAGAGAAGGGATATGCCCCGACCAGGTGACACTGCATTCGGATAACGGAGGGGCTATGAGGGGAGAGATTCTGCTTGTGACCTTGCAGCGCCTCGGGGTGATTCCGTCTTTCAGCCGCTCCGGGGTAAGCAGTGACAACGCTTATTCGGAGTCGTTGTTTCGGACAATGAAATATGTGCCGTATTACCCGCAGAAGGGATTTGAAAACATAGTGGGGGCGCGGCGGTGGGTTGATGAGTTCGTCAGATGGTACAACACGGAGCATCTGCACAGCGCTATAAAGTTCGTTACGCCCAGGCAGCGTCACGAGGGGCTTGATGGAGAGATACTTTCTCGACGGGCCAGTGTTTATGAACAGGCCAGGGCAAAAAACCCCAGCCGCTGGTCAGGCAAGACGAGAGACTGGTCTGAGATACGGGAGGTCTTTCTTAATCCTGATAACTGCGAGAAAGCAGCTTGATATGAATCAAAGCAATTTGACTTGGAGACTATTGGAGGTAATCGTTAGGGCGAATGAAACAATTTATGCGACAACTATCCTGAAAAACACCGTTTTTGCCTCAGTGCTAAGTTCCGTACGAATCAAGCGATTCTGGCTTGCAGAATGCCGGATTGCCGGATGATGCCGTGGCGGCTGGATTCGCGTTCGGACCCCACAATCTCAAAAATCATATAAGCGCAAAACGCCCCTTTTCACTTGCCTAAAGAAAATCAGTGTATATATTTGTACGCAAGGATTTGCTTGTTAAGATCTCTGGTCGAACAAACTATTTGCCATCAGTGAAAAAGAAGATTCTTTTTTGGGTTCCTAAACTTAGATGCTGATGATGAGTCTAACAATTCTTTAGAACGATGCCGGTTGGATTGTATGCGAAGCTTTTAGCTTAGGCAGTTCAAAAGAAGAAACCATGATCGAGCGACACAGTTACAAAACTCCACCCATAGAGGAAGCACTTTGTGAGTTTCGTTTTGAGCCGGGGCGGGACTGGGATCTTACCGTTCCCGGCAAGCTCCAGACCCAATTGAGTAATAAGTATTCGGGCAAACCACAGCAAGGAAGAGTTGTTGAGGTAGAACTGGATACCCAAAAGGGTACTTCTCCAAACCTCCGTTACCGTGAAGGGTTTGCAAAAGTTCAGCTTGTCACTGATGATGGCAAAAGGATGGTTGGAGTTGGGCCAGACGTGCTCAGCATCCACATGCTACGTCCTTATCAATATCCGCCTGATTCGAAGGCTAGCGGGTGGGACGAGTTCAAGCCTAGGATTTCAGATGCGCTTGAAGCCTACTGGGAGGTGTCGAAGCCAGTTGGTGTGCGGCGGATCGGCATTCGATACATAAACAAAATTATTATTCCCAGAAAAAGTGTAAAGGTAGAAGAATATCTCAGATGCGCATTGCCGGTTGTTGCAGGATTGCCAAACCAGCTTAACGATTTTATGAGTCGTGTCGATTATGCCTACCCAGATGGTGTACATCTCATTTTATCTCAGGGTTCGGTGAGCGCGCCGGCAGACCATGTAGGTTTTCTCCTAGACCTGGATGTCATATGGGAGAGTCCTCAATCGATAGTTCGGGATGAAGCATTGGAGAAAGTCAACGACTTGCGTATTCGTGAAAGACAAGCGTTTGAAAATGTTATAACAGATAAGACAAGGAGTCTCTTTGATGCTGATTGAAGCTTGCTCACGCACACGTTCCACGGCTTCGGACCTAGTTCCAGGCAGTTTCGATTTGGCGGACCGGCAGACAGAAGAATGTGTTGAAGTCCCTACTGATATTCTATTCGGAAGATCTTCGCCCGCGATGTCTTTGGACGCTAAGCAATTGTTAAAGAAGGGGACAAAGCTTTTCCATGATCTGTACTTCAAATGGACTGTGGAAGACGAAGCCATCGTACTTCTAGGCAACCAGCTTTCTTATGGATTGGGAATTATATACATAACTACCAAAACTCTAAGTTTTGATTTTTTTCTTCGTTTTGATTTTTCTTTTCTCGTTTAGCTTCTTGTCCGCCAGCAGGCATATTGCTTTCGCAATCTCTTCTGGCGTTGCGTCAATCGGTTCAATTACATTCTTGACTGGACGGCCCCGAGGTTTCTTAGTCTCTTGTTTCTTCTTTGCCATTTTCTTACCTGCTACCAATCCTGCCAAGGTTCCTTTTCAACAGTCGTTACTCCATGCACTTCGCAGTTGGGTCCAACTGCGTAATGAACTTCAAACCGAGCCATGTCTTTTCCTTTTTCACCTGCTACCATGGCCCCGCCATGAAGAATTCCTCTTTCCCCCTCCGGCGGAGGTAGAATTCTGCTGTCGAGAATCTTAAGTCCTGTCCAGTCCTTCTTTGTCAGATATTCGAGTACCGCCTTTTCTCCCCTCTCAAGAACATCGTGAGCCTCTTCTCTTCCCAAGTAGCAGTTTCCCGCCACTTCCTCCTCCTCAGTTGCTAGCCAGCCAATGAAACCAAGGAGACAAAATACCCCAATCAGGCCAATAAGAATTTTCGCAGTTTTCTCGCTCAAAGTTCTTTCCTCATCCCGTCATTCTCACCTGTGATATTAGATATTCCTGTGATCTGTCCCCCTTTACGCTGTTACAGTACCCGCAAAGCAACTGCAAGTTTTCATCCGTGTCCGCCCCACCCTTGCTTTTAGGAACGATGTGATCCACTGTAAAATTCTGAAACGGGAAATGATGAAGACAGCCTGTACATTTTCCTTCCTGCATTCCATAGAGAATATGCTTGATGTTCTTTGACCTTTCCCCGGCTCGGTCTAGAGGAATATCCCTCCGGTGAACTAATTTGAGAATAGCAAATCCTAGTTCGTTCTGTATGCGAGTCTTTACTAGATCGGCAGCCTTCTCTGATACGTCTATCCCTACCCATTGCCTTCCTAATTTCTCTGCAGCAACACATGTCGTAGCACACCCGCAGAAGGGGTCAAGCACCATGTCGCTTGGATTGCTTGAAGCTGTGATAATGCGTTCCAAGAGTTCTACAGGTTTCTGAGTAGGATAGCCTGTGGACTCTTTTGAGCTGTTGTTGAGTTTGTCTATATCCCAAACATCATCTACTGGGCGCCCATACTCCATAGCATCTTTCAGATAACGCTTGACTCGTTTTCCACCACCCGCATCTGACAACACGTATTTATTCCCATCTTCGTCTTTACGAACTTTCTGTTTCCGTGTTTTTATGTATTCCTCTTCGCTCTTCCACGGCTCCATATAAGAATGGAAAAGATTGGTTTTCTCTTTGCTATAAAACAACATCGTGTCATGCCGTGAATTGAATTTGTTTTTGAGTTTAGCGTTCCACCCAGAGTAATGCCAAAGGATTTCGTTCCTGAAGTTTTCTTTGCCAAATATTTCGTCCATCAGCAACTTCAAGTAATGGGAGGCGGTAGGGTCACAATGAAGATATATGCTCCCGGTTGGTTTCAGAATTCGCCCCATCTCCATTATGCGGACAGCCATATAGATCAGATAAGCCATCATGGAGTTTCCATGTATTTCCCTTGTCGCTTCCAAGAGTTTATAAAGTCCGGGATGGGCTTCCGCTATTTCCCCATGCCAGGCTAAATCAATCTCATCAAGCGTCCAAGTATCTTTGAATTCCGCTCCAGCGGCTTGACTTCCTATCGGTGCGGAATAATCGTGGTTGGAATTAAAGGGTGGATCCAAGTAAATCAAGTCTATACACTCATCCGCCATGCCTCGCATGACTTCAAGGTTGTCTCGGGTGAAGATAGTGCGATTTTTAAGGGTGCTTTTCATATTCCCTATCAGTTCACCAGCTTTTTATACGGAAGTTTCTTGCCGACCATCCCCTTTGCCAAAAGAGCCATCTGGTCTATTGTATCAAATTCTCTGACGTTGTGCCTACCTGCGAACTCCGTGACGTAACGCTCTAAATGCTTCGGAGAAATGCGGTGATAGGTTCCGTAATACCCTCTTTTTAGAACAGCCCAAAATGACTCAATTCCGTTAGTGTGAGCCATGCCGTTTACATATTCTCCAGCGCTATGATTAACGCTCTCATGCTCATACGGAAGTCCGATGTAACTTCTATGATCGTCTGTGTAAACCATCGCTTTCCGAGAGACATTCTCACCGATAAAACCCTGTACCGCTTCTTTAGTTCTTTCAGGAACAGGCTTGGCAACGACCTTGTTAGCTTCTCGGTCTTTCATTCCCATCACAACAGTCTTCCCCGAAGGTCCCCGAGTATGACTACGCTTACTCTCATGCTTGTTTTTCTCTTTTCCACCTATGAAGGTCTCATCCACTTCCACGGTACCGTTCAGCAAAGACTCACCGCCAGTCCAGCCCTCTCTTATCTTTTGCGCCATCATCCAAGCGGTCTTCTGCGTTACGCCTAAGTCTCTATGCAGTTTCATGCTGGACACGCCTTTAAGGTTCGTACTCATCAAGTACATTGCGATTACCCATTTCCGTACAGGCACCCTGCTTTTTTCCATTACAGTTCCCATCTTGCAACTGAAATGCTCATGACACTCGGAGCAACGGTAAGGCATAGGCTTGCCTCCAGGCTTAGGCTTGGTATTCCTGCTTCCGCAGTGCGGACAACGCCGACCTTCGGGCCAGCGTATTTTCTCAAACCATTCCACAGCCGTTTCCTCATCGGGGAACATATCAAGAAGTTCCAGTATTCCGATTCCCTTTCTGTGAGATTTCCCGGGGGCTTTGTGTTTTCTCTTAGACATTTCTAAGTCTCCTCAATCATTCTCTTTATTATGGTAATACATTACCATAAATAGAGGCAATGTCAAGGGTTTGGAGAGAAATTATCTTAATCACGACTGATTTTCCCAGAAACGAGAAGCAGGGTTTGGGAGAGGGTCTCTTTTCTTTTTATGTTCTCTAGCTTTTTCAAGTCCATGTTCTCTAATTAACTGAATAGAACTATCCGCCTCCAAACTGTATGCCAACCATCTTTTGTTAGGTGGAGTTGCTTTGTCAATAACTACCCATTCCCAATGTTTTATTAACAAGGAATTTAGATCAGGCATAGAAACATCGGTTTGTTTTTCGTGTGCTTTACGCATATCAACTTTTCCTGTTTCGGGGTCCTGAATTTCGTAATGATATTGTGCAGTAACTGTTCTAATATCTCGAAGTTCTTTTATTAAGATTTCTGTTTGCAATGTTTCAAACTCTTTTTTAAGCGTAAATTTGTGAAGCAACCATCCACCCAGTGCTGAAACCGTTGCCACTGCTAAATCCCACCATTCCCAGCAAGCCAAGCAGGGCATCTTTGAAATCCAATATTCCACAGTGAAGGTAAGCTTACACTGTTTAATCTAGGACGGGGAAACTTGTCAGGAAATTTGGTAGTTATGTACATAATTCCCTATGGATTAGAGCGTGTAGGCATAGACTTTTGGCGAACGAAAACGCAGGAACTGTCTGTTGCCGTGCCGAAACGAGTGAGACTTTGGCATAGACTGCTCGCAGCTTTTGAAGCCGAACCACTTGAAGACGGAATGAATCATCCGGCAGAGCGAATTATTAGCCAAGCGTTGCAATTTTCGGAAGGACATCAAATTTTCGACTGGTTTGAAAGTTTTTCTCTGGACACAGAGCGCCCTAGCTTTGCCGCTTCGGTTCTACGTTGCCTTGGGCGCCAAACAAACCTAGGAACAGATTCATGGCGTGCTAGGCTAGTTCGTGCGGGACTGGCGGTGGATAATTTGGAAATCAGAGATGCCGCTGTGCAAGTGGCGGAGTCTTGGGGTGGTCAGGAATTGGTGGAAATTCTCAGATCACATAACGAGGCCGAATCTTGGCTTCGCGAATACATCTGTGACGTAATCAACGACTTGGAAGAATAGCCGTGTTTCTGGTTCGGAAGATTTCGCGCGCAAAGTGGGAACCTAAAGAAGGGTTGTCAGCAGAAGAGATTTCGGCAGATGCTGTGACTGTTGATCTTCGCACGCGCGATAATTCCTTATCTTTTTGGAAATGCAAATCAGATTCTGACAAGAGTGTAGAAGATGTGGCTTTGGCAATAGCATCAAAAGCTCAATGTGTAGAAAAAGTTGACCTTGTTTGGGTTGCCGACGGCAAATTGCGGGACGACGGTCAAATCCTGAAAGACACCGATGGGGAAACATATGTTGAGGATTTAGTCAAAAAACATGTTGATGTGTGTATGCTTGATTATGTGCGCCTTGGAAAAGTCGCACGTCTGGTAGCCGCTGCAATCAAGGCAAATCAATATCGTCGGTTAACGAAAAGACGCATTGCTCAGCTCTTGGCAACGGCTGTTGAGCAAGGACGTATTAACTTTGATGATCTTGAGGAAGGTGTTAAAACAAAAGTGCAAAACCTACTTGTCAAGGACTCTTCCTAATTAGTGTCTGTCAGAAAACCCCTTCCCCCACCGATTTTCCGACGGAATTCCAGACGGCGCACTTGGGCCCCGGTTCCCTCCAAAACATTAAATTATCCATTTTCTCCGCTCTGCGACGGATAACCGCGCAGTTTCGTCCCCGGGCGGCGTTATCCCTGCCACGGGGTCGGCGAAGGAAAGGGGTAACCTGAATCTAAGATGAGCGGTATGGAGAAGTCAGACTCGGCCATAGTGCCGTAGAGGACAGTGAGCAAAAAGGTGCGAGTCTCGGCGGAGTTGCAAGAGAGAAGGGCGGGGCCTAGGGATGAAGTTGCATGTGGAAGCATGCCTCGGACACAGTGGCCGATGAAGGTATGTCACAGGAGGCGGAGCAGACACGACAAGCAGGAGCTTGACGTCAAAGTCCGAGCGAAGAACCGTATGCGCTGAACGCATTCGCTCGGGTCCGTGGGTAGAGAGAGAACGGCAACGCCCTTCTTCCGTTTCAGACTCCCAAAAGGTTTTCTGCGTTGATTCCTAAAGAATTCCCGAGGCCGAGATTTCTACAGTCCCCGTCTGACGGAGTTAATAAGAGCTTTGCGCATGGCCACGAGAGAAACGTCAAAGACGATTTCGCTGTCCCGCTTGTTCAACCGGATTCATGAAGAAATCTTCAGACAAAGTTCAGCAATTGCTGGATGTTCGGATAAGTTGATCGCTCCGCCTGCCAAAATTCCGCTCAAGAAACATCCCGTAAAAGTCGTTTGGCGGCAATCGCATGAACCTGTTTGTCAAGCGCAAAGCTTTCCGTGCCCGCGTGGACAATGTCTACTCTGGTCAGCCCCAGGTCACGCAGTGCCGACCGCATCGAGCGGGTGAAGGCGGGAGCTGTGGTGCGTTTTATCTCGAAACCGCGGAGACGGCCGCCTTGGTGCACGACAAGGTCGATTTCCGGTCCCGAATGAGTTGCCCAGAAATAGCATTGCCTGTCCTCGACCCCGAGCGCCTGAATCAGGGTTTCGACGATGAACCCCTCCCAGGATGCCCCTACCTTGGGATGGCGCTCCAGCTCGGCGTGAGTGGTTACATTGAGGAGGTTGTGAAGTATCCCTGAATCCCGCATGTAAATCTTTGGCGATTTCACCTGACGCTTGCTTATGTTGGCACTCCAGGGCTTAAGGCTTCGGACCATGAACGTTGCCTCAAGCGCATCAAGATAGCGACGCACGGCGTGGTGGGAAACGCCGAACGCGCGCGCGAGCTCCGAACCGTTCCAGACCTGTGCGTGATAGTGAGCGAGCATCGACCAGAAGCGGTCAAGAGTCGCGCTTGGTATCCTGATTCCAAGCTGGGGAATGTCCCGTTCAAGAAAATCTCGGATGAAAAACCGTCTCCACTCATAGCTTTGCCCGTGGCTGCGCGCGGTGAACGAACGGGGGAAGCCGCCTCGAAGCCAGAGAAGGTCGGCTTTGCTTTCGCCGACCTCGGAGAGCGAGAATCCCGGAAGCTCGCAGTAGGCAATCCGCCCGGCTAGGGTTTCCGAGCTCTGGCGCAGCAGTTCGGGAGACGCGCTGCCTAGAACGAGGAAGCGGGCTGACCGGCGGGGGCGGTCCGACAGCACGCGCAGGGTGGGGAAAAGATCGGGCCGCCGCTGGATTTCATCAAGCACCACGAGGCCACGCAGGGAAGAGAGCGCGAGCAAGGGGTCGGCAAGACGCGAGAGGTCGGCGGCGGATTCAAGGTCAAAGAAATGAGTCGGACCTTTTCGAAGCCGGGCAAGCTCGCGAGCCAATGTTGTTTTGCCTACCTGCCGGGCTCCCAGCAGGGCGACAACCGGATTATGGGAAAGAAGCCGGTTCAGTTCTTTTAAATGTTGGGGACGTTTAATCATCATGCGAAAATATACCATGAAAATTGGAGGTCTGCCATCCAATTTTCATGGTTGCTGAAAGACCGCGGAAGAAAAAAGACCGCTCCCTGCACATGGATAAAACAGTTTCATGTCAATGTTTCTCTCCGCCCCTGCTTATTTCTCTCTTGAGAGAATCTGACAATTCAGTTATTCTAAACCCATAAATAATGGAGTTTCAATACCTGATATGTCGAATAATAAGTTTCCGAGAGAAATAGCAGCGTCGGTAAGGCGCATGGCAGGGCACTTTCCCGCTGTTGTTGTTACGGGCGCCCGCCAGACGGGCAAGACAACGCTGCTGACAAAACTGTTCGCGGACTATAACTACGTAAGCCTCGACCTTCCGGCGGAAGCGCAGCTGGCCGAAGAGGATCCCCAATCCTTTCTGTCGCGTCATCCCGCGCCACTGCTAGTGGACGAGGTTCAGTACGCCCCCAGGCTGTTTCGCTACCTGAAAGTTGAAATAGACAGGCGCAGGGATATGAACGGACGCTTCATTCTGACCGGATCGCAGAAGTTCAGCCTGATGCAGGGAGTGTCGGAATCTCTGGCGGGACGTTGCGGCGTGCTTGAGCTTGAAGGCCTTACGATTGAGGAGCTCGGGCCCGTGTTTTCCCGCGTGGAAGAGAGCGAGGGGATGGCCGGGATTCTCGCTCGCGGGTTTATGCCGCAGCTCTGGAAGGATCGGGCGATGAGACCCGCAGACTATTTCAGTAGCTATCAGGCGACTTATCTTGAGCGCGACGTGCGCCAGCTTTTAAATGTCTCGTCGCTTCGGGACTTTGACCGCTTCATGCGCGCCCTGGCTCTTCGCAGCGGGCAACTGCTTAACAAGTCGGAAGTCGCCAAGGAGACGGGAGTAAACAGCAAAACCGCCGACAAGTGGCTGAATGTGCTTGCGGCTTCCAACCAGGTTGCGCTGCTTGAACCCTGGTTTGCGAATCCGGGAAAGCGTCTCGCGAAGACCCCCAAGCTTTTTTTCAATGATGTCGGGTTGCTGTGCTTCCTTCTGGGACTTAGCGGACAGGCGGTGACCGAAAGCTACCTGGTCGGAGCGATATGGGAGACTTTTGTTTTTGGCGAGCTGCGGAAATACCTGTCTCTGGCGGCTCCGGAAGCGACCATATGGCACTACCGGGACCAGTCGCGCGAAACGGATTTCATTATTGAGAAGGACGGCTTTCTGACTCTGGCGGAAGCGAAATGGAAGGAACTTCCGACGCCGCGTGACTTTGCCCAGGCCCTCAAGGTTCACGAACTGCTTGGAGGACGGGCAAGATGGCCCGTTATGGTGCTGTGCCGTACCCGCCAGAGCTTTCCGGTTGCGGAAAAACTGCTTGCCGTGAATGCGTTCAGATTCCGGGAACACCTAGCATGAATTTCTGTTTTCGATTCCTGCCCATCGCATATTTCGAGAGAGAATGAACACTTGGTTCTCTCGTTTTCTTCTTCACAAGCCATCGTTGAAAAGCGTTTTGTTATCCTGCTTGTGGTCTTAAGCAAGGAGGTGGCAGGATGTCGGGAAGAGGAATGAAAACGGGAGTGATAAAAGAGGTTCTAATATCTGGGTCTCTGGTCTGTTCAGTCGGGTAAATCCGCCAAAACGTTAATGCGTCTGTCCCGGGGCGTCTTGGCAGTGCTGCGAGGTTCGTTTCTACGGAAGTGTCTGAGTTAAATTCCTCGGGGCAAGGTCAGGGAAGTGAGCCTGACGTTAAAAGCCGTTCACGCTTCTGAGGACAAGGAGACTGCTAGGCGCAGGACGAGGGAAGCGGTGAAGAAGCTTGGGGAAATGGACAGGGAGAATATAAAATGGAGAACCCCGGATTTTCAGCTTCAAAAATTCATGAGTCCTTGAACCCAAACTGAAGAAATGCCGAAAACCTGAATTTGCGAAAAATTCCGGGCACTACCGTGTTACGCTGTTGGCCGTATTATGGCATACTAAATAAAAAGAGAAATTAATTCACGGGTCGTTCGACCGGGAGTTACCTGATCCCCGTTGTGCCTCCGAGCACCCATTTGGGGTAATGTGCCCCGGTCGAGCGCACCCTGATGAATGCTCAGGAGGAATTAATCGGGTGGATCAGGGAAATGTCTGATAGAAGAGAATGTTCCTTTATTCAACCCCGCAGAATCCGCTCAGCGTCCACCTTCATGAACTGAGGATCGCGCTGAAATCCCCGAGGACTTCAGTTCGATCGGCATGTCGTTTCGTCAAACGGGGTCCGGGTTAACGCTTCGGTCGATTTCCCCGGTCAGAAGATCCGGGGGACTGAACCCCATATCTTCCTTTATCGCCCTTGCGTCCATTCTTCTTTCCGACGCCTTGCTGCGTCCTCGGGTAAAATGGCAAGCGGGACAACGCGACGAAAGAGCAGGCTGTCGTTTGGTTGTCCAGACTTCCGCAGGTTTTGAGTCAAACAAGGGTTAAGCTGTCGTTTGCGAGCGACAGGAAGGACCGACTTTTTGAAAAGAGTGTACAAAAAAGGGAAAATTAGTTACCCTTTCTGTAGAGGTAAAATAATGAAAATGTCAGCACTCATTGAATTTCTGGATCTGCTGTCGGAAAACGGGATATACGCTTTCACGAACGGGATGATTCGAAATGTTTTCCCGGGTGAGCCGGAAGAAAATCTGAAAAAGACACTGTCAAGAGCCGTGGCGGCCCGCTTGATCGAAAGAGCCTGCCGGGGCGTGTACCTGTATGCGCGCGCGAACTCTGCCAACGCCTACAAGCTTGAATCCGTCGCGGCCGCGCTTCGCGGCGGAAAGTACTCTTACGTAAGCCTTGAGACGGCTCTTTCGGAGTACGGAATAATAAGCCAGATGACGCTTGGCCACCTGACGGTGATGACGACGGGAAGGAGCCAGAAGTACTCCACGCCCCATGGAACCATAGAGTTCACTCATACTTTGCGGCCGGAATCCGAGATTGTCCGCAACACCTTCCGGCAGGACGGAAGGCCGCTGAGGATGGCGAACCCCGAAACGGCTTTTGAAGATATGAGGCGCGTGGGGCGCAACATTCACATGGTCGACATGGAAACTTATCGCGAGGTGATCCGTGACCGCTATTCCGTTGACTGAAAGGGTGAAGAGAATTATCGAAACCGCTCCGGCCCTTGCTCCGCTGCGCCCCGTAATTGAGAAGGAGCTTGTGCATTACGACATTTTTTACGTCCTGCAGCGAAAGGCCTTGATGTCTGCCGGGATGGCTTTCGTGGGCGGTACGTGCCTGCGCCTCTGCTATGGGTCAAACCGGTACAGCGAAGATATCGATTTTCACGCGGGAGAGGATTTTAAGCCGGAGGATTTTGACAGGTTCCGATCCGAGCTTCAACGTTACGTATCCGGTCGTCACGGGTTTGAAACCGAAGTGAGGAGTCCGAAAGATTTGAAAAAAGGCACCGGTTCCGCAAGCAGCCGGGTGAGCACTTGGAAGGTTATCATAAAGACTGGCGGAGGCCGGAAAGATTTGCCACGACAGAGGATCAACATAGACATAGCCCGTCTTCCCGCGTACGAGGCCTCGCCCCGGATTATTAGAACCAATTATCAGGATCTTCCGGACGGTTACGGCACAATGTTTGTCCGGTGTTCTTCTCTTTCTGAAATACTTGCTGACAAGCTGGTCGCGGTACCCGCGCGAAGCAGCATAAAAGCCCGGGACTTGTGGGACATACTGTGGCTGCAGCAGAAAGGCGCCGTGCTGAAGCCCGATTTAATCAGGCTGAAAATCGCGGATCACGGGATAACCGAAGATTACAAGGCTCTTCTTGAAGACAGCATTGACGGAGTGCCCGAGTATTTTGAAAAGCAGCTGTTTCAGCAGGAAATGTCGAGGTTTCTTGATAAGGCGACATTATCGGAAACGGCGGCTAAACCGGAATTCGCCGCTTCCCTGAGTGCGCATATCGAGGACACGTTAACAAGTGTTCACGGGGCCCTTTACTCCTCAAAAAAACCTTAAGTATTGTATGCCCGTCGGCAATGATGACCGTCTAAAGTAATTGTCGCAAAAATCCAATCCTTATTGTCGTTCAATGGAAAACTTTAATTTGCGAAAAATTCCGGGCACTACAATCGTAAGCCAAATCTTCCGTTGGAGGCATTTGCGTAGTGGAGTATAGCCATACGTGGCAAGGGGTTTGAGAAGGGGCGAAAAACTTTTTACCCCGCAATTTACATCAAAACCCCTGAAAACCGGCTGATTCTCTCCAAAATCCGGGAATTCCACCCCAAGCCCGGATTAGGGGGAATCCGCCTCAAAAATTTACCGGAAACACAAGCAACCTGCTGATACACCCGCCGCCCCGCAATTTGACGGGACTTCCTACTCTTTATCAAGCGTTAAATTTATATATATAGCGGGTTCAGATTTTTTTGAGATACCTCCTCGTTTTTCCGTTTGGAAGCCTGCTCGGAGTTGCTGTCAGGCGGCCTCCTTTTGCAGTTCCTTGAAGTTTTTGTCGAACATTTCCCCTTTTTTGAGCAGGGTGCAGACTATACGCAGAAGACGGTCTCCGACACTGCGAAGAGACCTTGAATGACGAAGTCCCCGGGCTCGCAGCGAACGGTATTTGGCCTTGCTCGCGGGGTCGTGCAGAACCGCGATTCCCGCCCAGTGGCAGATCGCCGTCTGAAGCCTGCAGGACGATGTTCGCCGCCGCATGACATACTTGCTCTTTCCCGACTGTCTTGTCACCGGAGCGGTCCCCGTGACGCACCGCAGGGCCCTGTAGTCACGCCGCCGTATCAGATCATAACACTCCGCAACCAACGTGGCGGCAGTGACAAAGCCGACTCCCGGCATGGACAGCAGGATTTCCACATCGCTCGGCTTTGCGGTCCCCGCGTTCTCGGCTCTCTCCCGGGAGATGACGGCGTCAAGCATTTCCCTGATACGGATCTCAGTTTCCCTGATCTGCCTGCCGGCGAGGTTGAAGTGCTCGACAATGCTCCGTATGCGCCAGACGCAGTCCGAGACCGCTGAGGGCGAGATGTTTATCTTCCTTGAGCGGAGAATCCCCAGCACTTCTTCGGGGCTGACGCGCCGTATTCTGTGGCGCTTGAGTATTCTCCGTACCGAGGACACCCTGATTCGCCTCGCGGCGTCAGGCGTTGGCGCCAGCTGCCATAATTCGATGATCCAGGGGCGGATGGTGTCGTCGCCCGCCAGTTCCCTGAACTGCGGATAGTAAGCCCACAGCTGTTCGGCCATCCGGTTGATATGGCGGGTACGTTCGGTTACGAGCTCCTCTCTTCTGCGGGAGAGGGTGCGCAGGGTTCTTATGTCGTCGCGCTGGGGCTCGAGGGAGCGGAAGTGGCGTCTGTCGGTACTAAGAGCCGAGGCAAGCG
This sequence comes from uncultured Spirochaetia bacterium, assembly GCA_964429945.1. GTDB lineage: Bacteria > Desulfobacterota_D > UBA1144 > Nemesobacterales > Nemesobacteraceae > Nemesobacter. The sequence continues at coordinate 1,454 of CAYSDX010000120.1, read as the reverse complement.
CCATGGCGTCTCTGCGGTCGTCCTTCGCTCCTGAGACGCAGAATCTGTCTCTGAAGCGGTCCAGCTGTTTAGGGTTAACGGAGTGGACATCAAATCCTCTGGCCATGAGGCTTTCCACGACGGGGCCGCGGGTGACTTCGATTCCCGCGGCGACTTTCCCGGCGTCCGGGCCCGTAACCCTGGTTATCCACTCGCCCATGTTCAGAAGACCTTCGCCGCTGTGCTTGAAGGATCTCTCCCCGACAACGCGGCTGTCTTGGTCGATGACGCAGACATAGTGGGATTGTGAACCCCAATCCACGCCTGCAAAAAATAGTGGTTTATCATTGTTCATGATAGACTGATGCCTCCTATATTGTTTTAATCGGGTCTGCCGTGATGTGTGTGTCTGCTCCGATACGGGGGTGCTCAAAGGCCCAAACTTCCTGCTGGGCATCATTCATCACGGCGCTCGATCGAGGCGCAAGTCCCAGATAGGCGCTCGGGGGCGCGGGGGGGGGTGAGCGGACATTATTTGTTACTGCTTGAAGTTTAAGAGGAATACGAGGGTATTTTCAGAAGTGCCCCAAAGCGCGAATGCCACGCGCTTGCGAAAAGTTTCATTCTGATGTATGATCTGAACCGTAAGAGTTCTTCTTTTAACTGTCTGCGTATTCCGCAGAGAAAAAAAAGACGAAGGGGTATCATGAGCAATAAATTCTTGAGCTGTCCGGAAGTTCTTCTCCTGAAAATATTTTATGGGGGGGGGTAGAACCTGGAGGCCGCCGTTCCCCGCGGCGGTATGATCCTTCGCGCGCGCTCGCCCGTTTTCTCGTTTCGCTGCTTCTTCCCCTGGCGGCGCTGCTGGCCGGCCTGGCGCCTGAAGCCTCTGCGCAAACTATACTGGTGTCGGAACGAATCGTCCCGCCGGCCTACCTGACGGTCAGCGAGGGCGACGGACAGATTACGATTACCCTGCCGGGAAAGACGGATTCGAGCATTTCTGACGTGACTGTTACTTCCTTCAGCGGCACCGCCACGGGCCGTTATGCCAGCGCCTGCGGCAACGGCGATGACTTTGTTATCTCGGCGGTCAACGCAATCTATCCGAATACGGCGGACACCAGCCACGACTGGAGCCATCTGACCATCTGTGACGACACGGCCGGGGAATCTGACGAGACTATTGTGCTGGAATGGTATTCGCAAGACGGCTTTCCGTACAACAGCGGCGCCCCCAATTGCAGTTCCACTGACACTTGCACCACGACCGTCACCATCCAGGACAACGACCGGCCGAGGCTCTCGATCAACTGGAAGGGCTGGGGATTGGATATCGTGCCGAGAGTGCGTGAGAACGGGATTTCTGGTCTGCTTAAAGGAATCGCCTGGGAAGAACATACCATCGAGGGAGCTTTCGAAGACGATCCCCCACGGAGAGAATACAGACTTAAATTCGAGATATTGTCCGACAT
>CAYSDX010000119.1:0-57900 GCA_964429945.1 uncultured Spirochaetia bacterium | reverse complement strand
TCCGAAGATTCTCTTAAAAGGCCCTATATGTTGATAACTCAGGTACAATTGTACCATATATGGAGAATCTTCACCATAGAAAATCAAGGATAATTTGTTTTATTTCAGTCAGTTAGACCTTTTCTGACAGACACTAGCTAAAATCAAGATTAGCATATTCCTTTAAGAAGCTGATTGCAGGCAATGCGGTTGACAATGGATGTCAGCTTTGATAGCTTCTAATGTATAATCTTTATAAATAAATAGTAACAACCTAAAATACAACTAAATAACATGGGCAGTACTCAGAAACTCCCTTCTAAAACAAGAAAAAGAATGAGCGAGATTACTCGCAATTTCCTTCCTTCGCACGTTGGTTTTAATACACTGAAGACTCCCCACTCCGTTTTTCATGGAGACTGTCTTGATGTATTGGACAATCAAGTTCCCGCTGAGAGTATTGACTTGGTTTTTACATCCCCTCCATATGCCGATCAACGCAAGAACAATTATGGAGGAATACATCCCAACGATTATGTTGACTGGTTTTTGCCGAGAGCGGGGAAGATTAAAGATGTGCTGAAGCCTTCCGGTTCGTTTATCTTGAACATCAAGGAAAAAGCGGTAAACGGGGAGAGGCATCCTTACGTTTTGAACCTGATCCTTGGCATGAAAGAACAGGGTTGGCTATGGACGGAAGAGTATATCTGGCACAAAAAGAACTGTTACCCTGGCAAGTGGCCAAACCGTTTTCGAGACAGTTGGGAGAGGCTTCTGCATTTTACCAAATCTAGGAAATTCAAGATGAATCAGGAAGCAGTAATGGTTCCAACGGGAGCTTGGGCTGAAAGTCGCCTGAAGAACTTGTCCGAGATTGATAAGACTAGAGACTTATCCAAAAATGAAAACGGCTTTGGTAAGAATGTCTCAAACTGGGTAGGCCGAGAATACGCATACCCGACAAATGTCCTTCATATGGCAACTGAATGCGGATATAAGGGGCATCCGGCTACGTTCCCAGTATGGCTACCTTCTTGGTTCATAAAGTTGTTTACGGATCCTGGAGACACTGTGTTAGACCCGTATGCAGGGTCAGGGACAACTTCCATAGCCGCAAAAGAACTGAAACGTCGCTCCGTGGCAATCGAAGTTCAAGAAGATTTCTGCACCATTATCAAAGAGAGACTCTCGCATGACTGACGCGCCTGACTGGTGGGAGTTGGCCGAGACGGAAATTGATGAGGTGGTGATCGGTTTTACCGAGGGGCTCAAAGTCAAGCTTGTGCAACTCGGCGACAAACCAATGTCCCTTTTAGGTCGGAAGAACCCATTTCTGTTTAGGGTCAGGGGGAGGGAAACAGTTGACGGTTTTGTGTGGAGCATGGTAGATGCTCTGCTTTCTTCCAGCGAGGAGACAAAGTTTGGCGGTATTTTTGAGAAATGTGCTGAAATAGTATGCAGGTATGGAAAAAACGGGCAAAAATCAGGGATTGAGGGGATAGACCTTGAGTATTCGGAGGGTTCTGATAAGCGGACGTTAGTACAGGTTAAGTCGGGGAGAAATTGGGGCAATTCTTCCCAGATAAAGCAACTAAAGCGGAATTTTGAAAAAGCTTCTCGAGTTCTGAAACAAGGAGGTTCTGTCAAAGATGTTAGATGTATTGAGGGAATTTCTTATGGGAAAAGAGAACGAAGACAGTTGGGATCTCATGAACGCATAGTTGGAGCCGACTTCTGGCAAGAGATTTCAGGCTGGGAAGACCTTTATTTTGCCTTAATGGCTACGGTTGGAAAACATGGGGGTAATGGACTTCAGGATGCAAAGAGTGCAACTGTAGAAAAAGTTGCGGAGTTCATGAGAGAAAAAGACTTGTTGGATGAAGAAGATAAAATCGACTGGGAGAATTTGATTTTGTTTTTGAGCAAGAATTAGCTTGGCTAGTTATAAGGATAAGTCCCAAATTAAAAAACCCGGAGAAGACGAAAAATGGTTAAAACCCCATCAACTATGATTCCCTTGGGGAGCGAGGCTCCCGATTTCCGGCTGCCTGATGTAGTAAGCGGCAGCGAACTGTCGCTTGGCGACCTTAAATCAGACGTGGCTACGGTGCTTATGTTCATATGCAATCACTGCCCTTACGTAAAGCACCTGCAGGACGGGCTGGTGGGAATAGCCGATGATTACATTCCCAAAGGAGTCTCCTTTATAGCCATAAATTCAAACGACGTTGAGAACTACCCTGACGATTCTCCCGAGAGAATGAAGGAAGTCGCCGAGGAAAAGGGATATTCGTTTCCCTACCTGTTTGATGAGACGCAGGAAGTCGCCAAGGTCTATGACGCCGCCTGCACACCCGACTTTTTCGTTTATGACCGGGACCTTAGGTGTGTTTACAGGGGTCAGTTTGACGACTCAAGACCCGGAAACGGAAAACCTGTTACCGGAAAAGATATGAGAATGGCACTCGACTCCATTGTAGCAGGCGAAGCGATTGACTGGGAGCAGGTTCCGAGCATCGGGTGCAACATAAAATGGAAATAATGGGTTTTCCCCGCCACGGGGAATTAGCCGGAATTCCATCCTCTCGTTCGCTGGATATCATCAGGTGTAATCATGAAGCCGAAGGCGGATAGCAACGGACATTCAGAATCTGAAGATTTCATAAGGGCCAGAATAAGAAGCGATCTTCAATCCGGAATCGCAAAACCCATTACCCGTTTTCCGCCCGAGCCCAACGGCTATCTCCATATAGGCCATGCGAAATCCATATGTCTTAATTTCGGTATAGCGGAGGAATTCGGCGGAACATGCAACCTGCGTTTTGACGATACAAACCCCTCAAAGGAAGACGTAATGTACGAAGAGGCCATAAAGGAAGACATAAGATGGCTCGGGTTTGACTGGGAGGACAGAATTTATTACGCCTCTGATTATTTCGAGCAGCTCTATGAATATGCCCACCGGCTCATAAGCGAGGGGAAAGCCTATGTGGATGACCTGAGCGCTGAGGAAATAAGAGAACACCGGGGAACGCTTTCGGAACCTGGCAGAGAGAGCCCTTCAAGGGAGAGATCCGTTGAGGAGAACCTCAAGCTCTTCGGGGCGATGAGAGATGGGGATTTCGATGATGGACAGTACGTGCTTCGGGCGAAAATAGACATGGATTCTGGCAACATGAACATGCGTGACCCGGTGATGTACCGGATAATGAAGAAGTCTCACGCCCGTACCGGAGATTCCTGGTCCATTTATCCGATGTATGACTGGGCCCACGGACAAAGCGACTCCATTGAGGGCATCACCCATTCGCTCTGTACTCTTGAGTTTGAGGACCACCGGCCTCTTTACGACTGGTTTATTGCCCAGCTCGGCATATATCACTCTCAGCAGATCGAGTTCGCGAGACTTAACCTAAGCTACACGGTTCTTAGCAAAAGGAATCTCATGAGGCTGGTTTCCGAGGGATATGTGAGCGGGTGGGATGACCCAAGGATGCTCACTATCTCGGGATTGCGAAGAAGGGGGTACACGCCTGAGTCGATAAGGGATTTCTGCCGGAAAATAGGCATCACTAAACAGGACAGTATTATAGACATGGAGCTTCTTGAGCACAGTATAAGGGAAGACCTTAACAAGAGGGCGCAGAGGGTGATGGCGGTGCTTGACCCGCTGAAAGTGGTGATAGTTAATTACCCCGAAGGTGTGGAAGAGGAAATCGACGCGGTAAACAACCCGGAAGACCCCTCGATGGGGAAAAGAAAGGTGCCGTTTTCAAAAGAGCTTTTTATTGAAAGGGATGATTTCATGGAGGACCCGCCGAAAAAGTTCTACAGGCTCTCCCCGGGTTCCGAGGTGCGCCTCCGCTACGCCTACATAGTGAAGTGCGTGGGCTTTAAGCGCGATCCGGATACCGGCGAGATAACAGAGGTTCACTGTGAATACGATCCCGACACAAGAGGTGGAACCACTCCCGACGGAAGAAAGGTAAGGGGCACTATACACTGGGTCTGCGCGAAAAACGCCTCAAGGGTGACCGTCAGGCTCTACGACAGACTTTTTACCGTCTCCAATCCCATGGCCGACAAGCAGAGGGAGTTCACCGAGTTTCTGAATCCCGATTCCCTTAAGACACTTGAGAACTGTGCGGCCGAACCGGCTCTTGGGGACTGTTTAGGAGATATCAACTATCAGTTTGAAAGGAAGGGATATTTCATACTTGATTCCGCAGATTCAGCGCCCGGGGCGCCCGTTTTTAACAGGACGGTTTCCCTTAGGGATTCATGGAGTCGCCGCTCGGGAGGTAAAACGGCTTGATTCCGGCTTTCGCGCGGATTGAGAAACGTTATGAGCTGGGAAATTGAAAGGACAGGCGACATCGCGATCGTGCGCATGAACTCAAACCCGATGAATGTGATAAACGAGGGTTTTTTCAGCGATCTTGACGAGGCTTTCGCGACGCTTGAGAGCGATCACGCGGAAAGCCCCGTTGTGCTTACCTCTTCTCAAAGGGCTTTTTCCGCGGGCCTTGATCTTAAATACCATCTTTCACTTTTCTCTGCCGGGGATGAAGAAGAGATCTGGCAGTGGTACATGCGGTTTCGCGGCGCCCTGCTTCGGGTTTTTACTTATGAAAGACCTGTTGTGGCCGCGGTAAACGGCCACGCGATAGCCGGCGGGCTCATACTGGCGCTTTGCTGTGATTACAGGGTATGCGTTGATTCAGGGGCAAGGTTCGGCCTTAACGAAATCACCATAGGTTTTCCCGTCCCTTCATCCATAGCGCAGATCGTGCTTTACGTATTGGGAACGGCAATTGCGCAGCAGGTCATGACAACAGGCTTTCTTTACGAAACGGGAGATGCCGTCAATCTCGGTTTTTTCGATGAGAGCCGTGAAGCGGACAAGCTTCTTTCTCACTGCGTTGATTTTGCGGGACAATACGGCCCGTCGCTTATTCCCGGCTACGCTTTTTCTAAAAGGGCTCTTCGCCGCGAGGTTGTAGCGAACATAGAGGGAGTTTGCGCTGAGGCTGATCGGGAACTTCCAAGAGTTCTGCGCAGCCAAGGGGTCTTGGAGAGCCTGGGGGCTCTGGTTGAGACCCTGGGAAAGAAGAAATAGTGATAATATTGCAGGAAGGGCTTTGAAGAAAACCACCGTAAGAAAAGCCACTGGCGAGGATGCAGATGCAATGGCCCTGATACTAAAGGAGATCGGCTGGTCTGAGAGAAGGAACTCCCTCCCGCTTGAGGAAGTGTCGTCTCCGATTCGGGATCTCATACTTCAAGTCGGCGAGGATCCGGAAGGACACACCATGTACGTGGCCTGCGATTCGGGGGGAAGGGTTGTCGGGTTCACCACCGTTCACTGGGTGCCGTTCGTTATGCTGGGAAGCTACGAGGGCTACGTCTCGGACCTGTTCGTGAGTCCTTCGGCAAGCGGAATGGGGGCGGGGAGCCGCCTTATCGAGGCAGTCATGGAAGAGGGCAGAAAAAGGGATGTCTACCGTCTGATGGTGACCAACGGCAAGGACAAGCCATCCTATCTGCGGGGCTTTTACAGAAAAAAAGGGTGGACGGAACGGCCGAAGGTCGCTAACTTTACCTACTACTACAAGGAGCCTTGGTCCTAGCTTTATAGGCGGAAGCCAGCAAAAACCGGGAAACGGACCTTAATCGAAAATGCCGGAAAAACAGGAAGAAGCAATTCTGCTAGTGCACTCCCCCGACCGCCCCGGTCTTGTTCACGCGGTCACCAACTTTATATTCGAATACGGAGGGAATATTCACGCGCTGCAGCATTGCGTTGACACGAACGACATGGTGACCTTTATCCGGGCCAAGTGGGGGATGGACGGCTTTGCCCTCTCCCGCGAGGAAACGGAGGAAATTTTCCGCGAGAAAGTAGCGAAGAAACTCGACATGAAATTCGAGGTTTTCTTTACTGGGGGCGCACCGCGCATGGCGGTTTTCGTCTCCAAGCTTCCTCACTGTCTCTCAGACATAATTTACAGGCTCCGCGCCAAGGAATGGAACGTGGAGATGCCTCTTGTGATAAGCAATCATCCAGACCTCAGGGATGTGGCAGGTCTTCATGGAGCGGATTTCTACGTGTTTGAAAACGTAAAGGACAACAAGGAAGAAGTGGAGGCCGAGCAGCTTGAGCTTCTTCGCCGCTACAACGTGGATTTCATAGTGCTTGCAAGGTATATGCAGGTTCTTACCGGGAATTTCATATCGCGTTACCCCAACAGAGTAATCAATATTCACCATTCGTTTCTTCCGGCCTTTCCCGGGGCGCGCCCCTATCACTCCGCGTATGAAAGAGGAGTTAAGGTGGTCGGAGCAACCTGCCATTACGTAACCGACAAACTCGATTCGGGACCCATAATAGAGCAGGATGTCATAAAGGTTAATTATGATGATTCGATAGACGACCTCATAAGGAAGGGGCAGGACCTTGAGAAGCTGGTTCTCTCAAATGCGATCTGGTCCCATATAAACCGGGAGATTTTGATTTACAAAAACAGGACAATCGTATTCAATAAGTAAGCGGGGGTCGTTGCGATTCTCCGCGGGTGGGTGAAAAATGAAGTTCAAAGGCACAAGCGATTACATAGCAACAAAAGACTTATCCGTAGCCGTTAATGCGTCCATTACCCTTGAGCGCCCTCTTCTTGTGAAGGGAGAGCCGGGCACGGGCAAGACCATGCTCGCGGTTGAGGTCGCAAAGGCGCTTGGAAAGCAGCTCATAACCTGGCACATAAAGTCCACTACGACGGCTCAGCAGGGTCTTTACGAATACGATGCTGTCGCCAGGCTTCGCGACTCGCAGCTCGGGGACGAGAGAGTAAACGATATCTCAAACTACATAAAGAAAGGAAAGCTCTGGGAGGCTTTTGAGAGCCCGGAGCAGGTGGTGCTTCTGATTGACGAGATAGACAAGGCGGACATAGAGTTTCCGAACGACCTTCTTTTGGAACTAGACAAGATGGAGTTTTACTGCTACGAGCTTAAAAAAACCGTAAGTGCGGTTAAAAGAGTCATAGTGATAATTACCTCAAATAACGAAAAGGAGCTTCCTGACGCCTTTTTGAGAAGGTGTTTTTTCCACTACATAGCCTTTCCCGACCGCAAGACCCTTGAGGAAATAGTGAAGGTGCATTACCCCGATCTCGGACGAAAGCTCATGGATAACGCGCTCACCCTCTTTTATTCCGTAAGGGAAATCGACGGTCTTAAGAAAAAACCTTCGACAAGCGAACTCATAGACTGGATAAAGCTGCTTGCGGCCGACCGCGTGGCCGCGGGCGAACTTCCGGGAGTGGATCTTGAGGAGAACCTGCCTCCTTACTCGGGCGCGCTTATTAAAAACGAGGCGGACTACGAGATGCTTGAGGTTATGAGGCGAAGATTCAGAAGGTGAGGGCCGGGGGATACGCTCATGTTTCTTGATTTTTTCCTGCTGCTTAAAAACGACGGATTTCCCGTCACCCTAAAAGAGTATCTTACTTTCCTGGAAGCCCTTGACCGCGACGTGATCGGTTATGACTCAACCGATTTCTACTATCTTGCCCGCTGCGTGATGGTAAAAGACGAACGGCATCTTGACAGATTCGACAGGCTCTTTTCCGCTTATTTCAGGGGAGCCCAGCTTGCCGATACCGAGCAGTTCATGCAGATTCCGCTTGAGTGGCTGCGCAAGAATTTCGAGAACGTCCTCTCCGAGGAAGATAAGGAAATGATCCGTTCCATGGGCGGGCTAGAAGAACTGATGGAGAGGCTGAGAGAGATTTTCGAAAAGCAGAGAAAACGCCACCAGGGAGGAAACAGATGGATAGGCACCGGGGGCACTTCGCCTTACGGAGCCTACGGTTACAACCCGGCCGGGGTTCGCATAGGACAGGATGGCAGCAGGCAGAGACGGGCCGTTAAGGTATGGGACAAAAGGGAATTTCGCGATCTTGACGATTCGGTGGAATTAAACGTCAGGAACATGAAAATGGCCCTCAGAAAACTCAGGGTTCTCACAAGAGAAGGGGCGGGGGAGGAGCTTGACATCGAGGGGACGGTCGACAGGACTTCCAAAAACGCGGGGCTGCTTGACCTTGAGTTTGTTCCCCTGCGGAAAAACAACGTCAAGGTTCTTATGTTCTTCGACGTTGGAGGTTCGATGGAAGATCATGTAGAGCTTTGCTCAAGACTTTTCTCCGCAGCCAGGCATGAGTTCAAGCACCTTGAATTCTACTACTTTCACAATTGCATCTACGAGACCGTGTGGAAAAATAACGCAAGACGTTTCAGCGAGCGTATACCTACCTTCTCGGTGCTCAACAAATACAACGGCGATTACAAGTGCATTATAGTCGGCGACGCGTCCATGTCCCCATGGGAACTTGTTTATCCCAACGGAAGCGTTGAGCACAATAACGACGAGCCCGGCCTGCGATGGCTTGAGAGAGTAAAGGCGAAATATCCTTTTACCGTGTGGCTTAACCCCGTGCCGCGGGATGATTGGAAGTGGACTGAAAGCATAGGCATGCTGAACGATTTCTATGAAGACAGCATGTTTCCCCTGACGCTTGCGGGAATAAAAGACGCGATTTCGGCTCTCAAGCGCCGTCCCGGCCGCCATGGCGCGTCGGAATTTCCAGCGGACTTCTAATGAGAGTATACACCGTTGATGCCTTTACCGACGGTCCAGGTTCAGGGAATCCGGCTGCCGTGTGCATTCTTAAGGAAGAAATACCGGACCGGGCAAAACAGAAAATCGCTTCCGAGGTAAATTTTTCCGAGACGGCCTTTCTTCTCGAAAAAGACGGCGCTTTTGAACTCAAATGGTTTACCCCGAAGATGGAAGTTGATCTGTGTGGACACGCAACCCTCGCAAGCGCCCACATTCTCTTTACTCTCGGCATCCTCCCCGCGACGGAAGACGCCGTGTTTTCTACAAAAAGCGGGATTCTTGCCGCAAGGAGAAAGAATGATCTTATAGAGATGGATTTTCCCTTGGAGGATCCCTGGGAAGTAGAGATGCCGGAGTATCTGCTCATAGCGATTTCCTCTGTGCCTCTTTACGTGGGGAGAAACCGTTTTGATTACATCGCCCTTTACGAAAGCGAGGAAACGATAAGAAACGCTGTCCCGGAACTTGGCCATCTTAAGAAACTTGATTCAAGAGGATTTATCATAACTAGTATCTCAAGTTCTGAGCGCTACGATTTTGTCTCACGCTTTTTCGCGCCCAACGCTGGGATAGACGAGGATCCGGTTACGGGATCTGCCCACTGCTGCCTTTGTCCTTTCTGGAGCCGCAGGCTCGGGAAAGAAAAGCTCACCGGTTATCAGGCGTCAAAAAGGGGTGGTCTCGTTTATACGAGACTTCTTGAGAAAAGGATCTGCTTGTCGGGGAAGGTGTTTGTTACGGGAAGCTTCGAAATTGATCCCGCGTCGTAAGAGAAGCCGGATGCGCCGCTTGGCAGAATTCACAAAACTTCTTTTTTTCGGTAAAATTCAAAATCCGATGTTACAGGGGCGGCGTAGCCAAGAGGTAAGGCAACGGTCTGCAAAACCGTCATACCCCGGTTCGATTCCGGGCGCCGCCTCCAGTTCTGAACCAAGTTCAGCACAATGCCCGGGTGGCGGAATTGGTAGACGCAAGGGACTTAAAATCCCTCGGGAGTATCTCCCGTGCCGGTTCGAGTCCGGCCCTGGGCATTTTTTCTAGCAAATCCTGAAACAAATGTGTTAAAATGCGAAATACCGTAGAATACGCGGTCTGATTGCAACAAAGCGAGTGATTTAAGGAGGTTTTGGAGATGAACTTTAAGATTCGGCTTGGCGTAGCCATAAGGTTTTTTGCATTTCTTTCCCTGTTCTCATTGGTTTTTCCCCTAACCGCAGTTGGGCAGGATGGGCAGGATGAACAAAAAGAAAATCTCAGTGCGGTGGAGGAAGGCAGTTACACGCTTCAGAGAATGATCGTTACCGCCACCAAACGTGCTCAGCTTGCCCAGGACGTGCCTTTTTCCTTGAATGTCCAGTCAGAAGAGGATATCAAACGCCTTAACACAACTGATCTTGAGGATCTTTCCCGCAACGTGGCCGGACTCTCCATACAAAATCTCGGTCCGGGCCAGAGCGTAGTTACAATCCGTGGCGTTTCTTCCGGACAGATAGTGAGGGACCAGCCCGGCGTAAAGGAGCAGGTAGGCGTGTATCTTGACGAAACCCCTATATCCCTGTCGCTTTTTACTCCTGACATCGATCTTTTTGATCTCAACCGTGTGGAAACCCTGAGGGGACCGCAGGGCACGCTCTTTGGATCAGGTTCCATCGGTGGCACCGTCCGTTATATAACTAACCAGCCGTCGCTCGGTGTAAACGAGGTCAAAGTCGAGGTTGACGGCAACTATATTGACGAAGGTTCCGCAGGGGGTCATCTCAAAACTGCCCTCAATGTTCCTTTGGGTGAGGACGCGGCCGTTCGACTGGTTGCTTATGGCACCAGATACGGCGGTTTTATTGATGCTCGTGAGGAAGGGGGCGCTATGGATGAGGATGTAAACGATGGCAGTCGCTACGGTGGACGCATTGCCCTCTTGTGGGAACCGACTGAAAACCTGTCCATTACTCCGCGCGTCGTGTATCAGAACATTGATCTTGGGGGTTTTAACCGCGACGAGGTATTTAACCTTTTTGCGAACCCTTACACTGTTCCCCCGACTTCACTTGGGGAGAGGGAGCAGTATTTGCTGCTTGACGAAGCTTTTGAAGATGAAACTCTGATTTTTGACACCGTGGTAAATTGGAGCGTTGAAGGTTTCTTTGACGTCACGTACTCGGCAAGCTATATAAACCGCGATCTTCTGGTAAGCCGCGATGCCAGTGCTCTTACCGGTAGCGTGAGCGTGGACCTTGGATTTGCGGAAGATCAAGTGGCAAACCCATCCAATCTGCGCGACACTACGGACCTTGAGCAGATGACTCATGAGTTGCGATTAAGTTCAAGCGATGACCGCGCGCTTCAGTGGCTTGCAGGCGTTTTTTACTCGAACGTGGAACGAGACTATTCTCAGCGTTTGCCGACGCCTGGGTATGATGCATTATGGATTCCTTCTGCTGACATTAATTTCCCTGATGCTGTGGACTCGCCCTATAGTTCAGATTTGACCTATGACTTAAGGCAGGTCGCACTTTTCGGGGAAGCGACCTATAAATTGCTTGACCGTCTTGGCTTGACAGCGGGGCTGCGCTGGTATGACTGGGAAGAGGATAAGACTTTCAGATCCGGAGGAGGTTTTTCAAATGCGGATGCTCAGAATCAGGATATTACTGTTTCCTCTGACGGATTCACGCCCCGGTTCATGCTGAGTTACGATGCTAACGATAATCTTACGGTTAATGCCCAGGTTTCACGTGGATTTCGTCTCGGCGGAGTTAATGACCCGCTTAACCAACTGCTCTGCGGAGATGCTTATGATACTTTCCGGGGATATCAGGAATTTGAGGATGAGACTCTCTGGAACTATGAGGTCGGATTTAAGTCCTCCTTTGAGAACGTTACGTTCAACGGTTCGGTCTTTTATACCGACATCGAGAATCTGGGTGTAAATGTTGACGCGGGTCCCTGCTCGTCTAGGGTTACAATCAGCGTACCCGAATCTCACACAGCAGGAACGGAACTTGAACTGTCCCTTCAGGCGACAAGATATTTGCTGCTCGCTTTTGCCGGAAGCTACCTAGAAGCAGAGTTTGATTCCACTATCAGGACGGCTAATGGAGATGTGGTTGAGGGAATAGAAAAGGGCAACAGAATACCTTCTGTTCCTGACTGGCAGCTCTCGGGCTCCGCAACCTATACTTTACCGGGTTTTCTGAACGCTAGAGAAAGCTATCTCTCGGCTTCATGGCAGTTTGTAGGAGACAGTATCACCCAGCCAGGCGATCAGGTGCCCGGCAGGGGAGTTTTCGGACATGGATTGCCCTATAGGGGTGCCTCCGCCGATGAGGAAACGGAAGTTGATCTACTGCTTGACTCATACCATCTGTTTAATCTCTCCGCAGGCCTTGTATATAACAATCTGGAATTCACTGCTTACGTAAAAAATCTTACGGATGAGAACGTAAAACTTTCGTTTGACCGCGAGCGGGGAGGACGGGCCCGTCTTGCATACAGAGTAGGCCAACCCCGTACTTTCGGAGTGGTTACGCGTATGCGTTTCTGATGGATAGGGTTCAGTTTAATCTAAGACGCTTTGGATTATGTGTGGAACTCAGGGCGTCTTGAATCCGCTTTCAAAACTCGGATCTGGGAATTGGAAAAAGATTCTCAGAGAGTTTATAAAAGTGATGACAGATCGTTACGACGGGACTCAGTGAAGCACTCTTCTTTCTTTTTCATCTCCGAGAATTTCTTCTGAGTCGTCATCGTAATAAAGGTAGTTTACTTCTTCGAAGAGCTCATCAAACTCGTCGGCAAATTCATCCTCTTCATCAAATATATCTAATGGGTGATCGAGGTTTTCATCTTCTTTTTTGATAAATTTGAGCATGGTTGCCTCCGGCGGGAAAAAATTTCTATCCAAACACTACACCCCGGTTACCAAAAGTCAACAGCCCGAGATTAGGTCTTGGTTAAGGGACGCGATGCACTCTCATCTATTACCTGCCCCTTACTGCGATCTCAAAAGAAAAGAAACGTTCTCCAAGATAAAATCGGGTTCTATTTCATTGCTCCCGAGGTCGGTTTTCTTCGTAACTCCGCTCAGCACAAGCGCCGTGCTATAACCTGCTTTTTTCCCTCCGGCAACGTCGGTGCGAAGACTGTCTCCGACAAGAAGAGTCTTTTTTGTCGGTGCTACACCGCTTTTCTCCAGGAGATCAAACATGTATCTCTGGGGTTTTCCGGCTGTTAGTGCCTTCTTTCCCGACGCCGCTTCCACTGAAGCGAGAAGGGCCCCTGTAGCGGGAGCCCGGCCGTGTTCGCAGGGATAGAAATAATCTCCGTTTGTGCCGATAAAGGCTGCCCCGTTTCCGATCGCTATGGATGCGGTTTTTATTTCCTCAAGATTAAATCCGGGGTGGCTTCCCATAACCACGAGATCTGCGCCGAGGGAATTTTCCCCGTAAAGCTCAACCAGTCCGGTTTTCCTGACTTCATTTTTTAGATAATCGCTTCCGGCTATGAAAACGGTCTCCCATTTTTTAGAGGGTGCTTTTTCCTTTATCAAAGAGACAGTAGCCATGGGGGAAGTTACAAACTCGCTACTGTACGATTTAATTCCGAGTTTTCGGAGTTTCTCGGCATAGTCCGAGGGTGAGCGAGAGGGGTTATTGGTTATGAAACGTATGCCCTTTTTATTCTTTCTTAGTGTTTCGAGCACTCGAGGGGAATCGCCGATGGCCTTCTCGCCGGAATATATAACTCCGTCTAAGTCAAAGACGAAATGATCGAACGAATTTTGAAAATCCATAATCGGGGCCGGGAATTTTACGGTGGAGGTTCTTTATCCCCAGATATTTTTCTTGAGCTCTTCCTGAAGCTGGGAGTTATAGTTTGACTTCATTATCTTGATCAGCTTGTTTTCCCTGTCTTCAAAGAACTCAATCCCCATGAAAGAAAGTATGTCAAACGCTGCTCTTTTGTACCCTTCGTAGAATTCTTCTATTTCCCCCGACGCCCTGACGGTTTTTGAATCGAGATAAAGGGCTATTGCCGCGAGTTCATCCTTTATTTCTGGAGATATCTCGATCTCAAATCCCTCAAGATCGCCCTGAAGAAGGTGATTTGTGTACATCTCGATAACGGAGTCAAGCGTGTTTACGTCCATTTCAGCATCCCTCTCCGGCGTATTCTAACCGTTTTTATTAAGAAGTTCACTTGCCACTATTATGTTATCTCTTCCTGCTTTAGCTGCGAGTTCCACAGCTTCTTTGAGAGCCGTTTCTTCCTTAACAGTGCCGAGTTTTAGGAGCATAGGAAGGTTTACCCCTGAAATCACCTCCATTTCGCCGCTCTCAAGAAACATAAGGCTTATATTGGAAGGGGTTCCTCCGAACATGTCCGTTACAAGCAGTATTCCGTCTCCCTCGTCAACGGTATCAATCGAAGCCCGTACCTTTTTTTCAAAATCCTTTGAGTCTTTTGAAGCGTCTATTGAGACCGCAGTCATCTTGACTCTGGGTTTCTCGGGCAGGATGAAGTTCACGGCTGATATAAGCTCTTTTGCGAGCTCTCCGTGCGTGATCACTACTATGGAAAACATAGGATTTTTATAGCTTATTTATATCCCTGTGTCTAATAATCGCAGAGTATTCGGAGAGGTTTTTGCCCAGGGCATCGGCTATAACTACCGAGCGGTGCTTTCCCCCGGTGCAGCCAACCGCCAAGGTAAGATATGATTTTCCTTCCTCGGAATATTTAGGAATCAAAAAGCGCAGAAAAGCGCAGAGTTTCTCCAGAAACTCCTGCGAAGCTTTATCCGACATGACAAAATCAACGATTTCGCTTCTTGTTCCGTCTAAATCCCTTAAGGATTCGGTGAAATGAGGATTTCTTAAGAAGCGGACATCAAAAACCAGATCTGCGTCTTCGGGAATTCCGTACTTGTAGCCGAAAGAAAGGAAGGTAAGAAGAGGGGTGTTTTTGTCAGTTGTCCCGGCGATTTTGGCTATGACCGCTTTTAGATCATGAACGCTGAGAGCGCTTGTGTCTATGCGATGGTTCGAGAGTTCGCGTATGTCTTCAAGAATTTGCTTCTCCTCTGATATTCCCTCGGGGAGAGTCATCTCGCTTCCAAGCGGGTGGATTCTCCTTGTCTCTTTGTATCTTTTAACAATTGCCTCGTCGGAACATTCAAGAAATACAAGGTCGACTTCTTTGGCCGACTTTCTTATTTTTCCCAGCACCTCTTCGAAGTCATGAAGCGTATCTTTTACCGGTATGCGTATGTCAATGACTACGACCGCTTTTTTTATCTGTGTAAGGGATTTTCCGCAAAGATCGATAAAAGAGAAAAGAAGTTCTGGAGGCAGGTTGTCGACGCAGAAAAAGCCCAAGTCTTCAAGCACTTTCGCTGCGGTGCTTTTTCCCGAACCGGAGAGTCCGCTTAGTATTATTATCCGTTCCATTAGGGAATCATAATATACTTGTTTGCCCATAGGGCAAACAAGTATATTCATCCCTTCCATGATAGCTGATAATTCTTGTTATTTGCCCGTAAAGGACATATGTCTGAGGCCGTTGCAGAAAAACTGGAAATCCGTGCTCAATTCTTAGTCCGTAAATTCTTCTCCAACATCTTTATCCCTGCCTGTCACGGCTCGGGCGAACGGTTACAAAAATCGCTTGACGCTTTCGGCCCTCTCAGGTAGATTGGGCATTAATTCAGGAGTAAGGATATGATGTACAAGGCTCCAGGTAGGTCGCACCGCAAGGACATACCGACTGTCAATTCGACCGGGACAGGCCGTCGCATTGCCAATCGTCGTTCCAAGAGAATGATTGCCTTCGGCTGGTATGGCGGGAAGTTTTCCCATCTGGATTTCCTGCTGCCGCTCATTCCGAACGACGCGACGCATTTCTGCGATGTGTTCGGCGGGTCGGCCGCCGTGCTGCTCAATGCGGAACCTTACATGGTCGAAACCTACAACGATCTCGATTCAGAACTGGTGAACTTCTTTGAGGCTCTCCGCAATCAAGGACCTAAGCTCATCAAGGCCATCAGCCTGACACCGTTTTCCCGCGAGGAACTGATGCGTGCTTGCACTCCGCAGGATGGATTGTCGAAGCTGGAACGCGCTCGCCGGTTCTACATACGGGCACGGCAGACGCGGACAGGCTTGGCGCAGACCAGCAGCGAAGGCCGGTGGGCGCATTGCGTCCTTACCTCCCGCGCGGGCATGTCCGGTTCCGTGTCCCGCTGGCTTGGGTCTGTCGAGGGGTTGCCGGAAATAGTGCAGCGGCTTCAACGGGTGCAAATCGAGAATGCGCCTGCCGTTGAAGTGATCCAGCGATACGACACCGTTGACACGGTGTTCTATGTTGATCCGCCCTACGTGCATTCTGCAAGGGGCGATTCTGTGGCCTATGGCTACGAAATGACTGACGAAGACCATGAAAACCTTGCCCACGTGTTGCAAGCCGTTCGGGGGCGTGTGGTGCTGTCCGGCTATCGGACCAGTCTATACGACCATCTTTACGCAAATTGGCGGCGCGTGGACGCCGAGGAACGCAATTGCCACTCCGTGCGCAAGCCGCGCCGGGAGTCGGCATGGCTGAACTTCTAGCCGATGAACAACGCCGAAGCTCGCAAATGGCTGGATGGTGCGTGGAACCGTGTTCTGGAAACGGGGACCGGCGAACCGGACGGAGAAATTGACCGCTTGGTGAATTCCGGGGTGCTTTCGATTCGCTATGCGATAATGACGCAAATGCTCGGCAAAATTGCCGATGGGAACCGAAGCCTTCTGAGTCTCCAGCTCGGAACCGGAGAATCCCCCGGCGCATGGGACGCGCGGAGTTTCTGCACGTCTGTCATCGTGCCTTGGGTGGCGGACAATCATGCCGTGCTGGGCAAAAGTCCGGATCCATATGTCAACAATCCGTTGCGACGGCCGAGGCTGGACGAAGGAACCCATCAACTGCGCAACAAAGAAGAGTGGGACGCACTTGTAGAATTCCTTGCACCTTTGGATGCCGGGGGTCGAATCAAGCTTGAGGCCGCGTTCATTCGCTGTCTGGAAAGCGTGGCTCGCCGTCTCGCGGCTCAGTCATTCGAATATCAGATTCCGATCCGGGTCAGTCTTCCGCAAATACTTCGCGTCTTGGAAACGTTTCTTTCGGAAGCGAGCAAAGGCTTGAGACCCTTAGTCGTGACGGCTGCGATGATGGCCGTCCTAGGACGTGCCTTCTCTCTCTTTGCGAATGTCTCGTCGCAAGGGCTGAACGAAGCGGACTCCTCCACGGGCGCGCCGGGCGACGTGATGTGCCTAGACGGCAACGGCAACATGCTTCTGGCTATCGAGGTCAAGGATCGTGCCTTGACATTGGCGGATGTCAGGGCCTCGACGCAAAAGGCCCGGGCATCAACCGATCCGTTGAGCAACCTGCTGTTTGCGGCACCAAGCATCCGGGACGATGAACAAGAGGCTGTTCGCGAAAACATGGAGGCTGCGTGGGCGTCGGGCCTGAACATCAGTCAGATTGACATTGTTGATCTTGCCAATGCGGCGTTCGCACTACTTTCTGAGGAATGGCGACCGGTGCTGTTGCGCGAGATCGGAACGGAACTGAACAAGAGAGCGGATCACGTGCATCGCCGTGCGTGGCATGATCTGTTATCAAACATCAGTGAAGAGGGAATGACATGACCAGAAACGGGAGCCGCACCGGGTTGAGATCGTCAGCCGGGACTAGCAACCGTCAAAGGCGGAACTTGAGGCGGACGCAAGGGTTGATGTGACTTTTGAGGAAGCGGTTAAAGCACTCTGCTAGGTAGTCCAAATTCACCACATCAACAAGCCGAAATGAGTGGCGTAGGCTTTCCATTATTCCCGAGTGCCGGACGGAATCTCGATTTTCCTGCCGGTTTCCTTGAGTATTTGGTTCCGCACCGCCACGTCTATTACCGATGCCATATTTCTTCCCGGACTCACGGGCAGCACAATGTACGGCAGTTCGATATCGAGTATGGAGTATGTTCTCGTGTCTATGCCCAGACGATCGTATTCCGTTTCGGAGTCCCACTGGTGAAGCTCTATAACCATGTCGATTTCTCTTTTTTCCATAACGCAGGTGGTTCCGAAAAGATCCCTTATGTTCACTATGCCTATCCCCCTTACCTCCAGAAGATATCTTATGTTCTCAGGACCCACTCCGACAAGTGTCTGAGAACCTATCTTTCTTATCTCGACCACGTCGTCCGCGATAAGCTTGGAACCTTGTATTATAAGGTCAATAGCGCATTCACTTTTCCCGATTCCGCTTTTCCCGAGGATAAGAACTCCCATATGATGCACATCCAGCAGTACTCCGTGAACTGTTATCCGGGTCGCGAATTCCTCGGTGAGAAGCTCATTTAAAATGGTTATGAATTTCCCCGTACCCAGGGTTGTGGTGAAAAGCGGTATCTGTTTTCTTTCGAAGTGTTCGGTAAAGGATTTTTCCGGATGGGCTCCTTTTGAGAGTATAAAGCACGGAATATCGTTTGACAGAAGATTCGTTATTATCTTTTTCTGCGTTCTGCTGGGAAATCCGTTTATGTAGGAAATTTCCGTTCGGCCGAGTACTTGGATATTCCCCTCTTCGAGTTCTATTTTCTTTTCTATCATCCTCAGTCCGGGCTTTTTGGCACTTGGTGAAATTATGCGTCTTTCAAACCCTTTTTCCCCGCAAAGAGATTCAAGGCAGAGTTTCTCTCCGAACTTTCCGTAGAAATCCCCGATCGAGAGGGAGTGACTATTCTCAGAGCTTTTCATCTTCTTCAATAAGCAGATTATAAATCTCAGAAGCCTCTTTTGAGGCAACGAGTTTTAGCCTCAAGTCATTTTGCCCGAGTATACGGGATAACCGGGCAAGCAGTTTTACCCAGGCTTCCGTGGGACAGTTCTCTGGGGTTATTAAAACAGCGAAGAGATGGGTCCTCTCTCCGTCAAGCGAGTCAAAATCAACCCCGGCCTCGCTTCTGGCAAATGCGATGGTTATATCTGGAATGTCGAGGAGTTTTACGTGCGGAATTGCTACCCCGGAATCAATCGCTGTGCTGCATATCCCCTCCCGTTCGGCAAGAGTTTCGTTAAGTCTCTGCACGTTAAGCCTGGGGACGGCCCCTGCGACTTTCTCTGAGATTTCCTTCAGCACGTCCGGTTTTGTTGTCGAAACGAGTTCGGGAAATACGGAATTTTTCTCCAGGCATTCCGATATTCTCACTTTTCTTTTTCCGCGTTCAGGGGGTAAGAAGTCCTACCTTTTTCGAATCAGCTTTTTTGTAAACAACATTCATTTCAAGCGTCTCACTGTTTCTGAAGGCCACGAAATCCTCTTCAGAGGCGTCAAGCTGCAGCAGTGCCTCCGCAACGCTCATGGGTTTGGGGCTCAGAAACTGGTGATCCACCCTAAGGTTGTTTCCCCTTTCCGCTCTCTGTTCGCGTGCCGCGGAAGGGGTCTTTGACGCGTTCCTTCTTCTGAGTGTCAGTTGTTTGTCCGTTCTTCTTCGCAGCTGTTTTATGATCGTGTCGAAAAGCTTGTCTATGGCGGAGTGCATTTCTTCGGTTTCTACTGAAGCTGATGCTTTTAAGGGTCCCGAGCTGATAGTAATTTCCGCGTTGTTTCTGAGTTTTTCTGCTGAGAGAAGTATTTTTGCCTCCGAGGGATTCCTCTCAGGGTCTATATACCTCTGGAGCTTTGGCATTTTTTTCATCGCGTAACGCTTGAGGTGCTCCGATCTTCTTTTGTCGGGAATGTTTTTCGTGATGATATCAATCTTCATGATTCAAACCTCCTTTGAGAGTCTTTTTGATGAGCTGGGTATCCCAAGTGTTTTTCTGTATTTCGCGACCGTCCTTCTCGCGACCTTTATGTTCTTCATGGAAAGTATCCTGGATATGTCTTCGTCCGAGAACGCGCACTGGGCCGGTTCGTCATTAACTATTTCCCTTATCATTGACTTTATTTTCTCAAGCGAAATCCTCTGCCCGTTTGACGAGTGAACTCCCCTTGAGAAAAGTTTTTTAAGTTCTACGATTCCTTGCGGACACTGCATGTATTTTCTGCTTGTTATACGGCTCACGGTTGATTCGTGGATGCCCACGGTTTCAGCCACGTCCTTTAGCCTGAGGGGCTTTATGTGAGCGCTTCCGTGGTCGAAGAACTCTCTTTGCTCGTTTACGATCTTCTCCATCACCTTGCGTATTGTGGTCTCCCGCTCTTCAATACAGCGGACTATTCTCTGGGCCACCTCGATTTTTTCCCGTAGGTAGTCCGTGGTTTCTCCGGTAAGGTTCGCGCGGTCGGCAAGAATTTTTCTGCAGTAGGAGCTTATCTTGATCTTCGGGAAACTTCTGTTTGACTGCATCTGGAGATCATCTCCCACCTTGTACACGTAGAAGTCGGGGACGATGCTTCTGGCGGTGTCTTTGGTGTAGTAGGGTCTCCCCGGCTTGGGCTCAAGCGAGGTTATTACAGTTTCGATCTCCTTTATCTCTTCCCTGCTCACCTCAAGCTCCGTGCAGATCTTGTCGTAGTCTTTTGTGCTTAGGTCGTCGATATGATTTTCCACCACTTTCATAATCGGATTTTCCTTCTCGTAACCGAGGTCCATGGCCTGTGCCGCAAGACACTCGGAGAGGAAGCGGGAACCGACTCCGACGGGATCAAACGTGGTGCGTATTTTCTCGGCAATCTGCATTACTTCCGCTAGACAGTTCTCATCCCCTGCGGACGAGCTTTTTCCCTCAAGCAGCCTTGCTATTTCTTCAGGTTCAATCTCAAGATATCCGTCCTCGTTTATGTTCCCGATTATAAGCGAAGCTATCTGCTTTTGCCGTTCGCTTAAATCAGTCATTGAGAGTTGCCAGCTGAGGTGCTCAAACAGGGAGTCTTGACTGGGTATCTGGTTCTCCCACTCCGATGCCTCGTTTATCTCCGAGGAGAACTCTTCGGGCATAGGATAGTCGGTTTCTGAAGGGCCGAGCTCGTTTAGAAGAGATTCGCTCAGATCTTCTTTTTCCGTCTCCGCAGATGAATCGGGATCTTCTTCCAGAGCGGGGTTCTCTATGAGCTGTTCCTCAATGTATTCCCTGAGCTCAACCGTGTTCATCTGGACCAGGCTTAGAAAAAGCTTAAGATGCTGGGTGAGTATGAGCTTTTGCTTCTGTACCACATTCGGGCTCTGTGCGAGACCGACTCCGATTCCGCTCATTAAAATATTTTCTCCTTTCCTTGTTCTCCAACCCTTGTAAAAAGCCCATCTAAATTATAACACCATTTGATTTTTTATTTAATTTTCGACCTGCTATGGCAAGGCATCGAACGGGAAGAGTAGTTTAATAGCAATTGCTACGGCATGCGGGTGCAGGGGATGTTCAGGCGGATTGATGGTAGTGCCATCCAGCGGTGATCATAATTTAGATGTGAAGCCTGAACCCCGAATTTTAGGTGTCAGTGGTTCGGATTATTCCCGGTACCACTTGTGTATATTCCACAATTCGGAGTCCCATCCGTTTACCCGAACCCCCTTTAGGCTGTTACTGAAAGCCGAAACGAAGGCACGGTCAACCAAGGGAATCACTACATGTTTCTGAATCAACATGTCATTCATTCGAATGACTAGGTTTTCGCGATCTGGGCCGATAGGGGTCCGCGCCAGTTCCTGGTAGAGATCATCGTACTCTTGGTTAGACCAGCGGGATACGTTACCGCCCGACCAGTTGTTTTCGGAGCCGGCAATCTCCGTAGTTAGCCAGCCCGACAGATAGTTCTGCGGATCAGTGGATGACCCGTTGGCATACATTTCGATATCGGCATAAAATCTCCAGAGGTTGTCGGGATTGTCATCGTCGGAGTCACTGCTAAAGAAGATGCCCGCGTCGATGTTCTTCAATTCGGTTTGCACTCCTATATCCCTCCACCATCCCTGAATCAACTTCTGGGTAGTCTGGCGAACCGAGTTGGTAGAAGTTTGGTAAAGAATTTTCAGGCGGACTCCGTCTTTTTCCCGGATGCCGTCGCCGCCGGGTATCCATCCGGCTTCATCAAGCAGGGTTTTTGCTTCCTCGATATTCTGAGTCAGGCAGTCCTCGTTATTCGGTGAAGCGTACTGGGATGGTGCCGGAATAATATTGCAGGTTGTCCTGCCCCCAATGCCGTAAAGTTGCTCGACGATATGTCTGCGGTCGATGGCTAAAGACAAGGCCTCGCGTACTGCCGGGTCAGTCAGGAAGGGATGAGGGTTATTGCCGTTTGACCATTCAGAGCGTCCGTCTCCCGGATCCGGGTCGGGATTAGTGAAGTTGATTACCAGGCGCTCAACAAGGGAGGCGAAGGCCGGCTGAACCGTTCCCTTGCCGACTTCCTGCAAAGATCCGAGGGTTTGAGGGTCTATTTGCAGGTTCCAGGCATAGTCAGCTTCACCCTTCTCCAGAACAGCCCGCGCGGCTGTGACGGCGTCCCCGCCGCCCTTTATTATCACTTTGGGGAATAGTCGGTCGGTTGTGCGGAAATGTTCGTTGATTTCATAGGTAAGAACCGAGGTAGTTTCGGCATCCGATCCACCGATTGTGAAATCGGTGATTTTATAGGGCCCCGTGCCGACGGGATACAGGTGTTCCATGTGGCACTCCTCAGCTGGCTCACCAATGCAGTTTGCAAACTGCGCCTTTTGCAGAATAGGGGAAGAGGCCCCGACAAAGAGAGTATATGGATAGATGACGGGTTCAGTGAAGGTGATTCTGACACTGAGCGGGGAATCCTCGACAGGGTCCACATTCCCTATGGGTACGGGACCACACAGACTCTCCTTTGATGGCAGAGAACATAAGTATCTGTGGGTAAATATAACGTCTTCAACCGTTAGAGGAGTTCCATCGGACCAGAGAATCCCTTCTTTGAGTTTCCAGGTGATCGTGGTCATATCTTCTGATACTCCGCCATTCTCCACGGTCGGAATTTCCTCGGCCAGACGAGGCACTAACCTTCCTTCTTCATCATAGTTTGCCAGGGGTTCTAGGATCAAAGCGCTAGCATCAACATCCTTAATTCCTCCGGTAAGATAAGGATTAACGCTAGTGGGGGCCTGCCAGTAAAGTATTGTCAGGGTTTCATCATCGTCATCTCCACAGGAAGCTGTAAAAAGTCCCGCGACTATCATGGCCAAAACTAGAAACATTTTTTTGTATTTCATCTGAATTCCTCCTCAGAGCCTGCCAACGCTACGAAGTTTTAAAACTCTTCTTAAGAGTTGTAATAATATCAGAAAAACTTTAGCGCAGGGGGAATTTTTTAATTGTTTTCATACGGTTATCTTTTCTTGTGTGAACATAAACGAAGTCGCAAGAGCCATAATCATCCTTGGTGCGGCGCTCATAGTGCTAGGAGTCCTTCTCCCTTCCGTAGCGAAGCTTAATTTTTTCGGGAAACTCCCCGGAGACATAAGAATCAAGGGTGAAAACTTCAGTTTTTATTTCCCCATCGCAACCTGCATAGTGCTGAGCGTTCTGCTCACTTTTTTAGCAAAGCTTTTCTTCAGAAAATAGAAACGGGGTAGGTTGGATGGGGATTAAAGGCTCTCTCGCTCCTCAGGAAGCACCCACTTTCTTTTGTCCGCGAAAAGTTTTTCGTACTTCTCTATGCTGTTTTCTACCTGAAGGGTCTGGGATATGTCGTCAAGTCCCTCAAGGAGCACTTTTCTTTTGAAATCGTCTATCTCGAAGGAGAAATTCACTCCTTCTCCCGTTACGGATTTTTTAACTAGGTCAACCTCAAGGGAATAGCCTTCGTTTTCCCATACGAGCTGGAAAAGCTCATCCGTTCTCTCTTTAGGAAGAACTATCGGAAGTATCGAGTTCTTAAAGCAGTTGTTGTAGAAAATGTCGGCGAAGGAAGGAGCAAGGATTACCCGAAACCCGGCTTCCCTTATTGCCCAGGGGGCGTGTTCCCTTGAACTCCCGCTTCCGAAATTTTCTCTCGTGAGCAGTATGCACGCGCCCGCGTATCTTGGCAGGTTAAGTTCGAAATCCTCGTTTAAAGTGCCGTCATCGCTGAATTTCCAGTCGAAAAACAAAAACTCTCCGAACCCGGTTCTCTCAATACGTTTTAAGAACTGCTTGGGAATTATCTGGTCGGTGTCGACATTCATTCTGTCAAGAGCCGCGACTTTTCCCGATACCTTCTGAAGTTTTTCCATGTCTCAGATTCCCTTTTCTATTTCCCAGCCGCGCACATCCACGAAATGTCCCTCGAGTGCTGCTGCCGCCGCCATAATCGGGCTAACCAAATGGGTTCTGCCCCCTTTTCCCTGGCGACCCTCGAAGTTCCTGTTAGACGTGCTAGCGCACCTCTCCCCCGGCGCAAGTATGTCGGGGTTCATTCCCAGACACATGCTGCATCCCGACTCGCGCCACTCAAACCCGGCCTCGGTAAATATCTTGTGAAGATCCATCTCTTCGGCCTTTTTCTTTACGAGCTGGGAACCGGGAACCACCATGGCGTTTACTCCGTCGGCGACTTTTTTCCCTTTTACAAGATTCGCAACCGCCAGAAGGTCCTCCATTCTGGAGTTCGTGCACGAACCGATAAACACCCTGTCAACATGTATGTCCGTTATTGGGGTGTTCGCTTTTAGACCCATATACTCAAGGGCTTGTTCCATTGATTTTCTTCTATTTGAATCTTCGCACTCCCTGGGGTCAGGTACTCTTGAAGTTACGTCCGTTACCATCCCTGGGTTTGTTCCCCAGCTTACCTGCGGAGCTATCTCGGAGGCGTCAAGAGTGACGGATTTGTCGAACACGGCGTCGGGGTCCGTGCGGAGCGTTTCCCAGTGACGCAGCGCGTCTTCGTAATTGCCGTCTTTGGGGGCGTAGCGGCGATCCTTTACGTATTCAAAGGTTTTTTGGTCAGGTGCTATCATTCCGGCCCTGGCTCCTCCCTCTATCGACATGTTGCAAACAGTCATCCTTTCTTCCATGGAAAGCGCCTCTATTGCTTCCCCCCGGTATTCGACTACGGTTCCTGTGGCCCCTGCGGTTCCTATGTGTCCGATTATGCCAAGGATTATGTCTTTCGCGGTAACTCCGTACTGGCGTTTGCCCTCGACTTTTATTTCAAACACCTTAGGGCGGTTCTGTCTTAAGCACTGTGTTGCAAGAACATGCTCCACTTCGCTTGTTCCTATGCCGAAAGCAAGCGCTCCGAACGCCCCGTGGGTGGAGGTGTGGCTGTCTCCGCACACTATGGTCATCCCTGGTTTCGTGAGACCGAGTTCGGGGCCGATAACGTGCACTATGCCCTGGGAGTGGTTGTTTATTCTTATTCCGAAGAGCGTTATTCCGAAATCCTTGCAGTTTTGCCGCAAAGCTTCTATCTGCTTTGCGGATATGGGGTCCGAGATGGGTCCGCTGCGGTCTGTGGTCGGGACGTTATGATCCATAGTGGCGAAAGTGAGATCAGGTCGTCTTACCTCCCGCCCCGTGATTCTAAGCCCTTCAAACGCCTGCGGGGAAGTAACTTCGTGAACGAGGTGAAGGTCTATGTAGAGAAGGGACGGCTTGCCCTCTTCTTCATGAACGAGGTGAGATTCCCAGATTTTGTCAAAAAGAGTTTTTCCCGCCATCTCTATTCGCTCCAAGACGCCGTTTTTTCGTTCCCGAACCGCGCTTTTTCCCCAAGCTCTTCCTCTATGCGGAGGAGCTGGTTGTATTTCGCTATCCTGTCGCTTCGGGACGCCGATCCGGTTTTGATCTGGCCGGCGTTTGTGGCAACCGCAATATCCGCTATCGTCGAGTCTTCCGTTTCTCCCGAGCGATGGGATATTATGTAACTATAACCCGCTTGCTTGGCCATCTCAATAGCCTCGAGGGTTTCGGTAAGCGTTCCTATCTGGTTTACCTTTATAAGGATCGAGTTTGCAACGCCAGAGCTTATTCCGTCTGAAAGTCTCTTCGTGTTCGTTACAAAGAGATCGTCTCCGACGAGCTGGACGTCGGAACCTATTTTCTTTGTAAGAGCCTTCCAGCCTTCCCAGTCGTTTTCGTCCAATGGGTCTTCTATAGAGACTATAGGGTATTTTCCTATCCACTCCTCGTATATCTCCATTAACCCGGCGACCGGCACGGTTTTCCGCTCCACGTGATATTTCCCCTCTTGAAAAAACTCGCTTGAGGCTACGTCAAGTGCTATTGATATCTGCTCTGCGGGTTTATATCCGGCTCTCCATATTGCCTCTATTATGCACTCGAGAGCTTCTTCGTTTGATTCCAGGGAGGGGGCGAAGCCTCCTTCGTCTCCGACCGCTGTTGAGAGGCCCTTATTGTTGAGTATGGATTTCAGCGCGTGAAAGGTTTCCACTCCAGCCCGAAGGGCTTCTCTGAAGGTTGGAAAGCCGTGGGGCACTATCATGAATTCCTGGAAATCAAGGTTGTTATCCGCGTGAGCGCCGCCGTTTATTATGTTCATAAGCGGTACGGGAAGGGTATCGGCGTTTTCGCCTCCGAGATAACTGAAAAAAGACGTACTCTCGGAATTCGCTGCCGCCCTTGCCGAAGCAAGCGAGACGCCCAGAATGGAGTTTGCTCCGAGCCGGGATTTTGTTTCCGTCCCGTCAAGCTCTATCATGGCCCGGTCTATTCGAACCTGATTGCACGCGTCAAGACCCGCGAGGTGGGGGGCTATTATGTTGTGGACGTTTTTTACCGCCTCCAAAACCCCCTTGCCCATGTATCTGTTTTTTTCCCCGTCCCGAAGCTCAAGCGCTTCATGCTCTCCGGTCGATGCTCCCGAGGGAACCATCGCCCGACCGATGGCGCCGTCTGCGCAATGAACCTCTACCTCTATCGTGGGATTTCCCCTTGAGTCCAGTATCTCTCTTGCTCTTGTTTTGCTTATCTTTGACATCTTTGGTTTCCTCTTGAGTCGCCTGTTCAGCTATCAAGCACAACAGCCTGATTTGGGTTTGATTGTACGGAATTGGAAGCATTTTTCAAACATGTCGTAAAATTAGCGGCGCAGAGGTGACAATCTCCAACACGGAACAAGGACTTCCTGTCGTGTCTGGAAGTTACAGGCATCCGGATTTCATAATAAAACCGGCGGAATCGCTTGTTCACTGCTGCACAGAAGCAGCTGGTTTGTATTGAGCTGTTGATCAAAGCGTGTAATCTATATTTACAGGAGGTAGAGAAATATTTTTTCGGCAATCGAGTGATCCGGCATTATTTTGGGCTTGATTTCAACACGAACACCGGAAAGCACATTGTTCTCTAAGGCCGCGTCTTGGTCTTGTCGCTCGTTGCGTGGCCGCTGTCCATCGTAGAAGGAGGTAAGAAGCAGCTATGATCATCCGTGACTTTCGGTTATTTAAGGGCTGTCGGAGTGCTGCCGCCTGGGTTGTGACTAAACTCGACATTGTCGCAGTTCTACTGGTCTGCGCCTTGTTGCCCGTGTCCGCGTGGGCCGCTATCGAGGGCGAGGCACAGTTGTCTTCAACACGTTTGGGTTCCTTGTGTGGGGTGCCCTCGTGATGTGGATGGCAGCAGGATTCACAATGCTCGAGGCGGGTTCGGTACGGACGAAAAACGCTTCGGTCATTTGCTTGAAGAACATTGGTCTCTACTCCATTGCCGGACTGGCGTACTACCTGATCGGCTTCAATATCATGTATGTCGGCGTTGAGCCGGGCGGCTGGGGTTCTGGCGGCTCTGAGCCTCTCCCGGCCCGTATTGGGCCGTGTCGATCTGTTCGCCGGACTTAATGGCGCTCTGGCTGGTCTCGTCGCGATCACAGCGGCGCCGGATATCGTCCAGCATCACTGGGCAGTAGTGATCGGAGCGATCGGGGGTATTGTTTGCCTGTTGTCCATGAAGTCTTTGGAAATGATAAAGATCGACGACGTTGTAGGTGCTGTCCCCGTTCATCTCTGCACTGGCATCTGGGGGACGTTGGCTGTCTGCATCGCCGCCGGTGGAAGTCTCTTTGCTCAGGTCATCGGCATTCTGGCCATCGGCGCGTTTGTGTTCGGGGTTTCGATGCTGTTGTGGTTTGTCATCGACCGGACCTTGGGGTTGCGGGTCTCAAAGGGTGTCGAGGCAATCGGCCAGGACGTGGGCGAGTTGGGCATTGAAGCCTATCCAGAATTCGTGATGATGCCGGAAGAGGACTGATTAGAGCGTCAGGGCAATCTTCCAGCCCGGACCTCGGTCGGCCGGAGGCAAGGCTGCAACTTGGTTGCGCTTTCAGTCGGGATGCCCCGAGTTACGGCTTGGGAGGGTCGACAGAGTCAAATCGGAACATTCGGTCTGTCCTCGATGATCTCCCCGTCCTTCAGGTTTATTACTCTTTTTGAATGGGAGGCTATGTCTTCTTCGTGCGTTATCATTACTATCGTTTTTCCCTGTTCGTTCAGGTCCCTGAATATTTTCATTATCTCGTAACTAGTTGCCGTGTCCAGGTTCCCGGTGGGTTCGTCCGCTAGTATCATCCTCGGGTTGTTCACAACTGCCCTCGCTATCGCCACTCTCTGCTGCTGTCCCCCCGAGAGCTGGTTGGGAAGGTGATCCGCTCTCTGCTCAAGTCCCACAAGAGCGAGCGCGTCCGAGGCGAGCCTTTTTCTCTTCGCCCCCGACATGGCTGAATAAACAAGCGGCAGCTCCACGTTTTCAAGCGCCGTCGTTCGGGGAAGCAGGTTAAAGCTCTGGAAGACAAAGCCGATCTTCGTGCTTCTTATCTCCGCCTTCTCATCGCTTTCAAGCTCCATTATGTCGGTGCCGTCAAGCAGATAGTCTCCTCTGCTCTGGGTGTCGAGGCAGCCGAGAATGTTCATAAGCGTACTTTTGCCCGACCCTGAGGATCCCATGATGGCAACGAATTCTCCTTGTGCGATCTCAAGGTTTATAGCGCGAAGCGCTTCGACCTGCACCTTTCCGTTCGAGTATGTTTTGCCGATGTCCTTTAGCTTGATTACAGGGGGTGTCATCAGAATCTTTTCGGCTGGGGAAGAGCAAAACCCGGTCCTTTGTTGTTTCCGCCGGAGATGGTGTACTCAACTAGTATCTGGTCTCCTTCTGAGAGGGGACCGTTTACGATTTCTGTGTAAAAGTCGTCGCTTATCCCGGTTTCTATTGCTACGGGAGAGAGTTTTCCCTGTTTGAGGATCCAGACGTTTTCGCCTGCCTCAGTAGCGACGGCTGAAGATTTCGGGGGAATGAAGCGAAGTGCGGCAGTAGGAATTTTGAGCACGTCTTTTTTAGTTGATATGACTTTCTTCACTTCGGCGGTCATACCGGGTTTAAGCTCAAGTTCCGGGTTTTCGACAAGGCACGTTACGTCGTAGGTGACGACATCATTTTTTATGCTGGGGGAGTTCGTCACCCGCTTTACCTTTGCGCTGAAATTTTTGCTTGGAAATGCGTCAACTTTGAAGAGGACATCCTGGTCTTCTTTTATCTTTCCTATGTCTGCTTCGCTTACGTTTGAAACCAGATGAAGAGTTCTGGGGTCTTCGGCCAGCACGTACAGGGGTTCGGATTTGTTAGGGTGTATCTGTTCGCCGATTATGATGTTTTTTTCGAGCACCACGCCGTCAAGTATTGAAGTGATTCGCGTCGCGTCGAGTTTTCTCTGCGCCGTATCCAGATCGGCCTGGGCTTTTTCCCGGGCAGCCGCCGCCATTCTGTGCTCGGAAAGCGATTTGTTGAGTTCCTCACGGGAAATGAGTTCTTTTTCGTAAAGCCTTTTGCTTGCCTCGTGCGAGTTGGTTGAAATCTCAAGGTCGGTCGCGGTTTTCTTAAGTATCTCCTTGAAGTATTCAACGTCTCCTGAGAGTCCCTCAGGCCCTTCTATGAGGGCGAGCACCTGGCCCTTTTTGACTTCGTCGTTTACCTCCGCGCGGATTTCCTTTATCGTCCCGTTTATTTGTGAATATATCTTCGCTTCCTTCGTGGGTTTTAAGGTTCCCGAGGCTCTTACCAGAGAAGTTATGTCTCCTCTCTCGATTTTCTGAGTCACATATTTTATCTCGCCTTTGCCTCCTCCGAAAAAAATGAAGTATCCGGCGATAACGACCGCTCCGGCGAGGGCGTAGAGAAGTTTTGAGCGGGGCAGGTTCTTCATGGCATCTCTTTTCCGCAGAGGCTTAACAGTCTTAATCTTACTATTTTATAGTCATATATGGAGTTTTTGTAGTCCGCTACCGACTCTTCGTAAAGCGCCTGCGCTTCGGCGAGTTCTATTTTCGAAGCGCTTCGGGCCTCGTATCTTTCTTTCACGAGGCGCAGGTTTTTCTCCGATATCGATTCCGAATCCGCGAATATTCCTATTCTCTTCTCAAGGTGCTTGAGCTGGAGGTAGAGTTCCCCGACCGAGAGAATTATTCTGTTTTTAAGCAGCTCGGTCTGCGCATCGTTTCTTACGAGTTCGGCTCTTGACTGCGCCATCTGGCCGAATCTTGAGAATCCCTCGAAAATGGGAATCTTTACACCGACCCCGGCGATAAACGCCGGCGTCTCGGCGCCTTCTCCTTCGAACCTGTAGGCTGCCCTGCCGAAGATCGACGGGAGAAACTTCCCTCTGTTCTCAGCAAGCGAGGCCTTTATTCCGCCGCGGTCCGCCAGGAGACTCTTTATATCAGGGTTCTGAGAAAGGGCGAGTCCCACAAGATCCTCTCTGGTTTCATTCACCTTTTCATAGACAAGGTTCTCCCGGATATCGAATTGCCCGAGCGAAGGATCATTCATTAGGTGTCTTAGGTTAAGCATGGCGAGCTCGTAGGAGTTTTCTCTTGAGACAAGTTCGAGTTTTGCCTGCTGCAGGTCGATTTCCGCCTGGCTTAACTGCTGGGCGGATCTTTTTCCGACGGCGAAAAGCTCCTCGGTCTTTTCAAGAAGCCATCCTCTGCGTCGGGTCTCCGTGGCTGCTTCCTGAAGCCGGTTCTTTTCGGAAAGCGCTTGGTAATAGGCGATTCGCGTGTCGCGCACAAGCATCGTTTTTGAACCTGTAAGAGAGTGTTCTGCCGACTCGAGGTAATGTTCCCTTGCCCTTATCCTGGCTCTTGTCTTTCCGAAGTCCCATATCATCTGGTCCACGTAAAAACCGGATTCCCTTCCCACAAACGGTACTACCACTTTTCCCTTAAGTTGAGGATAAAGGGGAGCTTTTGCCTGCCTGAGCAGTGATTTCGAGATGTCGACCTCGGAACGGGAGATCCTGAATTCGGGATTGTTAAGCAGAGCTATCTCGACGGCTCGCTCAATCGGGATTGTTTCCTGTGCCCACGCGCTCTGGGAAAACAGCAGCAGTGAACAGAGAGAAAGGAGGAATTTTTTCGGTATACTCATCGTGTGGCAACCGCTGTGTGCCGCTTGAGCGCGGATGAAAGAGAATATCTATAAAGACCAGACGCCGCTTGGCGTATACGTCCATATTCCGTATTGTCTTACCAAATGTCCTTACTGTGATTTTAACTCCTATGGGACTAATGGCAACTTTCCGGAGGATGATTATGTCTGCGCCCTGGAAAGAGAAATTGAAAGCTGCCGGCAGATTCTTGAAGGAAGAGAAATAAGCACGGTGTTTTTCGGGGGAGGAACCCCGTCGCTTTTAAAACCTCGAAACATAGGGCTGGTAATGGAGAAGATTGCTTCGATTGCCTCCTTTTCATCCACCGCAGAAATAACCCTTGAGGTAAACCCCAGAACCGCCGACAGGGAAAAACTGGTTTTGCTCCGGAGCGTCGGCATAAACAGGATAAGCGTCGGCATACAGTCTTTTTCCCAGAGAAAGCTTGATTTCTACGGAAGATTTACGACTCCGGACGACTGCGTTCGAGCGCTTGTTGATGTTGGGGACGCCGGTTTTCATAACTATAACCTTGATCTTATATACGGAAGCTCTCGGGAAACCCAGCAGGAGTTTGAAAACGATATCCACACCGCCTTGGGTTTCTCTCCGACTCATATATCTGCTTACTGTCTTACGATTGAGCCCGGTACGGAGTTCGCGACGCTCTGGCGCAAAGGGAAGCTTTCTCTTCCCGATGATTCGGTTCTGGTAAGGTTCATGCAAAGCGCGCGGGAGATTCTGGAGGGGGAAGGATACGGTAATTACGAGGTATCGAATTTTGCCCGGCGCGGCTATGAGTGCAGACATAACCTTATTTACTGGAACTGCCATGATTACCTGGGTGTTGGTGCCGGGGCCCATTCCCATATTCGCCACGAAGGAGAAGAGGGATGGGGAAGAAGGTGGTCAAACGTAAGAAATCCCGAACTCTACATGAAACGGATAGAGGGAGATGGAAGTGCTGTCTGTGCCTCTTATGACCTCTCGAGGATCACCGCCCTTGAGGATACAATTCTCATGGGGCTTCGGCTTAGTGAAGGAGTGGAAATTGGAGACATAGAAAAACGCTTTGGGTGTGAAACCGATACTTGCAGCCTCGAATATCTTGAGTCAGACGGCTTTATTCTCACCGACGGCGGCCGTCTGAAACTCACCGCCAAGGGAAGGCTCTTTACCGATGATCTGGTGGCGAGGGTGTGCAGAGTTTTTCACTGATTTCACGGGTCTATAGTTTTGATCGCTACGGCACAAATCAGGGTTTTTGGTAAGTCCCAGACGATTTCCAGAAAACTACGAAGATACAATCAGCAGACGGTCGTTGCGCTTTTGTAACGGACGTGCGTTGTGTCCGAACATCCGCTCAAAGTTTGCGATCTGTTCTGCACTCACCTCAATTGCGTCTGGAAAAATGAACCAGTGTACTCCCTCACTGCAGGGAGGGGTGGTGAGTGACCCCTTGTAATGGAAGTAACCGGTGGTCGCCGTCGGCAGTATCGCAGATGCATCCACTGTTGTGCCCGCAACATCAACTTCTATTCCTGCCTCGGTCGGTACGTTGTCAAACACCGCAGCCAGAGCATGGTTTTGTGTTCCTACTTCCATCATGACACCAACCACTGCCAGTACGCCTGCTGGGTTTTTGTGTACGAAATGTGCCTCCATCGCCGTGTGCGAACCATCAAAGGCGTGTTCGCTCGGAACGTGAAAGTGAAACTGCAACAGCTCGTAAATCTCACCTGCTGCAGTCAGTGTGCTGCCGGGTGCGTAATTTACCTGGAGGGTGTGTCCGCTGTTTAGAATCTTCAGAGAAGAGGGCTTGTAATCAAATTTCAGTGCCGATCCCTTGACGGGAAAGGCGCCGGTGATGTCAATCGGTGACTGCATGCGTCCGACGGCGCAGGTCACATAATCCGGCGAGAGCGAGCCCCAGTTATCGGGACCTTCGACCCCGGTATAACCCCAGCAGGTCAACCCAGTCCTCCATGACGCGTTTCCGTATGGGTTTTCGTGAGTGCGGATATCGCTAGCATAATACGCATAGCCGTTGCCGGAACTGCAGGCCGTAAAGACCTCGATTGTCCCGATTGCGACAAAACCGTAATAATTTCAATTTTCGGCATTTCTTCTCCAATCGCATTGCCAAGGCTGATGGCGATTTCAATACACGGTTTTATGGCCTGCACTGCAAAATCTGTTTTCTGAGCGGATGGAGCCAATAATTTGCAAGGGCAGTGTAACCCATGCCCCAACAGGTTTCAAAAAAGAGTCCTTGAAGTCTATAAGTCCTAACTGTGTTACAAAGAATGTTCCTGCAATAAACTTACTTGTAGTTTTTTACGGTTCCTGAGTTGCGTGCAGGTAGTATCTACCCCCTCCGAATTCCAGGAAAAAGCCTTCTTTGTCTTTTCCCGCGTGTCTCATTAGTTCGTAGTAGGCTGCGCGAAGCAGCCTGGCCTCGAATTTACCGTTCTTTACCCTTATGTAAGGTATGTTCTGCTCGGCTATGGTGAGAGTCGTGAAATCCAGTTTTTCCCGGGACTCATCGTTTAACCTTATTGAAAAACCGTCTTCCGTCTTAGTTACCATGGTAACAACAAAAGGAGTGTCCTCGCACTCGACATAAACCCTGCTTCCTCCTTCCTGAACGAAGAACCTTCCGTCCTCGTCCACATCGAGGTTTTTGTTGTTCTCAAGGTATGTCCACCTGTGGGTTATCCTGACCCCGTCGTGAAACCACCTGCCGCGGCTGTCTATGAATATTCTGGGCTCTTTGTTCTGCCGACTGTTTTTCATATTCCGATGGTCTTCACGACGACCCTTTTTCTTCTTCTGCCGTCAAACTCGCCGTAGAAGATCTCCTGCCATGGACCGAGATCAAGATCACCTTCCGTTACGGGAACCATCACTTGGTGGTGCATGAGGAGATTTTTCAGGTGAGCGTCGCCGTTATCTTCCCCCGTGCGGTGATGTTTGTAATCTTCCCTGAAGGGGGAGATGCCTTCAAGCCACTCCCAGATATCCTCGAAAAGCCCCTGCTCAAGGTCGTTTACAAAGACAGAAGCCGTTATGTGCATCGCGGACACGAGGACAAAACCCTCGGTTATGCCGCTTCTCTCCACGATCTGCCTTACCGTCGGAGTTATATGGACGAACTCCCTTTTTTTGTCCGTGTTAAACCACAGATATTCGGTGTGAGATTTCAAAATGTGCCTCCTTGCTTTTTTCCGGTAACTATACTTTGTCCGTCGCGGGTTTTCCTCGGTTCTGTTTATTTTTTGGGGATTTGTTGTACCCTATCTTGTCTTTTTAGTTGCCGAAAAGTTCCTGCGGGAACGTTGCCAACGGGTTTTTCTGGAGAGATTCGACAGATGAAGATAGCCGTTATAGGAACAGGTTACGTGGGGCTTGTGACGGGGGCGTGTTTTGCCGGAAGCGGAAACAGCGTTGTATGCGTTGACATAGACGAGGACAAAATCAAAAGTCTTCGGCGTGCAGAGGTTCCGTTTTTCGAGCCCGGTCTTGACAAGATAGTGCGCACCAACATTGATGAGGGAAGACTTTCTTTTACCACCGACATATCTTTTGCCGTCAAGGAATCTTTTTTGATATTTATCGCGGTCGGAACTCCTCAGGCGGAAAACGGCGAAGCCGATATCTCTTCTGTTCTCGATGTGGCGCGCTCGATAGGAGAGAATCTTGACGGCTACAAGGTAGTCGTCACCAAAAGCACGGTTCCCGTGGGCACTACCGAGAAAGTGCGCGACACCATAAAATCTATAACGGATCAGGAATTCGGCGTGGCGTCTAACCCGGAGTTTCTCAAGGAAGGCGCGGCGGTTGAGGATTTCCTTAAGCCCGACAGGGTCGTCATAGGGGTTGAGGACGAATCGGTGGGTTCTGTTCTTAGGGAGCTTTACTCCCCTTTCATGAGGTCAGCCGACAGGACAATAGTGGTCTCCATCCGGTCTTCTGAAATGTCAAAGTACGCCTCAAACGCAATGCTTGCCACCAGGATATCGTTTATGAACGATATAGCGAACCTGTGTGAGCTTCTTGGCGCGAACGTATCCGAGGTGCGCTCTGTAATGGGTTCTGACTCAAGGATAGGCAGATACTACCTCTACCCGGGAATCGGATACGGAGGGTCGTGTTTTCCAAAGGACGTAAAGGCCCTTGAGCAAATGGCGCGCGATGTAGGGTATGAATCCAGAGTGGTGACCGCGGTTGATCGGGTGAACGCCGCGCAGAGGGAGAGGTTTTTTGATAAAATAGCCGGATTTTTCGGCGACCTCAGCGGAAGAAGAATCGCCGTGTGGGGAATTTCGTTTAAGCCCAATACCGATGATATAAGAGAGGCCCCGTCGCTTTACGTTGTAGGCAGACTCCTTGAGGCGGGATGTTCGGTTGCCGTCCACGACCCTGCCTCAATAAAGAATGCAAGGGCAGTTTTCGGAGACAGTATAGATTACTTCGAATCCTACTATGATGCCTGCGGAGATGCAGACGCCCTTGTGATTCACACCGAGTGGAGCCAGTACAGACAGCCGAATTTCGAGAAGATAAGGGAACTCATGAAGACCCCGGTGATATTTGACGGAAGAAACATTTATGATCACGCGAAACTAAAGACCTTGGGCATCACGTATTTCGGAATCGGCAGGTGAGAAAGATGGGCTGGGAGCGGTTTTTACTGTCATGAATATAATAGTTTCGGGCTGTGCGGGATTTATAGGCGCCAGGGTGTGCGAGTTCCTCCTTGAGCGCGGGGATTTTGTTTTCGGGCTCGATAACATGTCGGATGCTTACGACGTGAGACTCAAACACCACAGGCTTGAAACTCTCTTCGAGCGGGAAAGGTTCAGTTTTTTCGGGTGCGATATATCGGATAACCCCGGGCTTCTTTCGACGTGTGAAGAAATAAAAGGTTTTTGCGAGGGCGGCCGAATTGACTGCGTAATTAACCTCGCGGCCCGTGCCGGGGTTCGCCAGAGCATTGAGAATCCTTGGATATATTATTCCACTAACGTTGTGGGCACTCTTAATCTCCTTGAATTTTGCCGCTCTGAAGGAGTGGGCAAGTTCGTGCTCGCTTCAACTTCGAGCGTTTACGGAGAAAACGATATTCCCTTCAGCGAGGATATGAAGACCGATTACCAGCTTTCTCCCTACGCGTCTTCAAAGAAATCCGCCGAAGGTCTCTGCTCGGTCTACAACTCCCTTTACGGAATAGACATCTCCGTGCTTCGCTACTTTACCGTTTACGGTCCCGCGGGAAGACCCGACATGAGCGTTTTTCGGTTCATAAAGTGGATAGAGGAGGGAAAAAAAATAATTATACTCGGCGACGGGGAGCAGAAAAGGGATTTTACCTATGTTGATGATATTGCGGCGGGTACGGTTTCAGCGATAAAGAATCTGGGCTTTGAGATAATAAACCTCGGAAGCGCGACTTCGGTTTCCCTAAACGAGATCATAAATGTAATAGAGCGCAGAACCGGCAAAAAAGCCGAGATTGTTTGTGACCCTCCGCATCCTTCTGATATCAGAATTACCCTGGCAAGCATAGGCAAGGCAAAAAGAATTCTGGACTGGGAACCTCTCTTTGATATCGAAACCGGCATTGAAAACTCGCTCAGGTGGTATAATGCCAACAGGGCTCTTGCGGGGAGTATTGAAGTCTGATACGCTGTAGCGGCTCTGGGGAAATAATCCCGAATTTTTCGTCGGTCTTGACAGATTCAGTCGGCTTTTTATAAGATTTAGGCTGAATTCTATAAACGGAACAACTGTTTTTATGGCTAAATCTCTTGTAATAGTCGAATCTCCATCAAAGGCGAGAACGATAAAAAAATATCTCGGCCGGGATTTCCGCGTGGAGGCATCTTCGGGACATCTAATAGATCTTCCGAGTAGCAAGCTCGGGGTGGACATCCAAAACGATTTCAAGCCCGATTATACCGTCATAAAGGGCAAGACAAAGTATCTTGAGAATCTGAA
The DNA here is from genome assembly GCA_964429945.1 of uncultured Spirochaetia bacterium. GTDB lineage: Bacteria > Desulfobacterota_D > UBA1144 > Nemesobacterales > Nemesobacteraceae > Nemesobacter. The sequence goes on along the minus strand of CAYSDX010000119.1, from coordinate 20,876 downwards.
AAAAGCATCGCGGGACGCGGAAAAAGTCTATCTGGCTTCCGACCCGGACAGAGAAGGGGAGGCCATCGCGTGGCATATAGCCAACCGTCTCGATCTTTGGGACAAGGTCCATAGGGTGCTTATACACGAAATAACAGAAGCGGGCGTCAGGGACTCGATGAACAGGCCGCTTGAAATCAACAGGGATCGCTTCGAATCTCAGCAGGCAAGAAGAATTCTTGACAGAATCGTCGGCTATCAAGTGAGCCCCGTCCTCTGGAAAAAGGTGAAAAAGGGACTGAGTGCCGGGAGGGTGCAGAGTGTTGCTCTTAGATTCGTTGTGGAGAGAGAGAGGGAGATTGAGAATTTCAAGCCGAGGGAATACTGGACTCTTGACGCGCTCGTTAAGAAGAATGCGGTTCCCGATTCAGAAGCTTTTACGGCTTCGCTCCACATGTTCCGGGGAAAAAAGGCCAAGATCGAAAACGCGCAGCAGTCCGAAGAAATAGTCTCCGCAATCTCAGGAAAGGATTTTGTCGTAGGGTCAATTGAAAAGAAAGAGCGGAAAAGAAGACCGTCACCCCCTTTCATAACCAGCACGCTTCAGCAGGATTCCTCGAAGAAAAACCGCTTCTCCGTCAAGAAGACAATGTCGGTCGCACAGGGGCTCTACGAGGGAGTTGAGCTTGGAAGCGAGGGGCCGGTCGGACTCATTACCTACATGAGAACCGATTCGGTGAGGGCTTCTGATAATGCCGTAGCGGAGGCCAGGAGCTTTATATCCGAGAATTACGGCGGAACCTACGTACCGAAACGCCCGAACGTTTTTAAGGTGAAAAAATCCGCGCAGGACGCCCATGAATGCATAAGGCCCACTTTTCCCTCAAGGCATCCCGATGAGCTAAGGAAGTTTCTCACCGAAGACCAGTACAAGCTTTATTCCCTTATATGGAAAAGGTTTATTGCCTCGCAGATGCCCCCGGCTGTATACGACCAGACTCGTGCTGACATCACGGCGGGCGAAGCGGTTTTCAGGGCAACGGGCAACGTGATGAAATTTCCGGGTTTTACAGCCGCCTACGAGGAAGCTACGGAGAAAGAAGAAAATGCCAAAACGGATACAAGCTTGAGAAAAGATGAGGACAAAAAACTCCCCGAACTTCATGAAAAAGACGTTCTTTCCCTTCTGAAGCTTGACCCCAAGCAGCATTTCACCCAGCCACCGCCCAGATACTCGGAGAGTTCGCTGGTGAAGGAACTTGAGGAAAAAGGTATTGGAAGACCCTCGACCTACGCTTCCATTCTTTCGACAATACAGGACAGGGGGTACACCGAGCGGCAGAAAGGGAGATTCGTCCCGACCGCTCTTGGATGCTCCGTGAACGATTTTCTGATGGAAGGGTTCCCGGGGATAATGAACGAAGAGTTTACGGCTCAGATGGAGAACGATCTTGACAGAGTGGAGGAGGGAGAAGTTCACTGGGTTGATCTGTTACGGGGCTTTTACGAGGGATTTTCAAAAAGCGTGACCCGAGCCGAGGAGGAAATCGAGGGGCGCAAGGTGGAAATTCCAACCGATATCGAATGCGACAAGTGCGGAGCCTCGATGGTAATAAGGGAAGGGCGCTACGGGCAGTTTCTTTCCTGCTCGGGGTATCCGGACTGCAAGAACGCAAAGGACTTTACAAGGGGGGAGGATGGGGAAATCATCGTGGGGAAGAAAACCGATCCCGAGATCTGTGATGATATCGAATGCGACAAGTGCGGAGCTCCCATGGTGATAAAGGAGGGGCGCTACGGGCAGTTTCTTTCCTGCTCAAGGTATCCGGATTGCAAAAACCCCAAGGAATTCACAAGAGAAAATGGCAGAATCGTCATAAAACATAAAGAGGCTCCCCAGATCCGCGAAGACATAAAATGCGAGAAATGCGGCAAACCCATGGTTGTCCGGCGGAGCCGGCGCGGGCAGTTTCTCGGCTGCAGCGGCTATCCCAAGTGTAGAAGCACTCTTAACCTCGATAAAGACGGCAATATAGTCAGAAAAACCACGAAAGCGGAAAAAAACTGATTCATCATGCGGGGCGAGCTGGAAAAAAATCTGCTTTCTTTGGAAAAACCTCTTAAATTTGCCTCAAAAGATAATTTCTCAAATCTGGACAGGATGGCTGACCTGGAAGGAACCGTAAGGAATTTGTGTACAAAAGTTCTTACATCCCCTTCCCCTGCGGAGATAAAGACTCAAATAACAGCCCTCCGGGATTCTTTTTCTGACTTCGAGAGATTGGGACGGCGAGAGAAAAGAAAAAGAATATCTTCCGCACTCAGAATCCTTCGCAAAACAATAAGCTTCTCAGAAGAGAACGCTCGTGAGAATGTTTCGCCTGAGGGGCCCATCCGGGCCCAGGTTCCGGAAAAAAAACCTCACCCGGGGGCAGACACCCCTTCTCCGAGTGTCACGCAACTTCGGGGGGTCGGATCAAGGGTTGCCGGGCTTCTTGCGAAAAAATCCATACGCACGGTTTATGACCTTCTTTTTTACTCTCCCAGGAAATACGATGACCGAAGAAAAATAGTCAGGATTTCCGAGACCGTTCCTGAAGAGTTCTGCACGGTCAGGGGCACGGTTGCTTCAGTGGGCGACATAAGAAACGGGAAGAGGAGATTTTTTCAGGTAGTGATTTACGACGAGACCGGAAAGCTGAGACTCACTTGGTTTAATTACAATCCTTCCTACCTCAGGGGGATTTTTAAAAAGGGGATGAGTTTCATAATTCACGGCAAGGTGTCGGTGGCTCCGGGCGGCAGGGCTCTTCAGATAATTCATCCGCTTGCCCAGGACATCGAGATAATAGAGAGCGAAGAGGATATAGGGAACCCCCTTCAGTTCGGAAGAATCGTTCCCGTGTATCCTCTTACTGAAGGTCTCAGGCAGAAAAAACTGAGAGAGACGATAAGAAATGCTCTTGATATCCATGCACAAGACTTCGAGGGACTGATCCCGGAAGACATTAAAGAGAAACACAACCTGATTAGCTTGCCCGAGGCCCTTGAGCAGGTGCATTTCCCGCCCGACGATATTCTCCCGGTTGATCTTGACGATCCTGTGTCGGTCACAGGTTCGTTAGCCCACAGGACCGTTATATTCTTCGAGTTTTTTGTTCTTCAGCTCGGACTTTTCTCCAAGAAGCGAAAGGTGGACGAAAGTCACGGTATATCTTTTAACTCCGGTGATGCTCTTTCAGAAAAACTTCTCCACTCACTTCCTTTTGCTCTTACACGCGCGCAGGAAAAAGTTATTTCGGAGATAGCGGCCGACATGGTTTCCTCCAGCCCAATGAACAGGCTTCTCCAGGGTGATGTGGGAAGCGGGAAAACTCTTGTTGCCCTTGTTTCTATGCTCAGGGCGGTTGAGTCCGGTTATCAGGCCGCACTCATGGTTCCCACGGAGATACTGGCCGAGCAGCATTTTCGAAATATACGGCAGATAGCCGAGAACGTAGGAGTAACCGTGGCTCTTCTTAAAAGTGCGCTTTCAAAGGCGGATAAATCCCGCGTTCACGAGGAGATAAAGAGCGGGCAAGCCGATATCGTGGTGGGAACCCATGCCTTGATCTCGGAAACAGTGGATTTTAAGGCCCTCGGGTTTGTGGTAATAGATGAGCAGCACAGGTTCGGGGTCATTCAAAGGGCCAAGCTTGTACGGAAAGCGGCAGTGCCTGACGTGCTGGTTATGACGGCTACCCCGATTCCAAGAACCCTCGCTATCACTGTGTACGGAGATCTTGAAATATCCGTGATAGACGAGCTTCCTCCTTCGAGGAAAAAGATAGAGACATCTGTTCTTAGGGATACGCAGAAAAATCGGACATGGTTTTATGACCGTGTAAGAGAGAGACTTGAAGAAGGACGTCAGGCGTACTTCGTTTATCCCTTTATAGAGGAATCTGAAAATCAAGACTTCAAGCGTGTAAGGCACGTAACCAGGATGGTTGAGGAGCTTAGAGAGGAATTTTCGAAGTTTCGCGTTTCACTTCTTCACGGCAGGATGAAAAGCGATGAGAGAGACGCGGTGATGGATGATTTTCTTGCGAAGCGGTGCGATGTTCTAGTCTCCACAACTGTGATAGAGGTCGGAGTTGACGTTCCCAATGCTACTGAAATTGTTATAGAAAATGCGGAACGCTTCGGGCTCTCGCAGCTTCACCAGATGAGAGGAAGGGTGGGCAGGGGAGAGCATGAGTCGACCTGCTACGTAGTATATTCGTTTGTGTCGGGAGAGGACTCCGGGGAGAGGATTAAAATAATGTCCGAAACCTCAGACGGGTTCAGAATCTCTGAGTTTGATCTTGCGAACAGGGGGCCCGGGGAATTTATGGGCACTAAGCAATCGGGGGTTCCTGGCTTCAGTTTTGCCAACCTTATAAGGGATTCCGCATTGCTGAGCGAGTCAAGGGATTCCGCCCGCGAATTAGTGGGGAAGGTGGATAATTACACGGAATACAAAAAACTCTTCACGCATGTAGCGGAGAAATGGGGCGAAATGCTTGAACTGGATACGAGTTCATAAAATACCGAACGGGTATTGCTTATTACCTTGTTTTTTCTCGGTGCAAAACGTGGGAATCAGCCTTCGATAAGAAGAGCTTCGGGATCTTCGATAAGTTCTTTTACTTTTACGAGAAACTGCACGGCTTCCTTTCCGTCGACTATCCTGTGGTCGTAGCTGAGTGCAGTGTACATCATCGGCTTTATCACTATGTCTCCGTTAACTGCTACCGGTCTTTCTTCTATTTTGTGAAGTCCCAGTATCGCGACCTGAGGGGGGTTCAGTATCGGAGTACTCATAAGGGAACCGTACACCCCGCCGTTTGTTATGGTGAATGTCCCGCCGAAAATTTCATCAAGTGAAAGGGTGTTCTCGTTTGCCTTCTCGGCAAGTTCCCTGACCTCTTTTTCTATCTGCGCGAAGGTTTTTCTGTCAGCCTCCCTTATGACGGGAACAACAAGTCCTCCCTCGGCCCCTACGGCTATTCCGATGTCATAGTAGTCCTTGTAGACTATCTCATCTTCTTGGATCTCGGCGTTTATCTCCGGAAACAGCTTGAGTGCTCCGATAGAGGCTTTTATGAAAAAGGAGGAAAAACCCAGACTCACCCCGTATTTTTCCCGGAAAGCGTCCTTTTTTCTCGACCGAAGCTCCATTACGTTTGACATGTCGATTTCATTAAAAGTGGAGAGTATGGCGGCTGTCTGCTGAGCTTCCACTAGACGTCTTGCGATAGTTCTGCGACGTCTCGACATTTTCGTCCTTCTCTCTCTGTTAGCTGTTAGCTGGGATAGAGACGGAAAGATTTCGGACGACACCGGGGTTTCGGGAATTTTTTCCTCCGAGGGGGGCTCTTGCGGAATTTCTTCTCCGGTTCTCTGTGACTCAAGATGTTTTTCCACGTCTTCTTTCGTGATTCTGTTTCCCTCGGGTACGACCTGAGAGAGATCGACTTCCTTTTGCTCGGCTATGTTCCTCGCGACGGGAGTCACGCGAATCTGAGGTTCTTCTTCCTGCTGTTTTTCCTGCGGAATCTCTTCGGCTGGTGCTTCGGGTGCGGCCTCAGTTTCCTTGGCGGGTTCTTCCGTATCGTCTTTTGTGACCTCTTTGAGTTCGGAGGCCTCGATGGTTCCCAGAATGTCTCCTACCTCTACGTCTTCTTCGGCTTTTTTCGCTATTGAAGCCAGGATTCCCGTTGCCTCCGCAGCGACTTCGAAATTTGCCTTTTCGGTTTCAAGCTCGACCACGGTTTCTCCAAGTCTTACCGTGTCTCCCTGCTGCTTGGTCCACTTGATTATCGTTGCTTCTATTACGGAATCCCCCAAGTGGGGAACGACGATGTTTTTGGCCATTTTCTCCCTCGCTTGCGCGTTTCTCTCAGATGTCCCTGTGCCAGGTTATGCCGCTTTCTTCATTTCCTTCCACTACTTCGTCTATGCTGAATGCCTGTCTTATAAGCAGATCCTGATTGTATTTGTGCATGGAGGAGAGTCCTTCAGAAGGGCTTGAGTAGCGTTTTCTCCCTATATAGCTGAGTGGAAACCGTTTCTTGATGATCTTTCTTCTGAAAAAAGGCAGCATGTATTTCCAGGCTCCCGCATTCTGGGGTTCTTCCTGCACCCAGACCACTTCTTCAAGTTTACCATACCTCTCTAAAATGGCGCTTACCTCTTCCTTGGGTCTTGGGTAAAGCTGCTCGATTCTGGCTATTGCCACGTCGGGCGACTTGGCTCTGAGCTCGCTTGAGATAAGGTCAACGTATACCTTGCCGCTGCAGAATATCAGCCTTCTTACTTTTTTCGCCTGCCTGGCGTTCATGGGGTCGTCAATTACCGGAAGCCATTTCCCTTCGGAGAGATCTTTAAGTGACGAATTCATCATCGGGTTTCGAAGGAGCCCCTTGGGCGTCATGACGATCAGGGGAAGAGGATCTTTTTCAAGCAGCAGGGCCTGGCGACGAAGCACGTGGAAAAACTGCGCCGATGTAGTGCAGTTAACTATTCTTATGTTATATTCGGCGGCTGACATGAGGAATCTTTCAAGCCTTCCGCTCGAGTGGTCCGGGCCCTGCCCCTCATAGGCGTGGGGGAGCAGGAGAACCAGGGACGGGGTTTGACCCCATTTTGCCCTTGCGGATACAAGATATTCATCCACTATCGTCTGCGCTCCGTTTATGAAGTCTCCGTACTGAGCTTCCCATATGACAAGACAGTTTGTTCTCTCGATGCAGTATCCGTACTCAAAACCTAGGCAGGCGTTTTCGCTGAGCGGGCTGTTTTTTATCTCGAACGCCGCTTTGGCCTGGGGAATTTTCTGCAGGGGGGTATGAATTGCGCCGTCCTCCGAGTCGTGAAGTACCGCGTGGCGATGACTGAAAGTTCCTCTCTCGCAATCCTGTCCGGTTATCCTGATGGGAATGCCTTGTGCAACTATGGAGGCGTAGGCAAGTTCTTCCGCCGTGGCCCAGTCAATTGTCTTTTCATTCGGGTCGTCGAGAACATTTTTTCTTCTGTCGCGTATCCTGGCGATTTTCGAATTTACGGTGAACCCTTCGGGAACCGAAAGAAGAGAATCGTTGAGTTCGCGCAGGGTTTTGTCCGGAACCTTTGTAACTGTTCTTTTCGCTATTCCTCGTTCCGGGGAAGGTGCGGTTGATTCTTCGGGGGAGTCATTCGGGGAGATTGATTCGAATTCCCTTGTAATTTCCTCGGTATGTTTTTCCCGTAGCTGTTCTACCTGTTTTTCCGATACGGTGCCTTTTTCCATCAGTTCTTTCGCCCAGATGCCCATTACTCTTGGATGATTGTCTATCTTTTTGTATATCATGGGCTGGGTGAATCCCGGTTCGTCTGCCTCGTTGTGTCCATACCTTCTGTAGCCGACGAGGTCTATGAGGAAATGTTTTTCGAACTTGGATGTGTAGCCGAAGGCCAAGCGTATTGACTCTATGCAGGCAACCGGGTCATCCGCGTTTACGTGGACAATCGGTATTTCGAACCCCTTGGCAAGGTCGCTTGCATAAAGCGTGCTTCTGCTGTCGGAGGGAAGAGTGGTGTAACCGAGCTGGTTATTGGTGATTATGTGTATGGTTCCGCCGGTGTGGTAGCCCGGAAGGGCGGAGAGATTAAGCGTTTCGGCATTTATTCCCTGTCCCATAAATGCCGAATCTCCATGAATCTGTACGGGGATTACAACTGATGGATCAAATTGCGGAGAACCCGGGGCATCATCGCTTATCCCGCATGCCCTCGACATTCCCTGCACTACCGGATTTACCGATTCCAGGTGGCTGGGATTGGGAACCATGGTTATCCTCATGTTGCGGTCAAGCGTGCCTCCCGTCGGGATATCGCGTTTTACGGCCTCGTGGTACTTAACGTCTCCCGTCCATCCCATGTCGTCGGCAAAATCCCTTACTAGGACGGGGTCCTTGAACTTAAGCAGCGTGTACTTGTAGTTTTTCTCCATCACGTGGTGCATGATGTTTAGCCTTCCGCGATGGGCCATTCCGAGAATTATCTGGTGTATGTCGGCTTTGATGGCAAGGCGTATGAGTTCATTCAGCATCGGCACCAGCATGTCGACGCCTTCTATTGAGAACCTGAATTTCCCGGGAAAGATCCTGTGGAGGAAGTTTTCTAATACTTCCACTCTGGTGAGGGTATCGAGAAGCTCCGCTTCGTTCACGGGGTTCAGGGGAGGGCGGTAAACGCCCGATTCTATGGCGCCCCTCATCCACCTTCTCTCTTCGGCTTCGTAGATGTGGTCGTAGTTATATCCCGTGGTTGACGAGTAGATTTTCCTCAGCTTTCTTATTCCGTCAAGCGCGTCAAGCGAGTTCTGCGAAAGAGGCCATCCTACAAGAGTCGAAGGGAAGTCTCTTAGCTCTTCCTCGTCAAGTCCGAACGTTTCGGCATGCAGGGTTAGGTCTCCGTGAACAGGACCCCCGAGGGGATCTATTCTGCTTGCCAGGTGGCCGTGTCTCCTGATTGCCTGGGCCATGTTGGCAATGGCAACGGCCTTGTTTACGTCCCTTACGGATGATTGCTTGAAACCGTTTTTCTCGATTTCAGGTTCTATTTCAACCCTGAGGGATGAGTATTTGGTGTCGGGCTTCCAACCCTCAAAAATGGTTTTCGTCGCGGGATCGACTGAAGAAGAGTCTCTTACGTAACGTTCGTAGAGATCCATTACGTAGCCTGAATTGAGCCCGTGAAAATTTTTCCAGATGTCCATGCACCTTCCGCCTGCTCAGAAACGTAACCGCATAGAATCATAGCATAAAAAAACGTAAAGCAAACAAGGATTTTTGAGGTCTCGTCAAAATGGCGCGACAATTGTCCTAAACGGCGTATGAAGCCGGTTCATGCTGTGTGAAGATCAGTCTTCTGGCTTTTTGGCGATGGAGCTTATTCCCGCTTCAAGAAGTTGCTCGGGAGAAACCTCAGAGGGTGCTTCTGTCAGTGGACAGGCCCCCTTCTGCGTTTTTGGAAAAGCTATTACGTCTCTTATCGATTCTTCACCGGAGAGAAGCATCAAGAGCCTGTCAAGACCAAGTGCTATGCCTCCGTGTGGAGGAGCTCCGAATTCAAGGGCCTCGAGGAGAAAACCGAATTTCTCCCGTGCCTCGTCCTCTCCGACCCCTATTGCTTCAAACACTTTTTGCTGTATGTCTTTTCTATGGATTCTTATGCTTCCCCCGCCTATCTCAACTCCGTTTAAGACTATATCGTAGGATTTTGATGCTGCCTCGCCCGGGGAACTCTCAATTTTTTCCACGTCCTCGTCCTTGGGGGCGGTAAAAGGGTGGTGGACGGCGACGTATCTTTTGTCCTTGGGGCTGTACTTAAGAAGCGGGAAGTCGACCACCCAGAGAAACTCGAGTTTTTCTTCGTCAACGAGCGAAAGAGTTTGGCCTAGGCCGAGCCTTACGTTTGACATCACCTGGTTTACCATATCGACTGAGTCAGCGCCGAAAAACACTATGTCTCCTTTTTCCATCGAAAGGGCATCGGCTAGAAGCTCGCGTTCCCCTTCGCTTAGAAACTTGACTATCGGAGAGTTCCATCCGTCCTCGCCGACTCTTATCCATGCAAGCCCTTTCGCTCCGAGCGAGATCGCGTATTCGGTAAGATCGTCTATTTCCTTTCTGGTAAGCTTCTCGGCTCCTCCCTTGAGGTTAAGGGCTTTTATCGCTCCGCCTTTCTCCAAAGCTCCGCGAAACACCTTGAACTGCGAGTCTGCAAATATGGAAGAAATGTCTTTTAGTTCAAGAGCCAATCTCGTATCGGGGCAGTCGGTTCCGTACTTCTCCATGGCTTCCTGATAAGGCATTCTTGAAAAAGGAGTGCTTACGTCGATTCCTTTTGTCGCCTTAAGCACTGCTTTTATCATTTCTTCAACCGTGGAGATCACTTCGTCTTCCGAGACAAACGACATCTCCATGTCTATCTGGGTGAACTCAGGCTGGCGGTCCGCTCTCAGGTCCTCGTCCCTGAAGCATTTAACTATCTGGTAGTATCTGTCAAAACCCGAGATCATAAGGGTCTGTTTCAATATCTGGGGTGACTGGGGAAGCGCGTAGAACTGCCCTTCGTTAAGTCTGCTCGGAACGAGAAAGTCCCTCGCACCCTCCGGAGTCGATTTCGTGAAATAGGGGGTTTCGATCTCAAGAAAACCGTTTTCGTTAAGGTAGCTTCGCACTGCGGCGGCGACTTTGTGACGGAAGATCATGTTATCCCGCATGGGCGGTCTTCTGAGGTCAAGATAACGGTACTTAAGCCTGAGAAGCTCATCGGCGTTCACTTCACTCTCTATTAGAAACGGTATTACCTTTGACGTGTTAAGAACCCTTACCTGCTCCGCTACAACTTCGATCTCGCCGGTTTTTAGGTTCGGGTTTACGGTTTCCTCGGTTCTCGGGGTTACTTTGCCTTTTACCGCTATAACCCATTCGTCCCGAAGCTGTTCGGCAGTCTTGTGGATTTTCGGGTCACGCTCCGGGTTAAAAACGATCTGACAAAGTCCTTCCTTGTCGCGCAGGTCAACGAAAATCACCCCGCCGTGGTCTCTTCGGGACTGTACCCAGCCCATTAGAGTCACGGTGCTGTCTATATGTTTTTTGCTAAGATCTCCGCAGAAATTCGACCTTTTCCACTCTCCCATAAGTTCAAGCATGAAGATGCGTTTCTCCCGGCAGTTAGGATTGGCTAATGATACTAGATTGATTCGCGTTGGCAAGGTTGCGGTGCCGTTTTCGAGGGATACGTGTAAGGTGATCTTTTGTTTTGTATTTCTGAGAAAAAGCACCTGCGCGGTTTGGATTTTCCAGGCTTTTTTCTGCTTGTTTTTTTCTTTTTTTCACATACGATTTTAGTTCGGAAGGTCGGAAATTTTTCTCCGGCAATAAAATCCCGAGGAGTTTTGATTAAATGAAGAAAGAAGTTCTCTGTAAAAGGAATTTGTTTTTTGCCATGGCTGTCTGCCTTGTTTTTCTTGTAAACGCCTGCGCGGCGACCAGAACCCTTATCGAAAAAAGGAAACTTACCGTTGAGACCAAGATGTCGGAGACGATTTTTCTTGAGCCTGTGTCGCCCGAGAAAAGGATAGTTTACGTTGACGTAAAGAATACGACCGACAAGGAAATGCCCGGAATTGAGTACGGAATCAAAGCTAGGATAGTCTCTAACGGCTTTAAGATCACAGAAGACCCGGCCGAGGCGACTTTCATTCTTCAGGCCAACATTTTGAATGTCGGAAAAACCGATCTTGAGGAGGCTAACGCTATGCTTGGAGAGGGTTATCAAGGCGTGGTCGAAGGCGCGGTTATCGGAGGAGTGATAGGCGGCGCCCTAGGAGGGGACGTTGATGAGATCAACAAGGGCACCGTTGCGGGTGCTATTGCAGGTGGAGTTGCGGGCTTTTTATTTGATGCGCTCGTAACAGACGACCTTTTCACGATGGTCACCGATATCCAAATCAGGGAGAAAGCCCGTGAGGGAGAACTTGTTTACCAGACAGAGGATACTGATGCTCAACAAGGCACTGCGACAAAAACCAAGCAGACTTCGCATGTTGACGACGTGAAATGGAAGATATACAGAACTAGGATCGTTAGCGTTGCCAACAAGGCGAACCTAGATTTTGAAGAAGCTAAACCGCATCTTCAGGCGGGTCTTGAGAGGTCTATAGGCGGGATTTTCTGAGCGTTTGCGTTTGTTTAATATAGCGGAATTAAACTAAAACGACTTCAGAGAAAATCTTGAAGCTTAGCTTCTTATCTGTTTAAACATTGCCAAAGCGCGATTTCTAGCATCTATGTGATCTACAACAGGGAAGGGGTAGATGTTTCCTAGAGAAATCCCAGAGTTTGCAAGTATATGTTCAGATGCTGCCCATGGCTCATGAATGTACTTGTTCGGCAAATTCGTAAGTTCAGGAACCCAGCGACGTACATAAGTGCCATCGGGATCGAATTTCCGACCCTGAAGAATCGGATTAAAGATACGAAAAAATGGGGCTGCGTCGACTCCGCAGCCAGCTACCCACTGCCAGTTCACCGAGTTGTTGGCGAGATCTGCGTCTACCAGAGTGTCCCAGAACCACTTGGCGCCGTCCTGCCACGGGACAAGCAGGTGTTTCACAAGAAAAGAGGCGGCGATCATACGTACCCTGTTGTGCATCCAGCCCGTCGCCCAAAGCTCTCGCATTCCCGCGTCAACTATCGGATAACCGGTGAGTCCGCGTTGCCACCGGCATAGCGCTTCTTCATCCCTAGCCCATGGGAAGCGCTCAAATTCCTGTCGAAACGGTTTTTCAGGGAATGTAGGCCAGTGGTATAGTAGATGGTGGGAGAATTCCCGCCACACAACCTGACGGAAAAAAGGTTGCAAGTCGTCTTCCAAGCCGGGTTTTACGTTCCTCAGCAAGTAATACCAGCAAGTCCTTGGCGATACTTCTCCGAAATGAAGATGAGGAGAAAGCCGGGAAGTTCCAGCGATATCAGGCCGGTCGCGTTGAGTCTGGTATTCCGTCGCTGAATCTTGCAAAAACGAGTCAAGAGAATCAAGAGCTCCCGATTCGCCGGGTGTCCATATGTTGAGCCAGCCGACACTCCAGTCAGGGTTTTTTGGCAGTAGCTTCCACCCGTCAAGCGAATCGCTCTCGGCGGGTTTTCTGGGGCCTGGAAGTTGTTCAGGAGCGGGTAGGGGTTTTTGGAGCGTAAATTCCCGCAGACAGGTTTTATAAAAAGGCGTGAAAACTTTGAATGGATCTCCTTTTCTTGTCGTTACGGACCCTGGCGGAAAAAGCAGGTTGCCGTCAAATACCCTTAGCTTAATTCCAAGACTGTTCAGAGCGGTCTTCACTTCGGATTCAATCTTGATTGCGCGCGGTTCCGTAAGACGGGTGACGTGGACTGCTGTGGCGCCTGTTTCTGCCACAAGGTCTTGCAGTACCTCCTTCGGTTGGCCGCGGCGCAGAATCAGGCTGTTTCCGCGGGCTTCCAGGGATTTGTTCAGGGCCAGAAGACTATGATGTAACCACCATCTGCTTGCGCCGCCGGGCGCCCAAGGGTCTAAATCCGCGTCTTCGAGTATATAGAGTGGCACTACGCGCCGGGTGGACTTGGTTGCCTCCGTCAATGCCGGGTTATCCAGGAACCTGAGGTCGTTTCTGAACCAGTGAATTATCGGGTCTGCCGTCTCTTTGCCTTGATTCATCTTCATTGGGAAACCGGTTTTGCCTAGGAGATAACGGTAAATTATACTTTGTAGAGAGGTATTTCTCTGGCAGAACTTTGACGACTTTTTATTAAAATCTAACTAGAGATCCGTTTCCATGTCCCAAACAGCTTCAAAAGAGGGTTTCAGATCTGGATTCATTTCCGTGATAGGACGGCCCAACGTCGGTAAATCCACCCTTGTAAATTCCATTGTGGGAGAGAAGGTTTCGGCCGTTTCGGACAAGCCAAGCACTACAAGGAACAGAATTTTGGGGGTAAAGACTTTCGATGATTCCCAGCTTGTTTTTCTTGATACTCCAGGCGTGTACAGGGAAAAAAGCAGACTCGGAAAGTCAATGGCCCGGGCGGTAAGCGGTGCCCTGTCGGAAGCTGATCTTGTGGCGTTTGTTACTGACGTGGAAAAACCTTTCGGGGCGGCGGATCAATCCATACTGAAGATGCTCAAGAAACCCTCCTTATTCGTCGTGAACAAAATCGACAAGGTAAAGAAATCAAAACTCCTGTCGATACTCTCAGCCGCTGAAAGATTCTCTGACAAATTCCTCGAGATAATTCCCATCTCGGCGCTTAATAACGACGGAGTAGAACGGCTCACGGAACTTCTGAAAGAACACCTGCCCGAGGGACCTAAATATTTCCCTGATGATATTTTCACGGATCAGCCCGAGATCTTTTACGTAAGCGAACTCATAAGGGAGAAGGTGTTTAATCTCACGCGAAAGGAAATTCCCTATAAGGTTGCCGTTGTGGTCTCGGGATTCAGCGAGGATACGGAGAAGAACCTGATCAGGATAAACGCGGAAATCTACGTTGAGAGAAAAAGCCACAAGGGAATTCTGATAGGCAAGGGCGGGGGAATGCTCAAGCAGATCGGTTCTGAGGCCAGAGTCGAGATTGAAAGAATACTGGGAGTGAAGCTGTTTCTTGAGCTTTGGGTTAAGGTAAAGGAGAACTGGACCCAGAGGGATTTCCTGATAAAGGAATTTGGCTACGGAAACTGAACTTTAAAAGTTGTTATTTCCCCTTGAAAACAGGCTTTCTTTTCTCAAGAAAGGCTGTTTTTCCTTCTTGGGCGTCTCTACTTTCCCTTACCTTCGCAAGAAGGGATTTTATAAGTTCTTCGTTTTCTTCTGAAGGCGGATTCCCTTCTTCCCAGATATTTATCATCTTCTTCATTGATATCATGGAAAGCGGAGCGTTCTCGCTTATCCCCTCGGCAAGTGCGTAGGTGAACTCTTCAAGCTCGTCTCTTTTCACGACATGATTGACAAGCCCTTTCTCCAAGGCTCTTTCGGCGTTAACGGAGTTTCCCGTTAAAAAAAGCTCCCTCGTAAATCCGGGGCCCACCAAGTTCAGGAATTGCTTTATTCCCCCGTAATGATAGGTGACTCCCAGTTTTGCGGGCGGGATTGCGAGCTTGGCATCGGAAACGCACACTCTTATATCACAGGCAACCGCGAGCTCAAGTCCTGCCCCGAAAGCGTGGCCGTTTATCATTGCTATTACGGGAAGGGGGTAAGATTTTACTGCCTGCATGGCTTCGGTAAGAGGATGGTCGTTTTCTATGGCAATTTCCTCATCGGATATTGAGTCTATATCGTATCCTGAGCAAAACGCCCTATTGCCGCTTCCCGTTATCACAAGACACCTGATTTCGGGGATTTCTCTCAGTTTTAGAAATTCCTCTGTTAACAGCTTGAGAGTTTTTGGGGTAAGGGAGTTTCTTTTCTCGGGGCGGTTAAGCGTAAGAGTGCGTATGGAATTTACGGTTTTTACAAGGATTTCTTCGTTTTCGGCCATGGAAAAATTATATATTATCGAGATTTGGTGTCTAAGCGGAAACTAGGAGGGACAGGTATTTAGTGCGTTTAATCTGTGTAGAACCGCTGATTTACTCAAACATTTGACGTAGAGAGTCGAATCTTTCGACATTTAGAACACCTGTTCAGATTGATTGATTATGCTTTCCTTAATGTGCGGATGAAGTCCTTCTCGCGTCACTACATTCACTTCACATCTTAAGCTGTCTTCAAGGAAATGCTTTACTTCAACTAAGTCAAGTAAACTGAAGGGAACTTTCGGTTCGGTATCGATAAAAACATCTATGTCACTTGCCGAAGTGTTCTCGTTTCGAACTGCCGAACCGAACAGGAAAATGGATTTGATCCCTTTGTCCCGCAACGGTTTTTCCAAAGACAAAATCTGTTTATGGATTTCCGCTTTTGTTAATTGTGCTGCCAAAGATCTATCAGTTGAAGTGTTGTCCTGCTTGACCAACAGTCGTAACGCTTCGCGAACTACTTCACTTGCGTTGTTGTAAAGTCCGGAGGAAACTTTTTCTCGGATGAATTCTTCCAATTTTGGTGTGAGAGAAACATTCATCAGTTTGCACCTGCGGCATAAAAGATACTTTAATAACGAACTTTATCAATTTTTGTTATTAAACTATCAGGCGTACTCGCAGGTTAGTTATCCGGTAAAATGGGAAGGGTTATGAAAGAAAAGAAGCCATCACGCGAGCGAATCTACAGGGTTTTGTTTCTCTGCACCGCCAACTCGGCCCGTTCGATCATTGCCGAATCTCTTTTGAATCACAATAGTGACGGGCGTTTTGTCGGCTACAGCGCTGGAAGTCATCCGCGGGGAGAAGTTCACCCTTACGCTCTTGAACTTCTGCTTCGCCGGAGGCATGACACGGAGAACCTGCGTTCCAAATCTTGGGACGAGTTTGAAGCGGCGGGCATCCCTGCGATGGATTTTGTCTTTACAGTGTGTGACAATGCGGCGAACGAGGTTTGCCCTGTGTGGCCGGGCAGGCCCGTGACGGCCCACTGGGGTCTTGAGGATCCTGCGGGCGTTGAGGGAACCGAAACCGAACAGCGAGAAGCTTTCGCAGAGGCCTATGGATTATTGGAAAAACGGGTTAGAGCGTTTTTGTCTCTTCCGTTCGAGTTGCTTGAGAGGGAGGAACTTGAGAATAAACTGGAGGAAATTGGACGCTCTGTATTTTGAAAAAGTTACCGGTCGGCTATTTTTAAGACCTTGGCACCTTTGCCTCCTCCCCTTCTTATTTCTAAAAGCGCCGTGTTTACCTCTTCAAGTCCATACTCGGTGACTTCAGCCTCTATTCCCAGGCTGGATGCGACCGAGAGAAAGCCTGAGACATCCTCTCTTGTGACGTTTGCTACGCTTTTTATCTCTTTTTCAAGCCAGAGGTGCGACTGATAATCAAGGCTCAGCAGAGAGTCAATATCGGAGTTTTCTTTACTGATGGCGTTTACGACCAGTTTTCCCCCGGCGACGAGATTCTCAAGTGAGTGCAGAACTGGTTTCCATACCGGCGTGGTGTCGATGATGGCGGAAAGTTGTTTTGGGGAACGCTCTTCAATTTCCCCTGACCAGAATGCTCCGAGATTTATGGCAAATTGTCTTTCCCTTTCTCCTCTTGCGAATACGAACACCTCGCTTAAGGGATATGTGTGGCGAAGCAGCTTTATCACCAGATGAGCTGAAGCCCCGAATCCCATAAGCCCTATAGTGTCTCCGTCTGTTATTCCGGAAAGTTTCACGCAGCGGTAACCTATCGCTCCAGCGCATAGAAGAGGGGCAGTTTTCACCGGGTCCATTTCCGCAGGTATGGGATAAATGAATTCTGCGTCTGCGACCATGAACTCGGCAAATCCCCCGTTTCTGTCCCTGCCGGTAGCAATGAAGTCATTGCAGAGGTTTTCCCGTCCACTCCCGCAGTAGCTGCATTCTCCGCAGGCTCCCCCTATCCACGCGACTCCAACCATGTCGCCTGCGTTGAACCTCAGACCGGGTTCTTCAACTACCCCTACCACTTGGTGTCCTAGAACAATCGGAAAAGAAGGAGGCGCCACTCTTCCTTCTACCTCATCCATGTCGGTGTGGCAGACACCGCAGGCCAAAACCCGTATCAGTACTTCTCCTTCAGCGGGTTTCGGGGTGGGGATTTCCAGCAACTCAAGAGGAGTATTGTTCTCGGACAGATCGTGCGTACCCTTTAGAACCATTGCCTTCATCGTGCTACCAAGTATAACACCATAATATGGCGGGGAGTTGATCAATTCGGGTGATGTGATTTCAGTGCAGTGGTGTTTTCTCACTGCATTCTTTTTCAGCAATGTTTTGGAGGTTCCGGGGTTTTCGGACTTTAAACTCAGATTATATTGTTTATAATCCTCTAGATTAAAAGTTTTTCCGGAGGCATAACGTGCCGTTATACGAATATGAATGCGACAGTTGTATGGAGAGTTACAACACGGATATAGACAACTTGGTCGCCAAGCTTACCAAGACTAATGCGAGGAAAGTTTTCAAGCAAAACCGCAACTTCTGTTACATCGAAGTAACAAGCGACAAGAATGGAAAACAGTTCTTTGAGCTAGGGGAAAAGGGTGTAAGCGGTGCGAGGCGGTTTCGTTACAAGCTTGATGACGGGAAAGTGCTTTATCTTGAGCTTAAGAATTTTCGTTTCGACCACCTTGTGTACGGAGATGACGATCAGGATGAAGTTGTTAAATGTCCTCTCTGTGACGATACCGGATCGGTGAGAAGGGTCTTTTCCACCTTCAAGGCCATATTCGACGACAAGAGCAAAAGAGCTCCGGGTCCCGGGGACGAACTCAGGTGGCATCTTGAATACAAGCAGCAAAAGGATGAAGAAATAGCAAGCGACTGGGTAGGACAGGATCACCTTAACCAGTATTTCAACAGATAGGAGACGCAAATGCCCCTCTATGAATTTGAATGCACTAAGTGTAGAGACAACGTTGAAAAATCACTAAAGACTCTTGAGAGAAAACGGGACAAGGAGACCGTCAAAAGCCTTGTCGAGAAATATGACAACATCTACGCTATAGAGGTTGTCGACCTCGAGCGCGAAGAAATAGTGGCAAAACACGGGAGAAAGGGAAAAGATTCCATATTCAACGACTACTACCTTAAGGACGGAACCCTGCTTGCGCTTTTCAACATGAAAAACTACAGGTTCTCTGAACTTATATACGAAGAAGGGGATGAGAAGAACGTAAAGTGCTATTGCGGGGAGAAAAAGAAGGTGGAAAAAGTGATCTCGACTTTCGCTTTTACCAGAGACCTTTCAACTGACATGCCGAAGCCTGATCTCTCAAACCTGCCGCCTTCGGTGAGAAAGAGAACTCATATCGGGGAGTACATAGAAGAGAAGGACAGGCCTAAAAAGAATAGGCCTACTCCGAAAAGAATCTCATAAGAAAAGAATATAGCTATCCTATCGGCGCGCGCTTTCTTGGCTCTCGACCGGGTTCTTGCATCTGGTCCCGCTTAATTGTTCCCAGAATATTCTTCTTTGCGCTTGCCGAACCTTCTCTCAAGTTCATCTGATATGTCCTGAGGCGAAAGACCCGCTTCACAGAGAAGTACCATGGAGTGGAACCACAAGTCAGTAAGCTCGTATACGAGTTCGTCTTTATCCCTGTTTTTTGCGGCTATTACGACTTCGCCGGCTTCCTCTCCGATCTTCTTTAGTATCCTGTCGAGTCCGCCCTTCATAAGGCCGCTTACGTAGGATCCTTCCTTGGGGTTTTGTTTCCTGTCCTCTATTACGGAAAACACTTTTTTAAGGGATGTTTTTTCAAATGTAGGGGCCGCTTTTTCTTTCATCTCCTCTGATCTGTAAAAACATGTGGGATTTCCCGTGTGACAGGCTGCTCCTGTCTGCTCCACCGTTATGAGCACCGTATCGCAGTCGCAATCGACGAAGATTTCCCTTACGTCCTGAAAATGGCCTGATTCTTCGCCCTTGTTCCAGATCTTTTTTCTTGACCTGCTCCAAAAGTGGGTCCTTCCCGTCTTGACGGTCATCTCAAGGGCTTTCTTATTTGCGTAGGCGAGCATGAGTACCCGCCCGCTTGAGCTGTCCTGCACTATGACGGGCAAAAGGCCTTCGTCGTTGAACTTCAGTTTTTCAAAATCCATATCCATGGGGGTTTTGCTCCGCTGGTAATACGTCAAGATAATAATTGCAAAGCCTTAGTTGTCAAAGAGCCGGAGATGCAGGAAATCATCGTTCGGAGGGGTAGCTTCAAAGCACTTTTTACATCTGAGAGTTTTTCTCTGAGTTGTTGTTGATTTTGGGCATATAACTGTAAAACTGCTCTGCACAGGGAGTGCTTGCGTCTATGTTCTCGAGAAAACATCTCTTTTATGCTTTGGCGGTCTTGTCTCTTGCCGTTTTGCTTGTGGTTATAGGTCTTGCCATATACGGTGATTCGGGGCGTGTCAGTTTCGATCACGGCGTAGCGAGCGGCGACCCGTTGGCCGACAGAATTATTGTCTGGACGAGAGTTACTCCCCAGGCATCTCAGGAGAGAGTCAGGGTAAGGGTTGAGGTGGCTTCGGATGAAAAGTTCAAAAGCCTTGTGCACAGTTCCGTTGAGACGGCCACGGCCGAGAGTGATTACACGGTCAAAATTGATGTTAAGGGTCTTTCGGCCGGAACCGTTTACTACTATCGTTTCCGCTCGGGAAAGGCGACATCCGCTATCGGTCGTACCAAGACTCTGCCGGAGGGCGATGTGGACTCAGTTAGACTGGCGGTGTTTTCATGCGCCAACTATCCCACTTCCCATGGCGGTTACTTTAACGTTTATGGTCACGCGGCGACGGTGGCCGAAGTGGATGCCGTGGTTCATCTGGGCGATTATATATATGAGTATGGCAAGAAGCCTGGTCCCGAAGCAGACAATTCAGAAGAAACCGGCAGGGATCTTCCGGAATACAGCGACAAGGAGATTCTGACGCTTGATGATTACAGAAAGCGTTACGCTCTGTACAGGACGGACCCGCAGCTTCAGGCTCTTCACGCCGCACACCCGTTCATCACCGTCTGGGATGATCATGAAGTCGCAAACGACGCTTATATGAGCGGCGCCCAGAACCATGATGAAAGTGAAGGCAGTTTCGATGCGCGCAAGATGGCTGCCCTTCAGGCCTATTACGAGTGGATGCCTGTCCGCCCCGCGAACCGGAATGATTCCGGACAGATCTACCGCAGTTTTTCTTTCGGAAACTTGGTTGAGCTTTTTATGCTCGATACCCGCCTTTTCGGACGGGAAAAACAGCTTAGTTACAAAGACTATTTCGACCCGGATACCGGTTTTAATGCCCAGCGTTTCCGAGGGGATATCAGTTCTCCTGACCGAAGGCTGCTCGGCCGGGACCAGCTTGCTTGGATTAAGGGGGAACTTTCCAGCTCAACCACCACTTGGCAGGTTCTGGGTCAGCAGGTGCTTATGGGCAGAATGAACATTCCCGCCGAGATAATTCCTGATCTGGGTGATCGGACACCTGCGGTCGCGAGTCTTATTGATCGGCTGACCGAAATTAAAGAGCGGGTACAGCGGGAAGATCCTTCGGTGACTCAGGATGAGCGGGACCGTATAAATACGGTGCTTCCTTATAATCTTGACGCTTGGGACGGCTACCCTGCAGAACGGGAAGCTTTGCTGGGCACAGCCTACGGGGCGGATAAAAACCTTGTGGTACTCGCCGGGGATACGCATAACGGATGGGCAAACAATCTTAAGGATGCAAACGGAAATCAGG
>CAYSDX010000118.1:0-17731 GCA_964429945.1 uncultured Spirochaetia bacterium | reverse complement strand
GGGCTTGGGGTGGAATTTTCAGGTTTTGGGGTGAATCAGGCGGTTTTCAGGGGTTTTTATGGGAATCCTGGGGTAAAAAGTTTTTTGCCCCTTCTCAAACCCCTTGCCCTGTATGGACATACTCAACTACGCAAGCGCCTCCATCTGAACATCTTTAAGCTTATTTCGGTTTTCCTTCCCAGAACGCTCATTTCCAGACTGACTTGCCGATTGAAAAGCCGCAGGAGGAGAGCTTGTTGTTCGTACAAGCAACATCGGAGCGAAAAAACTGTCAGAGGGAATCATGCTTACCATTGTTCCCAAAGCAAATTCCGATGTCCGGCAAGAAAAAACCCGAAATGGCTGTGGTTCAATGCTGGGCTGGTTTTATCGTGAAATCCCCGCCTGTTCCATGAGGTTCTCGGCCATGAGAACTCCTTCGGCGGATGCTTTTTCCGAGTCGCACTCCCAGGTGTTCCTGTGGATTGCTTTTTTCTCCATGTCTATGAAAACAGAATCTGCCGATATTTTCCCAAGAGAAACATCCGCGCAGCATCCGAGTGGAATTTGACAGTCTCCGCCGAAAGTTTTTAAGAAAGAGCGCTCGAATACTGCTACGGTTTCCGTGTCTGCGTCTGTGATTGCAGATATGAGATTTTTTATTTCCGCCTCATTTTCTCTGTATTCTATGGCTATTATTCCCTGACATGGGGCCGGAACTAGGTAGTCACGCGCAAAATACTGGGTAATACGTTCGGAAAGTCCGAGCCGGTTAAGTCCGGCCGCGGCCAGAACTATTCCGTCAAGATCTTCTGAGAGAATTTTTCTGAGTCTGGTATCGATATTTCCTCTTATGGAAACGACTTTGAGGTCGGGAAACCGCAAAAGCAGCTGCGCCTTTCTTCTTACGCTTCCGGTTCCCACCCTTCCCTCTCCGCGGAGTTGCTCAAGGGCGCTGCCGTCTCTTGAGATAAAGACATCCCTGGGATCTTCTCTTTTTAGCGCGGAACCTATGACAAGCCCGTCCGGAAGAACCGAGGGCATATCCTTCATGCTGTGAACGGCAATGTCTATTTCACTCGAGAGAAGGCTCTGCTCGATTTCTTTTACGAAGACTCCCTTGCCACCCATCCGGGAGATGTCTTCTTTGGGCTTTATATCGCCCAAAGTTTTTATTTCCTTTATTTCCGTTTCAAGTGAAGGGAATGCAGTGCGAAGTTCCGTTTCGACTAGGCGGGCCTGGAACAGGGCGAGTCTGCTACCTCTGGTCCCAATTCTCAGCTTCGTCATAAATATCTGTTACGTCCTGCGGGGTATCCACCGGGTCAAGCTCAAAAAGCCTTCTCGTTACCTCAGAGTAGAGAGCCGCTTCGTAACCGGACGTTCTTTTTTTTAGGTTAGTAACAGGGTCGTGAAATATTTTTCCGATTATGGAATTCGCCAGGCTTTCTATGATCTCTTTCTGCGTTCCGGTGCCACCCTCGAGTCTTCGAAGCGCCTTCTCGACCTCAGTCTTTTTTATCTTCTCGAATTTTTGCTTGATATCAATTATGACGGGGAAGACTTTAAGACTTTCCATCCAGTCGTTAAAACCTTTTTCTACGGTTAGGACTATTTCCTCGGCTTTTTTGAGATTTTCTTTTCTGGAATTTAAGTTTTCGCCCTGAACCACTCTCAGGTCGTCTATGTCATACAGATAAACTCCGGGAATTCTGTTTATTTTCGGATCGATATCGCGTGGGACGGCTATATCGATCATAAAGATCGGATCGTTTTTCCTGAGTTTAAGGGACTGTTTTATGTGTTCGCTTCTTATTATATAGTCAGAAGATCCCGTTGCGGTCACAAGAATGTCGATGTCTTTGAGGTAGTAGAGCATTTCTTCAAACCTGATGGGCTTGCCGTTTAGGGACTGAGAAAGTTTTTCCGCGTTGCTGAAATTTCTGCTTGTTACGTACAGTTCCTTTATGTTGTTCGAGACAAGGTGTTTTGCGAAAAGTTCCCCCATTTCTCCGGTCCCAACCAGCATAACGGTCCGGTTCGCCAGATTCTCGAAGATCCTTTTGGCAAGCTCCACCCCGAGATAACTTATCGAAACTGCCTGAGAAGAAATTCCCGTTTCGGCTCTCACTTTCTTCCCCGCAAAAAAAGCCCTGTTAAAAAGCCTGTTGAGTATAAGTCCGACCGTGTTCTCAGAATACGCCACGCCATATGAGTTTTTGAGTTGATTCAGGATCTGTGTTTCTCCGATTACCATTGAATCGATGCTGGCGGCTACTCTGAAAAGATGCCTCACGGCATCAGATCCCACGCGGGTATGTATATAGGGGGAAAGGCTTTCGCCTGGAAGCTTATGAAAATCCAGAAGAAACGATTTGATCTCTTCCTCGCATTTCCCGCAATCCTCAGTCACCGCGTAGACCTCAACGCGGTTACAGGTGGACACAATGTAGCATTCAAGCACGTTTTCCCTGAGGCGAAGGATTCCAAGCGCTTCTCTAAGGTCCGCATCAGAAAAAGAAAACCGCTCCCGCACTTCCACGGGGGCCGTTTTGTAGCTGATTCCAACTGAAACTGTCTCTATCATCTGCTTTTTCCAGAACCGGTCTTGCGCAATTATAAACTACCCGTGGATGGAACTATATCAATTTCATCTATGTTCGCCCCCGGGGGCTGATTTATGACCGAGAGAACTGTTTTCGCCGTAACTTCAGGGGACATCATTTTCGCCCTGTTCCATTTTCCGCCAAGAGAATCCCAGATATCCGTTTTGGTTGGACCCGGCAGAACCGCGGAAACCCTTATTCCCCTGTCCCTTAACTCTTCTCTCAGCGAATTGGTAAAACCCAGGACGGCGAACTTAGAAGCGCAGTAGGCGGCCCACCCGGGAAAGCCCTTCTTTGAAGCGTTTGAGCCGATGTTTACGATATGGCCCCCTCTGGGGATAAGCGGGAGAGAATGCTTTACCATGAGAAAGGTCCCTCTTGCGTTTACGGCCATCATTTCATCCCACTGCTCGGTGCCGGTTTCTTCTACCGAACCCGTGTAGACGACACCCGCGTTATTTATGAGTACGTCGATTCTCCCTTTTTCTTTCGCAACGCTCGAGATGAATCTTTCGATTTCATCCTCAGCCGATATATCGATCGAGGAAGCCATGAAATTTCCGGCAAAAGACGATATCTCAGTCTCGAGGGAATCTATGCTCCGGGGGCTTCTTGAACAAAGGGCCGCAAAAAACCCCGCCTCGAGCAACTCAATTGCGATTGCTCTTCCTATGCCTCTTGCCGCCCCGGTTAGGACTACGACTTTCTCAGCCATCTTGTTTTTCCCCGAAATACTCAAAATAGCTTTTCGGATTTTCCCAGATTTTTATATGGTCAAGCTTGCCCGGAATGATTTCTGCGAACTTTTGCCACAGGTATTTCCCGATGTTCTCAACGGTTGATATGTTTTCCTGAAAGAAAGGAATATCCCTGTCTATCCACTTATAGTTAAGTTCTTCGATTACGGGCGCTGCCCGTTTTTCAAAATCAATACGGTTTATAACCATGCCCGTTTCATCGTCTATCTCTCCACTTATAGCCACTTCCGCCGTATAGTCGTGTCCGTGCCCCGCGGGATTCGCGCACTTGTCAAATATGGCGAAGTTCTCTTCATCTGACAACCCCCCTATAAAAAGCCTGTGGCTTGCAGAAAACCTAAACACTCTTGTAAGAAGCACCTGCTCTTTTCTTTTCAGCATTTGCTGTAGTCGACGAAAAGTTCATCCGTTTCATATACCCTTATTTTATGGAGACGGCAGTCATCTCTCTCAAGGGTTTTTTCCTCAACCATTTCCCAAAGAACCTTGGCTATGTTTTCCGTCGTTGGTATAAGGTCCTCAAAACGCGGGTTGTCCTCATTTAAGTTCTTGTGATCAAAATCGGCTAGAACAGAGGAAATGATTCGCTTCAGGTCAAAGAGGTTGATTATCATTCCCGTCTCAGGGTTTATTTCTCCTTCCACCGTAACCTCAAGTGTGAAATTATGCCCATGTCCGCCCGGCAGGCTCGATTTGCCGTAGAACTCACGGTTTTTTTCTTCGCTCCAGTTTTTATTCCAATACCTGTGAGAGG
Organism: uncultured Spirochaetia bacterium; assembly: GCA_964429945.1. Lineage (GTDB taxonomy): Bacteria > Desulfobacterota_D > UBA1144 > Nemesobacterales > Nemesobacteraceae > Nemesobacter. The sequence goes on along the minus strand of CAYSDX010000118.1, from coordinate 13,634 downwards.
CAGAGAATTCGACTTTTTTCGTTATGAGCTTTTTAAAAGACATAGATTCGATCAAGCCGGCAAACAGCCGCCTGAAAGCCGGCCGATTGCGGTTCTAAGGCCCGTTTCTCTGGATTTCCGGCAATGTAGCATCCACACTGAAAGCTTCTTGCTGTGTCCCATCTATTATTCTTGTTACCGTAGGCTCCATTTTTGAGAGAAATGGCTGCGGATAGACACCCATCAGAAGCATCATCACGGCGAGAGGAATCATAAGGGCTATCTCCCTGGGATTAAGATCCTTAAGTCCCAAATTTATTTTCTTTATTACAGGTCCAAACATCACCCTCTGGTATGCCCAGAGCATGTAAACCGCCCCAAGCACAAGTCCCGTGGCTCCAAGCGCGGCGTACCAGTAGCTTTCCGCGAAGACTCCCAGCAGAATCAGGAATTCTCCGATAAAACCGTTTAGGAGAGGAAGCCCTATCGAAGAAAGCATGGCGATCATGAAGAACAGCGCGAAAATAGGCATCACTTTCGCAAGCCCACCGAATTCCGAAATCATTTTGGTGTGGCGTCTTTCGTATATCATCCCGACAAGAATAAACAGAGCCCCGGTGGAAAGACCGTGGCCTATCATCTGGTAGATTCCTCCCTGCACGCCGTGGAGGTTAAAAATGAACACTCCCAGCATTATAAGCCCCATATGACTCACGCTTGAGTAGGCAACCAGCTTCTTAAGGTCCTTCTGCATGAAGGCCACCATCGCTCCGTAGATTATCCCGGTAATCGAAAAAGCTATGAGAACTCCGGTGTATGCATCTATCGCCTCCGGGAAAAATGGTATGAGAAACCTTATCACCGCATAGGTTCCCATCTTAAGGAGCACGCCCGCGAGTATGACGCTTCCGGGAGTGGGTGCCTCAACGTGGGCGTCAGGAAGCCAGGTATGGAACGGGAACATCGGAACTTTGATCGCGAAAGCCAGGAAGAACGCCAGGAACACAAGCCCCTGGGGACTCAGTATTCCGTCAAAAACGAGACTGGTTCTCTGGAGATCAAAGAGGTTCATTGACGCGAAGCCAAACTGGTCTATGTGGGCGTAGTACATATAGATGATCGCGACCAGCATAAGTCCGCTTCCAAGCGCCGTATAGATGAAGAATTTTATTGCGGCATAGATTCTTCTTGAGGACCCCCAGATTCCTATGATGAAATACATGGGAATCAGCACCGCTTCCCAGAATATGAAGAAAAGGATCATATCAAGAGCGGTGAAGGTTCCTACAAGGGCCGATTCAAGGAAAAGAGTAAGACATAGAAACGCCCTCCATCCGCCTTTTATCGCGTTCCAGGAGCAAAGAACCGTGATCGGGAACAGAAAAGTCGTGAGAAGCACGAGCAGAAGACTAAGACCGTCGACTCCCAAGTGATAGGACACTCCCAACTCCGTGAGCCAGGGAATCTTCTCTTCGAACTGCATGGTGGAAAGCGAGCCGTTAAACCGGAAGAAAAGCGGCAGAGAAATCACAAATTCGACCAGCGTTATTACAAAAGCGACTGTTTTTAACTGGTAATCGGAAACCTTCTGGAAATACGGCAGAACCGCAAGAAGCACGGCTCCCAGAAGGGGGAGGAATATGAGCAGGGACAGAATGTTATTATCGAGACTCACGCTCAGGCAGACCAAGGCAAAGAGAATAAAATCGCCCTTATTATACTTTCATAAAATCCCGTTCTCAACCACGTGCATGAAAAACCCCCCTCCCGATTCAGCAGCAGGTTCTGGAAAAATGATTGGTTATGGAGAGATATGCAGATTATGGAGAGGGAAAAGAGCGGAAAATATCGGCTATTCTCCGCTCTTTTAGTCTATGAGAAACTTAAGAATAAGCTTTAGCTGTTATCTCCATTACCTCTATATTATTCTGTTTTCCCACTGGTCCAGGAACCAGTATGGCAAGATCTACCCCGGCCGCGAAATGCTCCTCAAGCTTTTTCTTGCAGTTATCGGGCGTACCGGCAAGCGCCACTGAATCTATGAGCTCATCGGTGAAAACTTCGGCCGGATTCGCTCCGTCCTGCACCTGGTCGATTATATCCCCGAAACCTATGTTCCTTATGAGTCTCTGGTAAAAGGGAAACCTGGCGTATGGACCGAGCCCTCTTTTGGCTGCGGCGACGGCCGCCGCTCCATCATCCGAGACAAAGGACGGAATGCCGTTTGTAATCGCTATGGTTGAGGGATCCCTTTCCGCCTTCGCGGCGCCCGCGGCAACATGCTCTTTTAAGGTAGCTATATAGGCGGGAGGGCATAGATACGGCATTATGCCGTCGGCAACCTCTCCCGCAAGCTCCGCTGCGGCTTTGGTAAGTCCCGCTATATGGACCGGGAGATCGGGCACTTGTCTTTTAAGAGAAAGTCTCGGCGACGTCCCGTCGGCAAAAGCCCTCACTTCTCCGACATAGCTTCTCATCGCCTCAATCGGGTCCCCCATGTCTATGTCGTATCTGTTGTTAACGGGCTTGTGGCTGACTCCGAGTCCGAGAATCATCCTTCCCCCCGTTATTTCCTGTATCGTTAGCGCCGTCGCGGTAGCAACCACGGGCTGGCGCATGTATATATTGGCTATCCAAGTTCCGACGTTTACCCTCTCGGTGCACTCCGCGAAAACCTGGGCGTTGGTTATAGCGTTGTAAGGCGGCACTTCCGGAGAGAAGATACCGTCAAAACCCGCTTCTTCAGTAATTCCTGCGAGCGCTCTGAGGTCGCTCACGCTGCATCCCCAAACTGGGGAAGTTGTCGCAATTTTTCCCATTTCATCCTCCTTGAGTTTTTTTCAGTACTGGTTTACTACGTCTCTGTAATAATCCGGACGAAGAAAAGCTTCGTCTCTGGTTCTTAACACTTCTTTTATGTCTTCAAGAACTCTGTTCTTCTCCTCGGGGAATTTAGCCCTGACGGGAAGATAATTCGATATGTGATTCGAATAGAAATAACCGTCAGAGAGCTCCGTATTCTCAACTATTATCTCAAGTTCCTCTATCATCTGAAACTTGTCCGGAAGCTCAAAGAGACCCTCCTGCCACTGCTCGTAAATCGGTGCTCCCGGGCGAAGCTGAAGGGAAAGCGCCCCCACGTATTCAGGGTCACACTCCGTAAGAAGTTTCCCGGTAGCCAAGGCGTGTTCCTTGCTTCTCTCCTTCCCGCCGATCCCGAGAAGGACCATAACCGAATTCATTATCCCGGAGGCCTTAAGTTTTCTTGAGGCTTCAACGGTCTCGGCAAAATTTGCTCCCTTCTCTATTCTCTCGAGCACCACGTCGTCTCCGCTCTCAAAACCTATGTAGACCATGGAGAGGCCGTTTTCCCGAAGACGTGTTAGATCTTCAATAGATTTTCTGAGTATGTCCCCCACATTTGCGTACATGGTGATTCTCTCAAGGTCCGGAGCTTTTCCGTGGAGATAGTCCATTATCTCCATGAGTTTTGCCGTGGAAAGCACAAGCGCGTTGCCGTCCGCTATGAACACCCTTCGCTCAAGCAGCCCTCTTTGCGTCGCGGTATCAATAATCTCCTCGATTTCACCCATGGGTCTCACCCTGAATTTCTGGGTTTCTTTTCTGTACATGGCGCAGTAGGTGCATTTGTTGTGGGAGCAGCCGACAGTAGCTTGCAGAATAAAGCTCTTGTGTTCGCTTGGAGGGCGGAAAAAGGGAGTTACGTATTCAATCATCACTGTAGAAACTTAACAAAATTTCAGAACCTGTTCAATAAAACTTTGCAATGAAACAAAGCATAGGTTATCTTTGCGCCATCATGCTTAATCTCGAACCACACGAAAAAGAAGGGTTTAAATACATACTCGGCGTGCCAATACTTATTGGACTCATAATGATTATCGCCTTTTTAACACACTTTATTCTTGCGCCCTAGGTAGTGCCCCATCGGATTACCCGCAGGATAAGTTCGTGGATCTCAACCTCTACTCCGGTACTGTCCCGAAAAAGATATCCCCCGCTCTTTTTTTCTTCCCAGTTTATTCCGAGGAGTTTCATGTTTTTCTTAGGTTTTTGAGGGTCAGGATCAACTTTTCTTCCAACGAAGGTGACGGCTTTTTCGTTCCCGTAAAGAACCATAACCAGCTTTGAAGTGCCAAAAAGGACTAAAAACCCAGGGGTTTTTGCTCCAGTGTCAAAAACCGCATGCATAAAACCCGGAGGCGGTGCAATCACGCTGATTGTGTCTCGGCCGTATTCCTTGTTTAAGGACTCCACATAAACTTCAAAGCTGCGGCAGAGAAAATCCGAGGCTTCCTTGATCTCCTCATATATATCATCTGAGTTGTCCGAGATTTTTTCTTTTTCATAAAACTCAGCAATCCATGGCTGTTTTTCCGTTTCCACGGTTCATTACCCTGCCCTGTAGTTTTTAATCTGGAGTTTCTGGAAACAAAAAGCTTCGCTGTTCTCAGCCCAGAAAAACCCGCAAACCGATAGATTTTCCCTGTTTTCGCCGAAAACGCTTCAAATCTTTCGCACAATATAATAATATAAGCATCAAGGGGAAACAAAAGATAGATAGAATCTACGGAAATATCTCGGGCCTTACGAAAAGCGACCTGAAGAACCTGCTCAGGATATACAAGAGGAAAATCCCCCAAGATCGCCTGCTAACCCCTGAACTCGCCCGAACTCTTTTAGCCTTCTCGGGTGAACTTAAAAGAACCATAACGGTACTTATTAACCGCAAGGGAAAAATAGGATTTGTCTTCATCGGAGAACCTTGCGATTTTCCTTTTGAAAAGCTGCTTGGAAGAAGAAGGAGAGCGAAATACAGACTCAGGGGGTTTCGCGCTCTAAGAACCAACCTCAAGGGATCCGGTCTTACAAATTCCGACCTGATAACTCTGGCAAGCGAAAGACTCGATCTGATGGCTTCGGTATCTGTTGGTCAGAACGGTTCAGCCGGACGCTTTGAGTATGCGAACCTTGTTCCACCGAATGGAGAAAATCAGGTGAAATGGGAGATTTCGAAGTTCTCGGACCTAGGTCGAATAAACATTAATCTCGAACAGGAAATAGATGGCATAGAAGAGTCTCTCAGACATGCTTTCCTAAAGAACGGGGGCAAGGAAAACAGGGAGGGAGTGATGCTTGTGGGGTTCAGCACGAAATTCCGCTACCTAGCCGAAAAATCCCTTGAGGAACTTAACTCTCTGGCTCTTTCCGCCGAAAAAGTGGTGCTCGACAGGATGGTTCAGACAAGAAAAAACATTGATCCCCGTTATCTCGTCGGCAAAGGCAAACTCAGGGAGATTGCCCTTCACGCAAAACACCTTGGAGCGGACACCATGATTTTCGACACCGAGCTTACACCCGCCCAGGCAAACGCCATCGGGGAGGAATCAGGTCTGGACATAATGGACCGAAGTCAGCTGATAATACAGATATTCGCAAGACACGCCAAGACAAACGAAGGAAAGATCCAGGCGAGACTTGCCGAGTATCAATACAACCTTCCGAGACTTAAGGGTAAGGGAACGGCTTTTTCCCAGCTGGGAGGCGGAATAGGCACAAGAGGTCCCGGAGAAAAGAAGCTCGAGCAGGAGAGAAGAAACATAAGAAAGCAGATCGAGCAGCTTGAAAAACAGATTGACGGTCTCTGCAGGAGAAGGGAGCACACGAGAAAAAACAGGAAAACCTCAATGATTCCGACCCTGTCTTTCATAGGGTACACGAATGTCGGCAAATCCACGCTTTTTAACCGCCTGACCAAATCTTCCATCGTTACTCAGGACAAGCTTTTCTCAACTCTTAACCCGACAACAAGAAGGATCATGCTTCCCGGAGGAAAGCACGTGCTCATGACTGACACCGTGGGATTTATAAGCAAGCTTCCCAAGGAACTCATAAATGCATTTAGGGCTACGCTTGAAGAGATAGGAGAAGCTGACCTGCTGCTTCACGTCGCGGACGCAAGCGACCCCGAGGTCAGGGAAAAGATAGATTCTGTAATGAAGATAGTGGAGTCCATGGAATTTGAATATATCCCAAGCATTCTTGTGTTTAACAAGCTTGATCAGGCGGACGCGGGCACAGAAGCGGCGCTTCGCGAGGGGTTTCCTCAAGTGCCTTTTGTGTCGGCCAGAAACGGGAGAGATTTCAGAGAGTTGCTTCTATATATAGAGAAATCCGTTGAAGAAATCGATGCGGATGCCAGACTCGGAGATTTTAAACCGGAAGAGGAACTGAAAGACAGCTTCTCGCTTCCCTTGCTGAACAAATCTCCTTAGTCTCCTAGGGACTTTTGGCAATCTCGTTCTTAAAAACAATAAAAAGGGGGATGACCGTTTGCACGAACATCCCCTTTTTTTGTTTTTTGCTTCCGTGACCCTACCAGGGCTTGGACTTGTCGTCCACTCCGTCCAAATTCTGGAGCCACTTTGTATGATCATAGAACGCAGCGTTGAAAGTAAGAGCCAGAGTAGCGATTATAATACCAATGTCGGTATTCTTGGTCTGCTCGGCTCTCCTCTTTATCCTGGCATGAATCGGATCTGGAATATTCAGCGTTATTTCTGCCATTACCAAAACCTCCTTGTTCGTTTTTGATAAGAACTAGTCGTTGTCCCCAATGCCTTTTTCTTCCCTGTACTTCTGGATCTCCTCCCGCTTCACCGTCGGTTTGAGGGTAAAGCCTGAGGGGTCAACGGACGCACCCACGGCCGTAGCCTGTATTTCCTCGGCACTGAGGGGGGCGGGCTTCTTGTCTCCCGCAATATTTCCAAGCTGGGACTCTTCAAGCTTCCAGTCCGTGAGCCACTCGTCTCCAAGACCGAAGCGCTTGGTAAGCTTGTTGATCTCCTCAAGTCTTCCGGGAAGGGGTCCTGCTGGCTGAAGCATGTTCAGGTCCTGAAGAAGCTTTACTACCTCGGGATCTCTGTCGAAGGGGTTTCCGACCTGTTTTTCAAAGAACATGGTTTCAAACGGGGGCCGACTCCTTGCCCCGCCGCCGTTCATGCTCTCCGCGGGATAGCCGACGGTCATAAGCCAACTGAACACGTAAGTGTCTGGAAGATTGAACTTCGCTTTGGTGTTCCTTCTGGCTCCACCGCTGGCGCCGTTAAGACAGGTTCCGAGACCTAAGGACGTCGCAACAAGACAGGCGTTCTGTATCGCGTTTCCAAGATCGATTGCGGCAAGCCGGTGCAGTACCGCATCGGGAAGCATTGCAGGAAGCGGGAACAGCCTGGATACCCTGTCATATTCCCAGCCGTGCGCCTTATCGAGTGCTCCAGTTCTTAGAAGGTCGTGAATAGACTGACCCATTGTGTCGTAGTTGCCCATGTCATAGCACCAGAAGATAAGCACGGGTGCCATCTGCGTCGTGATCTGACTCCAGTCGGATATGAACTCCCATATTTCGGGATCTTCATCCCTGTATACAACTATTGCTCTTTGCCCATTGAAGTTGCCTGCCGTAGGAGAAAGCCTGGCAGCTTCCAGCATGGCCTGAACCTTCCATTTCTCGACGGACTTATGCGGCTCATACCACCTGATGGACCTTCTTAGTCCTATGGAACTGAAGGTGTCCATGATACTACCAACTTCGCTGGCACTTGGTACATCACTCATATTAATAACCTCCTATCTAGGTATTTTTTTCAGAGTTAAACTCCATAACCTCTCCCGACATCATACCATTAAATTACAGAAATTTCATCATCAAAAATCAAAATTCCTTAAATTTTACAACACGGATAATTTGGTATACATTTATCGCCGAACTTAAGCGCAAGCAGGAGGAATTACTAATGAGAGACGTATACATCATAGGAGTGGGAAACACCGCCTGCGGAAGATTTCCCGATAAACCGGCTCACATTCTCGCAAGAGAAGCCGCATGGGAAGCGATACAGGACTCGGGAATTCACGCGCGAAAGATAGAAATCGCGTTTTGCGGCCATGTCTACCAGGGCATGGGAGTCGGGCAGAGAGCGCTTAAGGATATAGGACTCGTCGGACAGCCGACCATAAACGTGGAGGGAGCCTGCGGAAGCGGAACGCTTTCCCTGTGGGAAGCCTGGAGAACCGTAGCCTACGGTCAGTACGACATAGCCCTCGCTCTCGGTGTTGAGAATCTGAGCAGAATTCTCTCAGGAGGTCCCCTACCCCTCGAGGAAGATGACCTTGAGGTATCCATCGGCATGGGAATGCCCGGGCTCTACGCGATAAGAGCCTCGAAGTACATGAGCGAATACGGGGTTACCTTGGAACAACTGGCCGAAGTCGTCGTAAAAAGCCGCTACCATGCTTCGCTTAACCCCCTTGCCCAGTACAGAAAGCCCACAACTGTAGAAGAAGTACTGAGCGCGCCGGTGATTGCTGATCCGCTTACGCGCAACATGTGCTGTCCCGTTGGAGACGCTGCCGCGGCTGCGGTTCTGTGTTCCGAGGAACATGTCGGAGAGCTTGCTAAAAAGATGCCGGTAAAGATCTTGGGCTGCGTTGCGCAGTCGGGTAAATACAGCAGCCCCACAGGTCTTACCTGCGACCCTTCCGAGAACGTCTGGAGAACTTCCCAGATGGCTTACGAGATGGCGGGACTGGGACCCGAGGATATGGACGTAGCCGAAATTCACGACGCTTTCTCAATAGCGGAAATGATGGTTGTTGAATCTCTGGGCTTTTGCGAGAAGGGAGAAGGAGCAACCTTGATAGATGAAAAAAGCACATGGGTGGGCGGCGACAAAGTCGCGGTCAATCCAAGCGGCGGTCTGCTCTCAAGAGGACATCCCGTCGGGGCTACCGGACTTCTTCAGACTGCTGAGATCGTGAGGCAGCTAAGAGAGGAAGTCGAGCCGGAGCGCCAGGTGAAAGACGCAAAAGTCGGCATCATCGAAACCATGGGAGGTGCCCAGCCCGCCATGGATGGAATAACATGCGTCGTAAGCATCCTCGGAAAATAAAATTGTGACACCGCAACCCTGTTAGCAGTTTACAGAGCGCCTTTTTTTCATTGATTTTCCGACAGGTATCCAGCCGGCACCCGGATCCCAGCTACTTCAAGAACCCGGAATGCCATACCAAACTGCTGAATTATCCACTTTACCTATCCCAGGCAAATCTACATCTGAGCAGTCATGGTTTGTCCCCCCTTAAGCAAAAAGTTTCTGTGCTTTCAGCTTAACCAAACACTTCAATTCTTGGTTGACAGGGGCTTTTCTCTATGCTAGCCTAAATGAGAATATTTTTCATTTAGTTGCACAGATGAGCAAAGCGCTTTTTTTATTACTCACAGCAGTTTTTCTTGCGGCGCAGATGTTTTCCCTCGCGCACGCAACCGGTTACGCCATTGGAAAGCACGAGCACAGGGCAGTCGACTGCGAGATATGCATAAGAGCAAAGCTCCAGAACCTGGCACCTGCGGACCCCTCTGACGAAACCTGTCTTATCTCCTACGAGTTGAGCGCAAAACAGCTGTCCGCATCCCTCATGACACCCCACGACCCCTGCAGGACAGTAATTATCCGAGGACCTCCCTTTTTTTCCTGAACCAGTACAGAGACTTTTGGAAATTCCCCGCCATAAAAATGGGAAACGGTATTTATTTTAAAGATGAGGAGGAAAGATGAATTTACTACGTTTCACAATAACAACAGCACTTTTTGCTGGTTTTCTGTTCTTTCACACAACTGCCTTCGCAGCTTCTGACGAGGAAATGGAGACTCTCAGGAAGGAAATACAGGAGATCAAATCGGAATACGAGAACCGGATCTCAGAGATGGAGAAAAAGCTGGCTGAAATGGAGACCAGTCCCTCCGGAACGGAACAACCCACTTACACAAAAAGCAAGGACGAGGCCTTCCCCGGTAAAAGTATTTACGGAAGGAGTTTTAACCCTTCAATTGGTGCCGTACTGAACGGGCGCTTCGCGAACTTCTCTTCGGATGAAGACGAGATTCCAGGTTTCGTTCTTGGACACGAAGCGAGCCGTGGAGATGAAGGAATGACCCTCGGAGAAACTGAATTCAATTTTTCGTCGAGTGTTGACGACAAGTTTTACGCCAGCATCACCTCGGTCCTCGCGCTCGATGAGGGCGCAATCGAGGTTGAGCTTGAAGAAGCCTACGTGGAAACCCTCCCGGGGCTCGGGCTTCCGACCGGAGCGACCGTAAGAATGGGCACTGCGTTCTGGACTCTTGGGTATCTGAACGAGCATCATGCCCATGCCGACGACTTTGCCGATCGTCCACTTCCGTACAGGGTGTTTCTTAACACCAACTTTAACGATACGGGAGCACAGATATCTTACTTACTTCCGACCGACTTCTACATTGAGGCGGGAGGCGGAATCTACCGCGGAGGTGACTTCCCGTTCGCAGGAGGAAGCGGAAGCGATGTGGATTCCTTCAGCGCCTTTCTACGGATAGGAAGCGATATAGGCCAGAACTCATCGTGGAGAATCGGAGGCTATATCCTTGACGGAAAGGCCAATGGTAGAGGAGGCGGGGGCGGACACGGTGATGAGGAAGGCGCCGAAAACGGGCACGGTGAGGAAGAAGAGGAAGAGGAAGGTGAAGAGAGCCCTGAAGAGTTTTTCACCGCAGGCGTGTACACCGGGGACACCAGGCTCTGGGTGGCTGATCTTCGCTACGTGTGGGCACCAACCGGAAATCCTCGCCAGAAGGAACTTCTTTTTCAGGCCGAGTATTTCCGGCGTGAGGAAACAGGCGTTTACTTACTTACGGAAGAAGGAGAAACCGAGGAGCGGCGTCTTGACGGCGGAAGTCAAGGCTGGTATGCCCAGAGCGTCTTCAAGTTTTCGCCGGCGTGGAGAATCGGAGCCCGCTATTCGCGGATCTACTCCCCCGAGGATTCCGAACTGGGACACGACCCTTACGCACTGGCTTTTATGGGCGACTGGTCAAACAGCGAGTTCTCACGTATCCGCCTTCAGTATAACTACGAAAAACTGGCGGAAGATAGAAGCGACAACCAGATTCTGCTTCAGTACATAATGAGTATAGGTGCTCATGCGGCGCATAAGTACTAAGGAGAAACGGGAGCATGAAACTCTTTCTGGTTTCCCTTTTTCTGTTGCTTGTATTTGTTTTTGCTCCCGCGGTCTCTTTCGCGAAAACGAGCGTATTTGCCTGCGAACCGGAATGGGCGGCGCTTTCAAAAGAGATCGGTGGTGACAGGGTAAAGACGTTTTCGGCTACTTCAGCCAGGCAGGACCCTCATTACATAAGGGCGCGCCCGAGCCTGATATCAAAAGTGCGAAGAGCCGATCTGCTTGTCTGTTCAGGCGCAGGTCTTGAGGCTGGCTGGCTTCCGATTCTGCTCAAGAAAGCAGGGTCTGGTCTTCAGCCGGCCTCCGCGGGGCACCTCATGGCGGCGGATATAGTCAAGCTACTTGAAGTCCCGGTAGTGGTTGACCGCAGAATGGGAGACGTTCACCCGGAGGGGAACTCGCACATCCACCTGAACCCGTACAACCTGATAATCGTAGGCAGGTCGCTTGCGGACCGGCTTTCCCTGATTGACCCTGAAAACGCCTCTTTCTACGAGAGTCGCTATGGAGATTTTTCCTCGCGTCTTCACAAGGCGATTTCCCGATGGGAATCCGAGGCTGCCGTGCTTAAAGGAAAACCGGTTGTGGTTTATCACAAATCGTTTACTTATCTGATTGACTGGCTCGGAATGAAACAAGTGGGGGCACTTGAGCCGAAACCCGGCATTCCTCCGACGGCTTCCCATCTCAAAAAACTGCTGAGTCAGTTAAGAAGCAGCCCGGCGGATATGATTATCCGCACTCCCTATGAGCCCGATGACGCGGGCAAATGGCTTTCAGGGAAAACAGGGACAAGAGCCATAGTTCTTCCCTACACGGTAGGCGGCGACAGCGAAAGCGGCGATCTCTTCGCGCTTTTTCAGAGAACCATAGATCTGCTTAAAGGAACTTCCCTAGTTGCAGAATGAACTTCTCGAAATTCTTGGGCCTCCGATAGCGGCAGGTTTTATGATTGCGCTCACGCACGCGCCTCTGGGAATCGAGGTGCTCCGTCGCGGAATAATTTTCATCGATCTCGCCGTGGCGCAGATTGCCGGACTCGGGCTTGTGGCTTCCAGCCTTTTTCTTCACAACCCCTCGTCGTGGCTGGTTCAACTTATAGCTCTTAGCTTTGCGGTTGTTGCCGGGCTTGTTTTCAGAAGAATAGAGAAGACAATACCTCAACATCAGGAAGCGATCATAGGATGTGGTTTCGTTCTTGCCGCTTCGCTCGCACTTTTGTTGCTTGCCGATCACCCACAAGGCGGAGACGAGGTGAAGCATCTACTTTCGGGGCAGATGCTGTTTGTTACATGGGAAGACACACTCAAGCACGCCCCCGTTTATGTATTTATACTGGCCGTGTGGTTTTCCTGGCCGCAAGTAAGAAAAAACCTTGGATTCTATCTGCTGTTTGCCCTTGCCATCACCTCATCGGTTCAAATGGCCGGAGTCTACGTCGTTTTCGCAAGTCTGATACTGCCGGCCCTGGCAGCCGTGTACTCAAAACGACCACATGTCACGGCATGGTTCTGCGGAATCACGGCCTTGCTTTCGGGAATGGCGATTGCAACGGCATTTGATTATCCCGCAGGCCCCGTGATCGTCCTCACGTATGCCTTGGCTGCGACAATAATACGGACGGTTATGAAGAGCAATGGCGGAAATGTTCGTGGAATGGGAGAAAGAGAAAATGAACGCCAGTTCCGACAAACGTGAACACTGATTCTTGTCGATTTTGCCTCCGGGACTTGCCTGCAGTGTCCTCTAACTTACTTATTTCCACGCGTTTCCATATTCAATGAGGAAAATGACCTAGTCGCGAGCCTGTAGGGGCAGATGCTCCCCCGTAGGTGAAAAAGGAAAGAGCGGCGGAACTTCGCGCTCTCGGAAAAATGAAAAAGGGAAACTTTGGAGCTGAAATTAAAAAAACTGCGTGATCAAGGGAGCTTGAAAACTCCAAAGTTCAAAAAGCTTCTCGAGTCATTTATTGAACATTATTGTTCTGTTTTTGTATATCAGAATTTCTCTGTTGATGTGAGACCAGATTGCTGTTGAAAGAACCTGTTTCTCCAGATCCTCTCCCTTTCTCACCAGGTCCTCTATGGAATCGTTGTAGTTTACCCGTATTACATCCTGCTCTATTATGGGTCCGGAATCCAAATCCTCGGTTACGTAATGGCTCGTCGCTCCAACGATCTTGACGCCTCTTTTGTAGGCGTTGTGGTAGGGACGCGCTCCGGGGAAGGCGGGAAGGAAGGAATGGTGAATGTTGATTATCCTGTTTTTGTAGTGTGAGACAAAATCCTCGGTAAGTACCTGCATGTACCTGGCAAGCACTATGAAATCCACTTTATAGTCCGCGAGAAGCTCAAGCTGACTGGCTTCCACCTGCTCCTTGTTGTTCTCTACATCGTTGAACACATAAAAATCCATGCCGTAGCGGTCAGCAACAGGCTTGAGGTTAAGATGGTTGCTTATAATGATGGGAACCTCCACGTTCCACTCCCTGACTCTTAACCTGTATATGATATCGGAGAGACAATGTGGGAGTTTTGAGACGAAAACCGCCATGCGCAGCACTCTCCCGGTGAAA
>CAYSDX010000117.1:0-19011 GCA_964429945.1 uncultured Spirochaetia bacterium | reverse complement strand
CCACCTGAAAAAACTGGCGAGGAACCTCCAATGGCCTCCAGCTGTTCCACGACATCCCTGACATCGACCCCAGACCTCAGAGACAGAGATATCAGCCTTCCAGTTGCCTCGGCATCGGCCATTGTAGTAAATCCGGATTTTCCAATCTGGACGAAAACTTCAAACGGCTTGCCTTCGTGACTGTTGACAGTCACGTAGAGATTCCCGTACCCAGTTTTAATCGCTTCGGTAAAACCTTCCAAGACCTGAGGTCTCGTGACGGGTTTTACCGCTTCTTTTTGAGGGGGATGAGGGGATGGTGTGAGGTTGGAGTGGGTGGTTGACATCCCTTCATCCCGGGGTGGAGAGCTTGTTTTTTCTTTTGCCTGATCTTCTGTGATCAGTATTCCTTCCCTGGAACCTTCTCTGTAGACGGTTATACCCTTGCAGCCGAGTTTCCAGGAGAGGAAATATATTTTCTCGACTTCCTCAAGACTTATGTCCTTGGGGAGATTTACGGTACTTGATATGCATGAATCTATGTGTTTTTGAATAGCTGCCTGCATGCGGACCCGAAGCTCCGGCTTTATCTCGTGAGAGGTGACGAACGTGTCCGGAAGATCCGCCTCGTCGTCCAGCCCGAATTTCTCCATGTACTCAGAGACAAGCGGGTGGTAGACCTTGAATTCTCCTTCCGAGAGGGATTCCGAGCGCCTGAGGTAAGACAGGGCGAACATGGGCTCGACGCCGCTTGTGGTTCCCGCAAGAACCGAACCGCTTCCGACGGGTGGAACCGTGAGTATGCACGCATTTCGAAGGCCCTGCTTTTTTATCTTGCTCATTACGTTATCGCGCATGGTTTCTACGAACGGGTTTGCGATATGGGTTTTTAGGTCAAACACAGGGAAAGTCCCCTTTTCCTTGGCAAGGTCTGAACTGGCTTCATAAACGATGTTCTTTATGTGCTCGAAAAGTTCGTCAGTGAATTTCACCCCTTCGTCCGTGTCGTATTTTATGTTGAGCTTGGCAAGCATGTCCCCCAGGCCGGTGAACCCGACCCCTATTCTCCTCGACCTCAAAGACGCTTTTGTCTGGAAACTTAGGGGATGCTTTTCGATATTGTAATCCAGTATGTCGTCAAGGAACCTGACGCTGTATTGAAAAGCTTTCTCAAATTTCTCCCATTCTATTGAGGCATCCTCCTCGAAGGCGTTTTTGATGAACATCGAGAGATTCACGTTTCCGAGACAGCAGTTCCCGTAGTCTTCTAGCGCCTGCTCGCTGCAGGGGTTCACGCCGTTTACTTCCATGTTTGCGTATTCGGTAGGGGAGTACCTTTTGACAGTGTCCCAGAAGATAAGTCCTGGCTCGGCCGAAGACCAAGCAGATTTAACCAGTCTGTCCCATATCTGGCGGGCCCGCACGGTTTTTTTCATCTCGGTTTTTTCGTTTGAGAAGCTGAGCTCGTAATCCGTGTCTTTTTCAACGGCTTCCATGAACCTGTCGTCTACCTTCACCGAGATGTTGGCGAACTGGACCTTTGATCTTGCCTCGTCGTTTTTTATGTCGAGGAAATCCATTATATCGGGGTGATTGACCTTCATGGTTATCATGAGGGCTCCCCTTCTTCCCGCCTGCCCTATGGTTCCGGTTGTGGTCGACAGGAGGTCCATGAACGATACGGCCCCTGTCGAGTATATGGCTGAATTGTTCACCGGGGCGCCTTTCGGCCTGAGAACCGATATGTCGGTTCCGACTCCTCCGCCGAAAGAGTAGGTCCTGGCGGCCTCCTTGCACCATTCGAATATTCCCTCTATGGAGTCTTCCTTTATGGGCATGAAATAGCAGTTAAGAAGCGTGGCCCTTCTCTTCTGACCGGCGCCGAAGAGGATTCTTCCACCGGGGATGAACTTGAAATCGGAAAGCAGCCAGTAGAAATTTTCCTCCCACTGCTTTCTCAGTTCCTTTTTTTGCTCGGGGGCCGCTATTTCCCTTGCCACTCTCCGCCACATTTGCTCCGGAGTCTTTTCCACTATCTCCCCTTTTGTGTCGCGAAGAGCGTATTTTTCGTAGAAAACCCGGGCCCTAAGCTTGTCTCCGCCGAAGGCGTCGATGGTTTCTGCGGGAATATCTATAGTATCGCTTGGAGCTTTTACATGTTCCGGAGAAGGTTCTTGAGTCTTAGCTTCTTGTTCATTAACGGTTGTAGTTTCATGATCAGATGTTCCATTCGCGACGATTTCAGGGGGGTTCTTATCTCCAGGCACATTCTCCTCCTTTGCAGTTCCGTATAAACATTACCTTCCAGTTTACGTACAAGATGTATTGCTTATCTTGTGCGTGAGGTTTATTTAAACACAATATATTGGGTATTGTCAAGAAACTATTTTATTTTTGTTAAGATAAAATTAAAGAGGCCCATATAAAGAGAGACTGTCAGGTTCTAAAATTTCAGTGAGATCAGATGATTAACTTCGAATCATGAAAGTTTCTTTGCAACTCCGGGGCGGTTAAAAAATCCCTCATAATTGTAGTGTGAAAGATTCCAGGTTGGAGAGAGAGACTTCCATGAGGATTTTGGCTGCCTGTGTTATACTCCCAAAGTATGAAAAAGGGAGCTTCGACAGCAGACGGATTCGAGGAAATCTCCGAAGTGCTGAGTTTCTGGTTCGGCGACCTGCGCGAGGGCGAACTGCCGGAGAAGGAAAAGCAGATGACTTGGTGGATGAAGTCAGAGGAGTTTGACGATCTTGTAAGGCGGAGATTTGAGAAATATGTTCTGCTCGCCGAAAAAGGGGAACTTTCCCACTGGCTCGAGACGCCCTTGGGCACCGTGGCGTTTATAGTAGTCGTCGATCAGTTTCCGAGGAACATCTACCGCGATACCCCGGGAGCGTTCTCTAGGGACGCCTTGGCTCTTAGCGCATGCCTTGGGGGTATTGAAAAGGGGTTTGACCAAGGCCTTCATCCAATACACAGGACTTTTTTCTACCTCCCGCTTATGCACTCGGAGAGCCCGGAAATTCAGAGCCTGAGTGTTGAGAAATACTCCGCTCTTGAAAAAGAATACGCCCCGCATCCGGAAATCAGGGAAACTCTAGCCTGTTCTACAGATTTCGCGGGGCGGCACTCTGACATAATAAAAAGATTCGGAAGGTATCCCCACAGGAACGCGGCTTTGGGAAGAGAATCCACTCCGGAAGAAACCGAGTTTCTAAAAGAGCCGGGAAGTTCCTTCTGATTCTTTCCTCTGGCTTTCTTTGTTGTTTAAGGTTAATCAAGCGGGTATCTATATGATGGCCGTACACGGGGACGGGCGTGTTTTTGTATCAGAGAGGGCATTAAATTGAACATCGAGGAAATATTTAGCGAGACTTACCTAGGCAATTCCGCCGAGTCGTGGTTCTGGGCTCTCGGAGCGGCGGTCGTCTTAGCCTTAGCCTTTAACTTTATTCTGAAAAGGTTCGTGAGGTCGTTTGCCAGTCTTGCCGAGAAGACCGAAACCGATCTTGACGATCTGGTTTCGGCACTCTTAGGGAAAACCAGCATAGTGCTGATCATAATTTTCTCGGTCTATGTGGCGACCTTCTTCCTTGACCTCACCCAGCAGGTAAAGGAATTCCGAAAAAGTGTGGTAATTATCTGCCTTCTCGTTCAGGTCGGTTTATGGGGAGGGGGTTTCATCGACTATTACGTCTCGAAGAAGCTCTCAAAAATCGGAACTGGTGCCGGTGCTTCCATAACGCACATAAGGAGCTTGGGGTTTTTCGCGAAATCGGTTCTCTGGGTAATTCTCGTAATTCTAACAATTGACAATCTGGGTTTTGACCCGACCACGATAATCGCGGGGCTCGGTGTGGGGGGCATAGCCGTGGCGCTTGCGCTCCAGAACGTTCTGGGCGATCTAATAGCCTCGCTTTCCATTATTTTCGACAAGCCCTTTGAGGTCGGGGATTTTATAGTAATAGACGGTATGAACGGGGACGTCGAGCACATAGGGCTTAAGACCACGCGCCTGCGGAGCCTTTCGGGCGAACAGCTTGTTTTGTCGAATAACGACCTGCTGCAAAGCCGCATAAAAAACTACAAGAGGATGAACACCCGCAGGATTCTTTTTTCCCTCGGCGTTGTCTACGAGACGCCATACGATGAGCTCGTGAAAGTACCCGGGTTGATAAAGGAGATAATAGACGGGGAACCGAAGGCGAAATTCGGCCGGGCGCATTTCAGCAGTTACGGCGATTTTGCCCTTAACTACGATATAGTTTACTTTGTTCTTACTCCTTCGTTTGATGATTACATGGATATACAGCAGAACGTTAACCTGAAGATATTCAAAAGGTTTTCAGAAGAGGGAATAGAGTTCGCTTATCCCACCCGGAAGGTTTTTCTTGATTCGACGGACACTGCGTTGACCGGCGCGGGAACTGGAGACTGAATTGGCTAAAAAAGCATGGGGAGGCCGCTTCGCTTCCCGCACACACAGCATCGCCGAGGAGTTCTCGGAATCGGTAAGTTTTGACAGGCGTCTTTACAAAGAAGACATAAGGGGAAGTATCGCTCATGTGAAAATGCTTCGCGAAACCGGGATTATTTCCCGCAAGGATGCGTCCCGGATAACCAAAGGTCTTCGAGAGATCGAAAAGGAAATAGACCGCGGGGAATTTCCTTTCAGTGAGAACTACGAGGATATTCATCTCAATATAGAAAAAAGGCTTATCGAGAAAACAGGTTCTTCGGGCGCCATGGTGCACACGGCCAGGAGCAGAAACGACCAAGTTCTAACCGACACGAGGCTTTATCTTAAGACGGAAACGGAAGAGGTAATTTCACTTGTGTGCGCTCTGGCGGAACAGTTCGTTGAGCTTTCCGCAAAGAATCTCGGAGTAATTTTTCCTCTCTACACACACATGCAGCGCGCCCAGCCCGTGCTTCTATCCCACCATCTTCTGGCCTACTACGAGATGCTGAAGCGCGATCGTGAGAGGTTTATTAACTGCCTTTCGAGGGTGGGTGTAAGCCCGCTTGGAAGTTGCGCTGGGGCGGGAACTTCGTTTCCGATAGACAGGGAGATGACGGCCGGAGACCTGGGTTTTAAGTCGGTTTCCAAAAACAGCATTGATGCGGTGAGCGACCGTGATTTCTGCGCAGAGTTCGTATTCTGCTGCTCGGTTCTGATGATGCACCTCAGCAGGCTCTCCGAGGAACTTGTTTTGTGGAGCGCAAAAGAGTTTGACTTCGTTGACCTTGGGGACGGGTTCACTACGGGGTCGAGCATAATGCCCCAGAAAAAAAATCCCGACATGTCGGAACTCACCCGGGGAAAAACCGCCAGGGTCTACGGGAACCTGAATGCACTTCTGACTCTGATGAAAGGACTCCCTCTTTCCTACAACAGGGATATGCAGGAGGATAAAGAGCCTCTTTTCGATACGGTTGACACGGTAAAGCTCTGCCTTCGGGTTAATATCGAAATGCTCAAGACGCTTGAATTTAAGGAAGAGAACATGAAAAAGGCCCTTCAGGGAGGGTTCGTTACCGCGACCGACGTGGCGGACTATCTGGCCCGCAAGGGTGTCCCGTTCCGTTCGGCCCACGAAACCGTGGGGAAGATAGTTTCTTACGCCGAGCGGGGGGGAAAGGAACTTTCAGATCTTAAGCTTTCCGAATTCCGCAGGTTTTCTAAGAAAATCGGCGAGGACATTTTCCAGGTGATAACGTTCTCGGGTTCCGTTGAGAGCAGGAATTCATTCGGCGGCACTTCAACCTCGAACGTGAGAAAAGAAATAGCAGCAGCCAGAAGGTTCCTCAGAAGATGCATGTAGCCGTTTTTCCGGAAGAGTCGGGAATGATTTTCATTCTGTTTGCGGTGCGCCATGGGTTTTAAGCTTGGGGGACTTTACGTGATTACCGACGAGGGGCTGATTCCGCGAGATTCTTTCTGCGAAACAGTTGAGAAATCGTTGGCAGGAGGAGCTGACATCGTTCAGTTAAGGGACAAAACTTCTCCGCGCTCGGAAGTCGTCGCCTTGGGCAGGGAACTTCTCGGTATTACGAAGAGATACGGCGTTCCGCTTATAATAAACGACTCCCCGGAACTCATGATGGAAATAAAGGCCGACGGAGTGCATCTGGGGGAGGACGACCCGAACATAATACCCACGAGAAAAAAGCTGGGTAACGGCGCTATCATAGGCGTTTCCTGTTACGGTTCTCTTCCAAGGGGTATACACGCCGAGAGAATGGGTGCCAATTACGTTGTTTTCGGAACTCCTTGGGCCACTCCGACAAAACCCGGCAGAATCCCCACCCCTTTTGAAACTCTGGTTGAGGCAAAAACCGCTATCACGGGGATTCCGATATTTGCCATAGGGGGAATATTCCCCCATAATGCGGCACAGGTGCTTGCTAAAGGGGTGGACGGCGTAGCCGTCATGACGAGCGTTTTTGGGTCAGATGATCCGGAAGGCGCTTCGAGGGATATTCGCTCCGTTCTTAAGGGTCACCCGGCTGTGTGACCACGCGGGGGAACCCTTATTGGGGCTTTGAGCATATGACGAGATGATTTGAGGCTCTTCCCTCGTCAACCAGTTCCAGATACGTATCGAAATACTCAATGTGGTAGCGGGTGTTTTCCTCGCCCTGCTCTTCGGCGATCACGGAGGAATGCTTTTTGTAAGCGTCTCCCCAGTTTTTGACCTGAATCCGGAAATCCGCCACGTACTCGGTTATTTCCTCGATACGGAATCCGGCCGATTCAAGCTTTTTCCTGTAACTTTCAAGCGAGTCGTAATATTGCGGGATAAGATAGCCCCTAGCCATCTTCTCCTTCGTTTCCTCGTCACCGGATATCTCGAAGGTGCCGCTTAGAAACGCCCATGTTCCGGAAGGCTTAAGCACCCTGAGAACTTCCTTGAAAAGTCCCGTTTTGTCAGAAAACACGTTCATCACGTTAAGGCTCATTGCCAGGTCAAACGTGTTTTCTGTAAACGGCATTTCCATCGCGTCGCCCAGATAAAATTTCGTTTGTTCCTCAAGCCCGGAGTTTTTCGCGAGTTTTCCTGATACGTTGACTCCCACTTCGTTAATTTCTATTCCGGATACCCTGCACCCGGTCCTGTCGGCTATGTATACCGCGGGACCGCCCGCTCCGCTTCCCACGTCAAGAACATGCGTTGTTTTCTCTATGCCGAGTCTGGGGATAAGTTGATCAAGATAACGGGGAGTAATGAAGGACTGCTGTCCTATGTCATCCTCTATTCCCCAGATGGATTCTCTTATGAGCCTGTTTGCGGGGCTGTCGAGCTGGTGAAGCTCGGAATAATCTACTCCTATCCGTTTTTCGTTCATCTGACCTGCTTTCCTCCTTTGAGATTCCGCGACTGCAGTTGAATTTACACTTTGTCCGCCTGAAAGCAAACTCCTGCGGCCTGCGAAAGAAAAAACGGATGGCAAAAAAAAGGACATGCCAAGAGTTTTTCTCTTGGCATGTCCACGGGAATATCAGCCGCGTGCGGCGAAACCGTCTTGGCGTGACATACTGAGATGACTAGAAGATCGCGACGTCAAAATCGTAGCGGAAACCGAGACTTATGGTGTTTTCAGTTTCGCCCTCTTCCGGATCCACAATTACCCATTCGACAAACACGTCGGTACTCGGATGCACTTCCTTTATCAGCGTGATGTTGCCGCCGAGCTTTTCCGTGGAACCGTCATCTTTATCATAGGCGAAAACTCCGGCAAGCGCCTTCATCCCGCCGCCGAAGGAAAGGGCTCCAACCACGTCGAGAGTGTACGGGTTCGTTTCGGAACCGTCGTCGTGATTATCCTGTATGTACTGATAAGTGACCGCGAGGTAGAGATTTTCCATAGCGTTAAGACTTGCGCCTACGCCGAAGAAATCTTTCTCAAGATCGTTGCCTTTGTTCTGGCGCAGGTAGGACGCACCTACATAGAGAGGTCCTCCGCGGTAGCTTAGACCCACGGAAGCCGCGTCAACGTCATCTGGAGCACTGCTCGCGTCGGCATTGGTGCGGAAAAAGGTGTGATCCCCCTCGTTATTCTCAGGTGAACCATTTACCTGCATGCCCGCGTCTATACTGAGGTTCCCGACGCCGTGGGCGTACCTTACGAGGTTGTTGCTTCGGAAGGGCCCCTCGTTGTCATATCCGAAGGGGCTTGCCCTGTGATAGAAAATGTCCGTTACTTCGGCAACTACATTAAAGTACGGATCCCACTGCTTACCTATGCCTACAAAGCCGAAATCCGAGCTTTTAAGACCCACGTAGGCCTGACGTGCGTCGCCGAAATCTCCGTTGGCTTCAATATCGACATCCCACTCGCCGTGGAGAACCGCCGTAAGCGAGTCGTTTATTCTGGTGTTGGCCTTTATGCCGACCCGTGAGAGTGCGTCGGTGATGTCGGTTGACCCACCGTCAGCGTCGTTGTAGGTAATCCTCGGCCAGAACCTGCCGTAGATTGAAACATCGGTATCCTTTATTACCGGCGCTTCCTCCATTGCCATTGTTTCCTCAGGCGCCACTTCCTCGGCCATTGCTTCTTCGGCAATCGGTTCCTCGGCCTCTCCCCCGCCCGCAAACGCTGAAAGCGGTACTGCCAGCATGCCGGATGCCAGCAGACAAATCACTAAAACCCTTTTGATAAAGTAATTCATTTCTCTCCTCCTTTATTATCATAAGGTGTAATATATTCATTCAGTCAGAAGTCTATGATATCCAACTCTTCTGAAGTGAAACAAGCACAGACGGCTTAAAGAATCATCTGGGGGCAACGACAGTAAATCTGTTTGCACATCAGGTTCACCCAGCATTACGAGTTTTTACTCTATCATAAATTTTATTTCCGCGCAAAAAGCTTTCTTGTTTTTCCTAATTTTCGATTTCCGGAATCATCATTCCTACTGCTGAGAACCAAGACTACCCCAGTAGTTCAAGCACTTCTGTCTGAACAGCTGAGAGATCGTCGCGGTACTCCGTCTCAACCTCATCCCCTCGCATAACACGATACACGCTCGTGTCATGGAACCGTTCAATTATCTTCGCAGTCGTAGGATGATACGCAAGACGATGCTCAGGATACACCGCTATGGCGTCTATCTCCTTTGCCCTCATGGAGTTGCGTACCTCCCTCTCTATTACCGCCTGTATTACCAAAGCCATGAAAAACAGAAACATCATGGCCTCCACCCTGCTTGTCTTCTTGAACAACGTAGGAGCCACAAGGTGCACGCTCTTTAACTGCTCAAACCTCTTCTCAAGCCTCGGCTGATACTTGTACGCCAAAAAAATCCTCTTTCCCTCCCATTCCCCTGTCCGTACACAGCAACGGAAACAGGCCGTCAACATTCTTCTCCTTATCAAGAGCCTCCCTGTTCTTCCTCCAGCTAATCGAATACACTGTCTTTGATTCCTCCCGATACACTGTCCCCCTCCCAAGACGTCCCCTTGCTTTCTGCCTCCGCGTAATTTCTTCTATCAAGCCGATTATTTTCTCTCCGTCTTCACTCAAAGTCAGTTGACCTCTTCTGTGTCCCATATCTGGTCGGCTTTTTTTAAGAACCAGAAGCGCTGCGGCTTCCGCAAGAGCCTTCTCCTTTCTTCTCAACTGCTTTATTCAGGCTTTGCCCGAAGACGAAGATTTTGAACAGTCTTGGGTAAATTCCTTTCTCCATGTTTTCACGTGATGGGGAAAGATTCCGTTTTCCCATCACTAGGCACTTGTCTGCTCCTCGTCCATGGATTCACAGGCTATAACGGCTTGGAGTTTGTGTTCCTGTGTCCACTGTTGGGGAGTTTTTTCTTTGGTCATATTTTCCTTTGCGAGATGATTGATTTGAGATTTAGCCACCAATCTTCGCAGAGTAGAATGATCAATGCAGAAGCTTTGCGCAACGGAATTCAAAAAAGCGACAACTTGCCTGACATCTAGGGAAGTAAAATCCCGCTTCAAGTTCCTCCGACAACCTCGCGTGCCCCGAGAACTCCTTGCCGTTATGGTGTGCACAAACCCCCAGTATGGTTCCAGTACTCGTTGTGGCTGTTTCAGCTGACAGCATACGGGAGGTGGCAAGCTTTGAAGCGGAGGGGAGCACCCTCGTTACTATGGCTCCGAGGGCGATACAGCGCTGGGAGCGTCAGGAAGTGCTTGACAGGCACAAGGAGAGGATGGAGTCGGGAGCGGAGAAGATGAAGGAGCGGGGGAGGATTGTTGAACACCCGTTTGGGACATTGAAAAGCAGATGTGGAGCTCGCCAGTTTTTGATGAGGGGACTGGAGAAGTGTCGGGGAGAGTTCAGCCTGATGACGATGGCTTATAACTTCACCCGGGCGCTTAACATCCTGGGAGCGCAGAAACTTAGGGAGTATTGCGCCGGCCGGAAGGTGTATGGCTCGCAAATGGCCTGAAAATCCGTTAATCCGACCTTATGACACCAGACCGGGGGTGTTGATCAGATCCAGAGGATTTTCAACTTCTTCCAATACTCTCACAGTCTCATTTGCCGAGTTTTTACTCAAGTTACCCAAATCTGTTTACTCAGACAGTAACCAAAAGTCATACCGAGGACAAGCAATCCATGCGGAGAATCTCTACGCACCACTTGAACTTTAAAGTTCCCGCCCCTTGAAGTGCTTAGCTTTGCGTTTACTCCTGCCGCCGACCTAGACCGCGAAGGTTCGTATTCAATCGTCGAATTCGAAAGATGTCCCCTTTCTTTTCGCCTTCGTCTTCTCCGAAAGAGCATGAGAGACGATGGGAAGAGCTATGGTGGCGTCGCAGTAGCACTGAACTAGGCTGCCTTCGGGATTTTCCTTTCCCCAGGAAACAGCCTCTTCGAACGTGCAACCAGAGAGTCCCCCCCATTGGGGAGAATCGGTCGTGATCTGGATTGCGTATTTATGAGGATAGTAGGTTTCCTGCTCCCCGGTTCCCTTACGGTTAAGTCCAGCCTTTCTTCCCGGAATCTTTCTGTCTTTGTAAAGAAGGTCGCCCGTGACGGCGAAAAGCTGAATAAAGTCTTTCGGCACTCCGCCGCCTATGTAAACCACTCCCGTGTCAATCACGCTCTCGCCCATTCCCATAAACTCCACGTAGTCCTGTATGGCGTCAATCGTGAGATGATGCCCCCTGCTTTCAGCGATAAGTGCCGCGTCTCCGTAAGGGCTGTCAGCTATGGCGGGGCAGAAGACCGGGACTTCATTTCTCGCGGCGGCGGCCACGATGCTGTTTATGTTTTTCCTGTCGAGCCACTGGCCGCATTTTTTGAGAAACTCTCTTGAGGAATAGGCCCGGGATTTATCGAGGGTCATTATGAATTCAGCCAGAAGTTCGGTCATCTCAAGGTAGTCGGGCTCAGTCCCGTAAACGTCGTAGTAGCGGTTTATCCCCTCGGAAAAAAGTTTTGCGTCGTCTTCATTCGGGGTTCCCTGCCAGTAGGAAAACCCCATTGCCTCAACTATGTCCTCGGAGATGTTCGCGCCGGTGGGGATCAAGACATCTATGTACCTGTTTTCTATGAGCCAGTTTATTATTTTCCACTGCCCGGTTGTGGAAAGAGAACCCGCGTAGCCGAAGAAAATCGTAAGATTCTCAGCTTTCACCATCCTGCAGAAAACGTCCGCGACCCTAGCAAGGTTCTTGCCCTGAAATCCCGTTTCCGCCATTTCTTCAAGCAGCCTAGAGATTGGCTTCTCGGGAGAAACCTCTATAGCTTTTACTTTTTTCCCTAGATAGCCTGAGTCTTCCTTCACGTTTTTTCCCTCTCGCTAAACTCTTATGTCTACAAGCCTTTTCGGCACGTAGACGAAGTTTTTTATTTCCCGCCCCGCTATATATTCCTTTACCCTGCTGTCGGAGAGGGCAATTTTCCTGACTGTATCTTCATCCGCGTCCGCACTTAGGGAAATCTGGTTTCTGACTCTTGAGTTCACCCTTACAGGGATGGTTATTTCCGCGCTCTCAAAAGCGCTCTCGTCCCACTTTATCCACTCCTTATCGACTAGGTTTCCACTTTCTCCTGAGAGTTCCCAGAGCTCCTCCGCGAAATGGGGAGCCATTGGGCAGATAAGTCTCGTGACCGCAAGCAGCGCCGCTCGGGCATCTTCCCTTCCCACGCTTTTCTCCTTCCAAAGCGCGCTTAGTTCGTTGAAAAGCTCCATTATTGCCGATATTGCCGTGTTGAATTTGAAGCTCTCTATGTCTTCGGTGACTTTCTTGATTGTCCGGTTGGTTGCGGTGGCGAGAGTAGCCGGTTTTCCCTCCGCTGGGAGTTCCGGGTCCCGCTCTTCGTTTTCCCGCTCGGCAAAAAACCCAACCGCAAAACGCCAAACCCTGCCCAGAAACCTGAACATTCCGTTTACTCCCTGCTCGCTCCACTCAAGGTCTTTTTCCACCGGAGCCGCGAAAAGCATGAACATCCTCACGGTGTCGGCCCCGTAACGGACTATCATGTCATCGGGATCCACGGTGTTTCCGAGGGACTTTGACATCTTCGCCCCGTCTTTTACCACCATCCCCTGGGTAAGAAGATTCGCGAAGGGTTCGTCAAGCTCAAAAACGCCGATATCGCGAAGCGCCTTAGTGAAGAATCTTGAGTAAAGCAGGTGAAGTATGGCGTGCTCTATTCCGCCTATGTACTGATTTACCGGAAGCCAGTAAGAAGCTTTTCCGGGCTCGAACATGCCGTCTTTGAAATCGGGGGATGCGTATCTTAGAAAGTACCAGGACGACTCGACAAACGTATCCATCGTGTCGGTTTCCCGCCTGGCTGTTTCCCCGCAGGCGGGGCAGTTGGTGGCGATGAAGCTTTCAATCTTGGAGAGAGCCGGAATGCGTTCTCCGTCAATGTCTATTTCAAGGGGAAGTTCCACCGGAAGATCTGAATCCGGGACCGGCACCTCTCCGCACTGCTCGCAGTACACTATCGGTATCGGCGCTCCCCAGTAGCGCTGTCTTGAGATTCCCCAGTCCCGAAGACGGTAGTTGGTCTTCACACCGCCCGAAGCGTTTTCCTGGAGAAATTCGGCTATTTTTCCGAAGGCTTCCTGCGAGGTGAGTCCCGAGAGCCATCCCGAATCCCCGAGAGTTCCCTTTTCCGTAAATGCTTCTTTTTCGATGTCGGAGACGCTTCCGTCCGCGGGGAAAATCACCTGCTTTATCTGGAGACCGTATTTTTTCGCGAATTCCCAGTCCCTCTGGTCGTGCGCGGGAACGCTCATTACCGCTCCCGTTCCATAGCTCATAAGTACGAAGTTCGCAGTCCATACGGGTATTTTCTCCCCGCTTATGGGGTGGATGGCGTTTATTCCGAGCGGGACGCCGCTTTTCTCCATGGTCTCGATTTCCGCCTCGGAAACGGGGGCCTCGAGGCACCGGGCTATGAAGTCGGCAACCCCGGGGTTTTCCTCCGCCACTTCGCTTGCAAGCGGGTGCTCGGGGGCCAGAGCCAGATAGGTTGCCCCCATTATCGTGTCCGGGCGCGTGGTGAATATCTTCAGGACGCTTTCTTGCCCGTCCACGCGGAATTCGGCCTCGACTCCCTCGGATTTTCCTATCCAGTTTTTCTGCATGGTTTTGACAGCGTCGGGCCATCCTTCCATCTTCTCAAGCTCACTCAGCAGTTCTTCTGAGTAGTCGCTTACCCTGAGGAACCACTGCGGTATCTCCTTTTTTTCGACAAGCGCTCCCGAGCGCCATCCCCTTCCGTCGATTACCTGTTCGTTTGCGAGCACGGTCTGGTCAACCGGGTCCCAGTTCACCACCGAGGTCTTTCTGTACGCCAGTCCCTCGCGGTGAAGCCTGGTGAAAAGCCACTGCTCCCATCTGTAATAATCAACGTCGCACGTTGCGATTTCCCTGCTCCAGTCGTAGCTGAACCCAAGGCGCATGAGCTGCTGTTTCATCTGCTCTATGTTGGCCCGAGTCCAGGTCGAGGGATGTATGGCGTTTTGTATGGCCGCGTTTTCAGCGGGCAGCCCGAAGGCGTCCCAGCCGATGGGATGGAGAACGTTAAACCCCCTTGCCCTTTTGAATCTGGAGACGACGTCCCCGATCGTATAATTCCTCACGTGTCCCATGTGGATTCTTCCCGATGGGTAGGGAAACATCTCAAGAACGTAGTACTTTTCTCCGGAGGTTTCCTCGGAGACCTTGTAGGTATCTTTTTCCGCCCAGAAATCCTGCCACTTTTTCTCGATTTCCTGCGGTCTGTACTCTCTTTCCATTGCGAGGGGAAAGCGTTTGACGGGTTTAGGTCTTAGGTTTTTGCAAACGCGGTCTTATTCTAATTAAAACCCTCTCCGCTTTCAAACCGTTTCGCCCACTCCCTTTATTTGTGTTAAACTTTCTCCCCTGCAGGCCATGAGTTCCAACGAATTTTACGAGACGGCGCGGGCGCTTGAGAACTATCTTCGTTTCTGCAAGGAAATCGGAATAGGAGAACTGCCGGCGGGGCTTGCGCTAGGAGGGACCGAGATAGCGGACACGGAGAAAAACGGAACCGCTCTTTCGCATGATCGCAGGGAACCGCGCGGGTCATCGGCGGTCCAAACGCTTTCCGAGATAAGGGAGGAGCTTGGAGACTGCAGGAGGTGCCGTCTCTGCGAGACGAGAAAGAGCATAGTGTTCGGCGAGGGCAACCCCAGGGCGAGGCTTGTATTTGTCGGCGAGGGGCCTGGAAGGGACGAAGACATTCAGGGCAGGCCCTTTGTCGGAAGGGCGGGGCAGCTGCTTACGAGGATAATCCGGGCCATGAAGCTTGAGAGAAAGGACGTGTATATATGCAACGTCGTGAAATGCCGTCCTCCGGGAAACAGAAATCCGGAACCTGATGAGGTGGCAAGCTGCGAGCCGTTTCTTAAAAAACAGATAGAAAGCATAAATCCCGAGGTCATCGTTTCCCTCGGAAGCGTTGCTACCGGATTGATGCTCAAGCTTAAGAACTTCAAGATGGGGCAGCTAAGAGGCACTTTTCACCAGTATGGGAACTCAAAGCTTATGATTACGTACCATCCCGCCGCGTTACTGCGAAACCCCTCTTTTAAAAAGCCCGTCTGGGAGGACATGAAGCTTGTGATGAGGGAACTCGGGATACCTGTTGACGGGTGATTAGCTCAGTGGATTAGAGCACAGGCCTCCGGAGCCTGGGGTCGGGGGTTCGAATCCCCCATCGCCCGCCATGAAAGCCATTACGCATCGACCCGGAAAAACCGACTGATATGAAGTCGGTTTTATTAATTGGGAGTATCCGGGTGTTGACTCAACCGAACCGACGAGACCTTCACGTTACTTTCCGAGTAACGTATACATGGTTTTTTCGTCTGACCATTTGATCTTGCCGGGATCTTTATAGGATTTGTGGATATTTTTCCGAAACTCCGTCAGGGATCTTTCAAATTCCTGGCTTTCGTAGAGATAAAAAGTCGAGTAATGCTTGCTCTGCGCCCTCTCTGCGAGTTCCTCAAGGGAGTTCTCACGCGCCAGGGTAAAAGTCTTCTTTTCAATAAGTTCGAGTCCCCGGGTTTCTTTAATCTCGGACTCCAGCCTTTCGGTTTTGTAAAGATCCGATTCTTTCTGGTTAAAAGACGGAAAGTGCTTTCCCCATATGCTTTTCATGCTCTGGGTCCTGGTTCTCGTGTAGATGAAAAGAAACGATCCCTCGCGCAACACCCTCACGCTTTCCCTGAGGAATTTCGGGGTGTTGAAAAAATGTATGGCGTTGAAGCAGAATATCGCGTCAAGAGAATTGTCCGCTATGGGAAGTTCCTGCGCCATGGCGATTTTGGTCGCGTAGTTCCGGATATCGTTATCGTCAAGGTACTGCTCGAGACTCTCAAGCATGAACTCGTTTGTGTCGTAGCAGTAGAGAAACAGGTTCTCCTTGCCAAGCTGCTCGAAGAAAAGCCTGGCGTACCGTCCGGCTCCGGCCCCCACGTCGGCGGCCGTTATTTTTCCCTTGTCCCCGATTATTTCCTTTATGTAGAGTACGGGTTCAGAGTCGGTAACCCTCAGGGATCTGTAGATGTCCGCTATCCGCGCGTAGTGACTCTGCGTTTTCTTTATGAAATTTTGGCTTTTCATTTGTTCCTCTCCGGTATGAGTGTGAAATTCCGATTGTCGCTTGACAGATTAAGACTTCATCCGAGGGGCCGGGGACTCAGCATGTTTTTCTGGAAACTCTCCGCGATTTCCCTGAACAGGTAAGTCACCGTATCGGGAAGGTCATCAATCCTGCACCATTTCCTTTTCCTGTCCTTCTCGTAATCTCCCGTATCCTCAATGGCTCTGGCGCGGAAAAAAGTGTAGAGAACATGTCTTTTCCCGCCTTCGATGACCATTATGTCGAGAGGCTGCTCTATTTCCACCCTGTATCCGCTTTCCTCAAGACATTCCCTCTCCGCCGCCTCGGCGGGAGTTTCGCCGTAATCGACTCCTCCTGCGGGAAAAACCCATGAATTATGAAGCTTTCTTGAACTCACCAGAATGACTTCGATTTCTCCACTACTGTTTTCCCTGTAGGCGACGACTCCAGCTTTTTGTACGGGTTTACGCATTTAGGGGAGAATGTTAGCCTAAAAATCGGATATGAACAGAAAGAAAATGCTGTTTTTCTCGATCGGGAAAAATTTTCCCGGCGCGTTTTTCAAAACGGGACATGGTTTGGCTGCATAGAGCTTATTTCCAATCAGACTGTATAATTTTTCCATTTCCCCGCAACGGAGGTTTAAGTGTCAAACAGGCTTAAAGACGAAAAAAGTCCCTATCTTCTCCAGCATGCGGAGAATCCGGTCGACTGGTATCCGTGGGGGGAGGAGGCGTTTGAGAAAGCTCGGGAGCTTGGAAGGCCGGTGTTTCTTTCCATAGGATATTCAACCTGTCACTGGTGCCACGTCATGGAACGCGAATCCTTTGAGGATCCCGAAGTGGCGGGGCTAATGAACGATGCCTTCGTCTCCATCAAGGTTGACAGAGAGGAGCGCCCGGATATCGACAATATCTACATGACCGTCTGTCACGTGATTTCAAGGAAAAGCTGCGGCTGGCCCCTCAACATAGTCATGACGCCCGAGGGGAACCCCTTTTTTGCCGGAACCTACATACCGAAGGAGAACCGTTACGGGAGGGTCGGAATGAAGGAGCTTGTGCCGGCGATAAAAGAACTCTGGGAAAATAAAAAAGAAGAGGTGCTGGAGTCAGCCCGGCAGATAACCGACGCCGTCTCCAGCCTGGGAGACTCTCTGCGAAGAGTCGGGACTTCCCTGCTTAACGAGAAGACTCTTGATCAGGCCTACAGTTATTTTCTTTCGACCTTTGATCCAGATGAAGGCGGCTTCGGTCAAGCCCCCAAATTCCCGACTCCACACAACCTGATGTTTTTGATGAGATATTACGGGCGCACCGGGAAGGAAGCTTCCCTGAGGATGGTTGAGAGAACGCTTCTTGCCATGGGAAGGGGTGGTATATACGACCACCTGGGCTTCGGTTTTCACAGGTACTCGACTGACTCGCAGTGGCTCGTTCCCCATTTCGAGAAGATGCTCTACGACCAGGCGCTTTTGGCAATCACATACACAGAAGCTTGGCAGATCACCAAAAACCCGTTTTACGAAAAAAAGGCAAGAGAAATACTCGAGTACCTGATTCGGGACATGACTTCCTCCGATGGAGGTGTTTGCTCGGCCGAAGATGCCGACAGCGAGGGGGAGGAAGGCAAGTTCTATCTCTGGACCGTAGAGGAGATAGAGGAACTTGTGGGGGCGGATGACGCGGAGCTTCTCTCCGAGGTTTACAATCTCTCTCTCGACGGAAATTTCAGGGACGAGGCTACGGGAGAGCAAACAGAGAGAAACATATTTCATCTGAAAGAGCCCCTGGATGACACGGCCGCTCGGCTCGGAGTCCACGCCGAGGAGCTTGAGCAGAGACTTGAGGGACTGCGGGAGAAACTTTTTGTTCGTAGAGAAAAAAGAATTCATCCCTACAAGGACGACAAGGTGCTTACGGACTGGAACGGGATAGCGATAGCGGCGTTTTCAAAAGCGGCCGCTGCTTTCGGAGAGAAAAGGTATTCTGATGCGGCGCTGGGATCGATAGAATTCATAATGCGGAACCTTGTCCGTGACGGAAGGCTTCTTCACCGCTACCGCGAAGGCGAAGCGGCCATAATGGCAAGTGTTGATGACTACGCCTTCTTCACATGGGGACTTCTTGAGTACTACGAAAGCGTTTTCGACGAAAAATATCTGGCTCTGGCGATTTCTTTGTGCCGGGATCAGTTCGAACATTTCTGGGACAAGGAGTTTTCGGGCTTTTTCTTCACGGCCGATGACAGTGAAGCCCTGATAACAAGGCAGAAGGAAATTTATGACGGGGCCCTTCCGTCTGGAAACTCGGTTTCGACGCTTAACATCCTGAAAATAGCGCGGCTGACCGGCGACCCCGAGCTTGAGGACAAGGCGGCCCGAATGGCTGCGGCTTTCTCCTCTCAGATCTCAAGGCACCCCGCTTCTTTTTCGATGCACATGAACTCTCTTGACTTCATGCTGGGGCCTTCTTTCGAGATAGTCATAGTTGGGGACAGAAATTCCCCCGAGACCCGCCGGTTTCTCGACACCCTTTCAAGCGAGTACCTGCCGAACAAGGTCGTGGTATTAAAGGACGAAGCAAACGAAGCGGAAATATCGAGAATTGCCCCCTATACGGAGAGTCACGGACCCCTTAACGGAAAAACTGCAGCGTACGTGTGCTCAAATTACGAGTGCCGGCTGCCGACCGATGACCCGGCGCGGATGCTCGAACTTGTGGAAGAGGGCAGAAGTTCCGATAAAGCCCCTGAGTAGGGATGTTTACGCGGATAAAATTTCCCCGGCAAGATGTTTTAAACCGAACTTCATTTACTAAAAACGCACTTTGATCAATAAAGACGCGGGTATTGTCCAGAATCAACCTGTAGTTGTACTGGGAACAAATCTTCCCGGTTCAACATCAAGCAGTTCAAACGCTCTTTGCTGAAGAACC
>CAYSDX010000116.1:0-20994 GCA_964429945.1 uncultured Spirochaetia bacterium | reverse complement strand
ACCACGACATAGAACTCCACACAAGCGGCGGGGGATGCGACGCAAATTTCATAAACGAAAAGGGAATCGAGTGCGTAAACCTTGGAACAGGAATGTATGAGCTCCACACCGTAAACGAGTATCTTCTGCTCGATGAATTCCGCAGGTCGGCGGAGATAGTCCTTGAAACCATAAAGCTGCACTCGGAAAAAAACTGAGCGATGAAGGCTCTAATCCTAGTTGATCACGGAAGCACCGTAGAAGAGGCGAATGCGCTTCTTGAAGAGGTAGCCGATAAGGCAAGAGCTTACCGCGACTCGCCCTTTGATATGGTTGAGCACTGCCACATGGAACTTTGCGAACCGTCAATAGAAGATGCTTTTCGCAAATGCGTCGCGGCCGGCGCGAGCGACATAACTGTCCACCCGTACTTTCTCGTACCGGGAAGACACTCAAAATCCG
Source organism: uncultured Spirochaetia bacterium (assembly GCA_964429945.1). Lineage (GTDB taxonomy): Bacteria > Desulfobacterota_D > UBA1144 > Nemesobacterales > Nemesobacteraceae > Nemesobacter. The sequence goes on along the minus strand of CAYSDX010000116.1, from coordinate 20,553 downwards.
ATATACCCAGGATGGTAGCGGAGGCAGCACGAGACTTCCCGCAAGTAAGCTACAGGGTCACAGAGCCACTAGGACTTCATGACAAAATAATAGAAGTCGTATTTGAAAGATCGCTTGTATGATCCTCGTATAAAATCAGATGAAAAAGTATTCAGCTGTCTTTTTTGACCTTTTTGACACGCTTGTAATGTTCGAACCGTCTCTTCTGCCGAAGTTAACGCTTAATGGAGAGGCCTGGAACTCCACCGCGCAGCATGTTTTCACACAGATGCGAGAGAGTCTCGGGGAAATGGAATTTGCGGACTTCTACGGACCTTTCGTTGAAAGTCACAGAGAACTTCTGGAACTTAGGCAAAAGGATTTAAGAGAGTATCCGAACAGAAAAAGGTTCGAAATATTCATGGAGAAAACAGGTCTGAAAGGAGATGACGACCTGCTTGAGAAGTTCGTATGCTCACATATGGAAAGCCTCAGCGGGGCCATGGTGTACCCGAAGCATCACACGGAAATTCTTTTCTACCTCAAGGAAAAGGGATACAGACTTTCGGTCGTTTCAAACTTTGATCATGCCCCCACGGCACGAAAGCTGCTTGGAAAGTTCGGAATTGCGGACTTTTTTGAACATATAGTGATCTCAGAGGAAGTGGGCTGGAGAAAGCCTCATAGAAAAATATTCGAGTTTGCCCTTTCAAGACACGGCGAGAACGCGTCAGACGTCATTTTCATAGGGGATAATCCGGAGGCAGACATAATGGGATCTTCTGACTGCGGGATTGATTCTGTATGGGTAAAAAGAAAAGAACAGTTCACCCCGGCAGAGCCAAAATTCATCATAAAAGACCTAGAAGACCTAAAGAAAATAATCTAGAAGAATACCACCTCGATGAAAAGACTCACCCGCACCGACAAAAGACTTCCCACCATAAGAAGCGGAGCTCAGATAAACACGATACAGCAGATGCTGGAGAAAAAATCTTCTCTGTACGCAGACAAAATCGCGTATTCGGTAAGAAAAGAAGACCTGTCCGTAAGCTCCCTTACTTTCAGCGAGGTTTTCGCGCTTCTCACCCATTTCTCCACCCGCCTCAAGGCTCTGGGTCTCAACAGGGGGGAACATGTGGCCATAGTGGGAGAGAACAGTCCCCAATGGGCAATTTCCTACTTTGCGGCAATCTGGGCGGGAGCCATAGCCGTCCCCCTTGACGCAAGGGCAAAAACGGAGCACATAAAGCAGGTGCTCGCACTTTCAGACTCAAGGTTTCTTGTCGCCTCGGGGGGATTTGCGGAGACTCTGAGCAACACAGGGGCCGTCGAGCACGTAATACAGATGGACAAAGTTCTGGAAATCCGAACAAACGCTGAAGAAACCGTGCCCGCGGAAAAATCAGATCCCGAGAACATAGCCGATATAGTTTTTACCTCGGGAACCACAGGTAATCCAAAAGGCGTAATGCTCTCTCACGGAAGCATAATGTCAAACTTGGATGTAATCTACAGAGCCTTTCCCATAACGGACAAAGACACGGCTTTTTCCATACTTCCTATCCACCACGTATACGAAAGAATAGGTGGAATACTGCTGTCTTTTTACTGTGGGCAAAGCGTGTTTTTCGCAAGGAGCATAAAGCCGAGAGAAATGCTCTCTGACCTTAAAGTCGCGAGGCCTTCCGTTTGGCTTAACACTCCCCTGATACTTGAAAGACTGCTTCAGAGAATCGAACAGAACAAGGCAAAAAATTTCCTCACAAGAGCCCTGCCCTCAAAACTTTTCGGAAAAATGGCGAAAAAGCGCCTGGGCCTTGACCGCCTTAAGCTCATAGTAAGCGGCGGAGCCGCCCTTTCGGAACCCGCTTCCGAGGGACTCGAGAAATACGGATTTCCCCTTCTGCAGGGATACGGGATGAGCGAAACATCCGCGATTATATCCGTAAATCCTTTTTCGAAACCGAAAAACACAAGCGGCGGCATGGTGCTTGAGAACAGCGAGGTCGAGATAAGAGATACGGACGCCGAAGGAGTCGGGGAAATATGCGTGAGAGGTTCCAGCGTAATGAAGGGTTACTACAAAAACCCCGGCGCCACAAGGGAAATCCTCTCGGATGACGGCTGGCTCAGGACCGGTGATCTGGGTTATTTTGATCACGAAGGTTACCTTTACATAACGGGAAGAAAAAAATCGGTTATCGTAACTAGGGGAGGAAAAAACATCTCTCCAGAGGAAATCGAGGAGAAACTCACTCCGCTTGAAACAATTGAAGAAGCAATTGTATTCAGCCCCGATGATGAAAGGATACAGGCCGTGATATTCCCGGAAGCGGATGGAGTTTCCAAAAAGTTCGGTGAGCCCCCGCGGCACGGAGACGATGAGAGGATCTGGGACATTCTCAAAGCCCAGATAACTGAACTCAACCGCCGGCTTGAACCCCATAAAAGAATCAGCCATTTCGCGGTCGCCAGAGAAGAGTTGCCGAAAACAACCACGAGAAAAGTAAAAAGATACCTTTTCAGAAATATGGACATACCCAAGACAACGAAATTCATCCACCCCCCAGAAGACAAATGAAAGACAAAGCATCTCTCCAGTTCGCCATGGACCACGGCCTCACCGAGAGCGAATACGAAAGAATAGTCGAAACCCTGGGCAGGGAACCGAATTCAACTGAAATCGGAGTCCTTGGAGCCATGTGGTCCGAACACTGCTCCTACAAAAGTTCCAAGGTGCACCTTCGAAAATTCCCGACAACTGGAGAGCAGGTAATACAGGGTCCGGGAGAAAACGCCGGAGTGGTGGACATCGGGGACGGCTACTGCGTCGTTTTTAAGATGGAAAGCCACAACCATCCCTCTTTCATAGAACCTTACCAGGGAGCCGCAACAGGGGTCGGAGGGATACTCCGGGATATATTCACCATGGGGGCAAGGCCGGTAGCGCTTTTGAATTCCCTCCGGTTCGGAAACCCCCATCTCCAGAAAACGAAATTCCTCGTAGAAGGAGTGGTATCGGGAATAGCCGGTTATGGAAACTGCATGGGTATCCCCACGGTAGGGGGGGAGATTTATTTTGACGACTGCTACAGCGGAAATCCTCTGGTAAACGCCTTTGCCCTCGGAGTAACAAAGAAAGACAATGTTTTCCGCGGATACGCATCGGGAGAGGGAAACCCCGTAATATACGTCGGGTCGAAGACCGGAAGAGACGGGATACAGGGAGCTATCATGGCTTCAGACACCTTTACCGAGGAAACCGAAGAAAAAAGGCCCGCGGTGCAGGTGGGAGATCCGTTCACGGAAAAGCTTCTTCTTGAAGCCTGTCTGGAGCTGTTTAAAACGGACTGTGTTGTCGGGATACAGGACATGGGAGCCGCGGGACTCACATCTTCTTCAACAGAAATGGCCGATCGCGCAGGAACCGGACTTGAGATTGAAATTGAGAGAGTTCCCAGACGAGAAGAAAACATGACACCTTATGAAGTCTTGCTTTCCGAGTCGCAGGAAAGAATGCTCGTGGTTTTAGAAAAAGGCAAAGAGGATACGGCCCGGGACATCTTCAGGAAATGGAACCTTGATTTTTCGGTCATCGGCAAGGTAACCGATTCGGGGAAACTGACCGTTGTGGAAGAAGGGGCCACGGTTGCGGACCTGCCAGTGAATCTTATAACTTCAGGCGCACCGACTTACAAAAGACCGATAAAGAAACCCACTTACCTGGAAGAGGCAAAGAAACTGAATCCGGAGAATCTTCCCGAACCCAACGACCTTCAGAGAGTTTTTCTTGAGATCCTGTCTTCTCCGACTGTCTCGAGCAAGAAATGGGTGTACGAGCAGTATGACCACATGGTAAGAACTGACAGCGTTTTGGGACCAGGAGCGGATTGCGCGATAATAAGGCTCAAAGGGACGCAGAAGGGAATTGCAATGACATCTGATGTGAATTCTAGATACTGTTATCTAAATCCCCGTGAAGGAAGCAAAATAGCTGTTGCGGAAAGCGTAAGGAATCTGGCTTGCTGTGGTGCTCACCCTCTCGCAATTACCGATTGCCTTAATTTTGGAAACCCTGAAAACCCCGAGATAATGTGGCAGTTTTCAGAAAGTGTCGAAGGCATGGCGGAAGCCGCAAAAGCGTTTAACACACCCGTGGTAAGCGGCAACGTCAGTCTCTATAACGAGACTGAAGGTGTTGCCATATTCCCTACCCCGACTGTGGCGATGGTAGGTCTCATAACGGATACGGCCAAAATCGTCACTCCCTGGTTTCAGGACCCCGGAGACTTGGTGATACTGCTTGGGGGAGCTATAGAAGAAGATATAGGAGGAAGCGAGTATCTTAAGAATGAACATGGCTTGATTGATGGGAAACCACCTTCAATAAATCTTGATAAAGAAAAAAGACTTGCCGAGATGTTGATTGCGTGTGCTTCTCAAAGTATAATTAAGTCGGCGCATGATATATCTGAGGGCGGCTTTGCAGTGGCGCTCGCAGAATGTTGTTTCAATCCAGACGGCACAAGGGGGGTCTTGGTAAAAGCGCCCGACATAAATGAAAACTCTCTTAGAAGCGATCTGTTTCTTTTCTCCGAGACACAATCCAGGGTAATAGCAAGTATTAACGAGGATAGTTGGGAAAAAGTAAAAGAAATGGCAAGCGATTACGATGTTCCCGCGCTACGTGCCGGAGTTGTTATTGATGACAACAGGTTCTGTATCGAAGATTCAATTGACATGAAAATCTCAGCAGTTCATGACGCATGGTCTATGGGCTTTGAGAGAAGCCTTTCAGCTACAGAGGGGTAAAAATGGCGAAGCTACGCGAAGAGTGTGGAGTCTTTGGAATATATGATCATCCCGAGGCTGCCAACTTTACCTATCTCGGTCTCTACTCTCTTCAGCACAGAGGGCAGGAAAGTGCCGGTATAGTGTCAACCGACGGGGAAAAGCTTTACTCTCACCGGGAAATGGGGCTTGTAACCGAAGTTTTCGACGGAGAGTCCATATCAAGCCTGCAAGGTACCACCGCAATCGGCCATGTAAGGTACTCCACAACTGGTTCAAGCAACAACAAAAATACCCAGCCCCTGATAATGAACTACGAGAAGGGTGAACTCGCGGTCGGGCACAACGGCAACCTTACAAACGCAAAAGCGCTAAGACACAAGCTTGAAAAAGAAGGTTCGATATTCCAGTCAACAACGGACACCGAGGTGATCGTACACCTCATAGCGAGATCAAAGGAAAAGACCTTTCTCAAAAGAACCATAGAAGCCCTTACTGAGTGCAAGGGAGCATATTCTCTTGTGTTTCTGACACCTAAAGGACTGGTAGCCGCACGTGACCCCCATGGATTCAGGCCTCTTGTTCTCGGAAAGATTGATAATTCTTACGTTGTGGCTTCCGAAACATGTGCCTTCGAACTCATAGGAGCCAATCATATAAGGGAAATAGAACCCGGGGAAATAGTATTTATAAATGAGAACGGAATCAGGTCATTCAAGCCGCTTCCTAAAAAACAGCACAAATACTGCGTATTTGAGAACATATATTTTTCTAGACCCGATTCATTCCTCCAAGGAAGAAACATTTATCAGATGAGAAAAAACATGGGCAAGCAACTCGCAATCGAATCTCCGGCCGACGCGGACATCGTCGTAGCAGTGCCCGATTCGGGGACGCCGGCGGCCATGGGGTACGCCGAGCAGTTGGGAATTCCCTTTGAAACAGGGTTCCTGAGAAGCCACTATATAGGAAGAACCTTTATAGAACCTCAACAGTCAATAAGAAACTTCGGAGTGAAACTTAAGCTCAGCGTGATAAAGGAAGTTATAAACGGCAAAAAAGTGGTGGTAGTCGATGATTCCATAGTAAGAGGCACGACCAGCAGAAAGATCGTCAAGATGATACGCGATGCCGGTGCCAAGGAAGTTCACATGAGGATAAGTTCTCCTCCGATGAAATTTTCATGCTACTACGGCATAGATACTCCTCTCAAAGAAGAACTCATAGCAAATTCGCTCGAAGTGGAGAAAATAAAGGACTACATAACCTCCGATACTCTGGGATACCTGAGCAAGGAAGGAATAACAAAAGCCGTTACCAACGGCGACAAAACCTCTAACGGAAGAGCAAACTACTGTTTTGCGTGTTTTGACGGTAACTATCCGGTGGAAATAACGGACGAAAAAGTATCGCATCAACAGATGGATCTTTTTTAGACCTATCGTACCGCATTTAAATGGCAGCTCAGGTTATACTGCCGAAAGTTTCCCGAGAATTTCCTCAAGCTTTTTTTTGTGGCTTCGAAACTCATCCAGTTTTCCCCTCTCCTTCTCCACAACATCCTCGGGAGCACGTTTGATAAAATCGCTGTTTGCGAGTTTACCCTCGGTCTTTTTAAGCTCCTGTGAAACTTTTGCCAGGTCCTTGCTCAACCTGGAAATCTCCTTCTCGAGATCAAGCAGATTCTCAACCGGCATAACTATTTCTACTCCGGAAACAACTTCCGAGACCGCTTTGCCCTGGATGTCTTCTCCGCAAACAACGCAATCCCCAAGAGCAGCCATACCTAGGATAATCTCAAGGTTTTCCCTTAAGACATTCTCTATCTCGCTACTTTCGGAATTAAGATGAATTGATACCTTCTCCGAAGGATGAACCCCCACAATGGCTCGCAGGTTTCTTATTCCGGTTACAATGCTTTTTACAAGTTCAATCTGCTCGGATTCCTCTTTGAACATCTCGTTTTCTCTCGGCATCGGATATTGCGCGTCGAGAATACTCTTTGAGTCAAGCCCTTCCTCTTTACGAAGACTTATTCCCTTTTCCCTGAATATTCCGAAGATTTCTTCCGTAATATAAGGCGCAAAGGGATGGAGCGCCCGCAGAGAACAGAGCAGGACCCGCACAAGTACGTTAAGAGTGGTTTTTTTCGATTCGCTATCCTCTCCATAAAGCGAAAACTTGGATATCTCGAGATACCAGTCGCAGTAATCATCCCAGATGAAGTGATAAAGCGTTTGCGAAGCCTTGTCGAACTCGTAGTTCTCGATGAATTCCTCAGCTTCCCCCAGCGTAATACTCAATCTGGTAAGAATCCACCGGTCGGGGACGCTTAGAGAATCGGTGTCAATATCGGAGTCGCTTACAATCTCCGGGTCAAGGTTCATAAACACAAATCTGGTCGCATTCCATATCTTGTTCATGAAGTTTCTGTATCCCTCAATAACAGGGAAAGTAAGTTTTATATCCCTTCCCTGAGCTGCAAGCGCCGCAAGGGAAAAACGAAGCGCGTCGGCGCCGTATTTTTCGATCACGTCAATAGGATCAATAACGTTGCCCGTCGTCTTGCTCATCTTGCGGCCTTTAGCGTCCCTTATGAGTCCATGCGCATAAACTTCCCTGAAGGGCACGTCACCCATGAACTTAAGTCCCAGCATTATCATCCTCGCGACCCAGAAGAAAATAATGTCAAAGCCGGTAACCAGACACGATGTCGGATAGTAATGCCCGAGCGCTTCGGTATCCTGCGGCCACCCCAGGGTGGAAAAAGGCCAGAGCCCGGAAGAAAACCACGTATCCAGTACATCCGGATCCCTAACGAGTTTGACTTCCTCACCATAATGCTTCTTCGCAGAGGCAACGGCTTCCTGTTCATTCATGCCGACGAAAATCTCTCCGTCAGGGCCGTACCATGCGGGTATTCGGTGTCCCCACCACAGCTGTCTTGAAATACACCAAGGCTCTATGTTTCTCATCCATTCAAAATAAGTGTTTTCCCAAAACCCGGGATGAAACCGTATCTCGCCCCGCTCCACGCGCGAAATGGCTTGAATGGCAAGCTCCTCGGCATTTACGTACCACTGGTCAGTCAGCCAAGGTTCCACGACCACCCCCGAGCGGTCACCGTAAGGAACCGTATGAACGGTTTGCTCAACCTTTACCAGAAAACCCCCTTCCTCAAGGTCCCTGACTACCGCTTTTCTTGCTTCAAACCTCTCAAGTCCCTCGTATTTTTCGGGAACGTCACCTTTTATATATCCCTGTTCGTCAAGAATGTTTACGATATCGAGACCGTTTCGTTTCCCGACTTCAAAGTCGTTAAAATCATGCGCCGGGGTTATCTTCACGGCTCCCGTACCTTTCTCGGGATCGCTGTACTCATCCGCTATTACAGGAATCTTCCTTCCCACAAGGGGCAAAATCGCGTTTTTGCCAACCAGATCAGTGTATCTCGGGTCATCCGGATGAACTGCAACCGCCGTGTCTCCAAGCATGGTCTCGGGGCGTGTTGTAGCCACGGTAAGGGACAGGCCCCCGTCCCCTTCTATCGGATACCTGATATACCAGTAGTTTCCCTGGGTTTCTCTCTGCTCCACTTCCAGATCCGATATGGCGGTACGAAGCTCGGGATCCCAGTTAACAAGCCTCTTGTCCCTGTAGATAAGCCCCTCGGAGTAAAGATCGACAAAAACTTTTCTCACCGCATCCGAAAGACCTTCATCAAGGGTAAACCGCTCCATTTCCCAGTCGGGAAGCGCTCCGAGCCTTTTGAGCTGCTCTGTAATGCGGCTGCCTGAGTTTTCTTTCCACTGCCAGATCCGCTCAAGAAATTTTTCCCTGCCCAGATCGTTTTTCGTGAGTCCTTCAGAAGCAAGCTCTTTTTCAACCATCATCTGAGTCGCAATACCGGCGTGGTCCGTTCCCGGAACCCAGAGAACGTCAAAACCCTTCATTCTCTTGTACCTGACCAGAATGTCCTGAATGGTGTTGTTAAGAGCGTGGCCTATGTGCAGGGATCCCGTTACGTTGGGAGGAGGAATGACAATCGAGAAAACTTTTGCCGAGTTCGTTATCTCGGACTTGTGAAGTCCTGAGGATATCCAGAAATCATAAATTCTCTGTTCAACCTCGGCAGGGTTGTAGCTTTTTTCCATGGTTGATCAAAAGAAAGAAACAGACCGCAGAGGAAATATCAGCCTTCCAGCACAATATCTTCGCTCTTTTCTTCGATTTCCGGTACGGGTACCGGTATTTCCGGTGCTTCGGTCTCTATATTTATGTCCCTGTACATGGGGAGTCCGGTGCCAGCCGGAATCAACCTGCCCACGATGACGTTTTCCTTGAGTCCCCTGAGATCGTCTTCTCTGCCCTCGCAGGAAGCCTCGGTAAGAACCCTTGTGGTTTCCTGAAAAGAGGCCGCGGAAAGCCAGCTGCGCGTACTCAGCGAGGCGCGGGTTATGCCCAGAAGAAGCGGTTCGGCCGCTGCGGGGGTTCCGTCTTCCTGAACGATTTTCTCGTTTTCCTCGAAAAATACGGTTTTCTCTATAGCCTCGCCGACAAGCATCGTAGTGTCGCCGGGATCTTTTATCTTCACCCTCTTGAGCATCTGCTTGACTATAACCTCTATGTGCTTGTCGTTGATCTTCACGCCCTGAAGTCTGTAGACCTCCTGAATTTCGTTAACCATATAATTGGCAAGGGCTTTTTCCCCCATGATATTCAGAATGTCATGAGGGTTAACCGCACCGTCAACAAGCTGGTCGCCCGAAGATACAAACTCCCCTTCCCTGACCAATATATGTTTTCCCCTGGGTACCGTATACTCTTTCGGTTCCCCCATTTCCGGAGTGACCACAACCCTCTTTTTTCCCTTTACATCTTTTCCGTAGGAAATGAGTCCGTCTATTTCGCTCACAACCGCAGGATCCTTGGGTATTCTGGCTTCAAAAAGCTCGGCAACCCTTGGAAGTCCTCCGGTAATGTCCTTTGTTTTCGATGTCGCTCTCGGAATCTTCGCAAGTACGTCTCCCGCCTCTATATCATCCTTGTCCCCGACCTCTATTATGGCACCTACGGGAAGTGAATAAGGGATTTTCTTCTCCTTTATAGAATCTTTTTCTTCGGAGTCCAAATCCTTGGTTCTTACCTCTACATCAAGCGTGGGATGCATCTCCAGGTTCTTAGTCTCAACTACGACCCTTTTGAAAACACCCGTAACTTCATCCACCTGTTCCTTGTAAGAAGTTCCGGCTTCAAGGTCCCTGAACCTTACGACACCCGGAACCTCCGAGATTATCGGGTTCGTGTAGGGGTCCCATTCCGCAAGCATCTTCCCCTTCTTTACCTTGTCTCCTTCCTTTACATTAAGCCGGGCTCCAAGAACAACGGGACATTTCTCCCTTTCATATCCCTTGCTATCCTCAATTGAGAGCACGCCGCTTCTGCTGGTAACCACCAATTTGTTGTCACGCCCCTTCACGGCCTTTATGTTCTTAAACCTTACTATTCCCTCGTGCTGGCTCTCAAGAGTGCTCTCGGCCGCTCTCTGGCTCGCAGCACCACCTATATGGAAAGTTCTCATGGTAAGCTGAGTGCCGGGTTCCCCGATTGACTGGGCCGCGACAATACCTATAGCTTCCCCCATATTCACAAGCTTTCCTGTGGAAAGATTCCTTCCGTAACAAAGCCTGCAGACGCCGGTTCTGGTCTCACAGGTAAGTACGGAACGGATACTCACCTCGCCTATGCCCGCTTCGTCTATCTCCTTAACCGTGGTCTCGTCAACCTCCTCATTCGCCTCAATAATAGTCTCTCCGGTCTTGGGATCTTCTATATCTTCAAGCGTTACTCTTCCCAGCACCCGCTCTCCCACTTTCTCGATTATCTCCCCGCCTTCAACCAGATCGCTGACCTTGATTCCCTCTATGGTGCCGCAGTCAAGTTCAGTAATCATTACGTCCTGAGCGGCATCGATCAGCCTTCGCGTCAGGTAACCTGCATTTGCCGTTTTAAGCGCCGTATCCGCAAGTCCCTTCCTCGCGCCGTGGGTGGAGATAAAATACTGAAGTACCGACAGACCTTCGCGGAAATTGGAGGTAATAGGAGTCTCTATGATCTCCCCCGACGGCTTCGCCATAAGCCCTCTCATGCCCGCAAGCTGCCTTACCTGGGTCTGGCTTCCTCTCGCCCCCGAATCAATCATCATGTATATGGGGTTGGAGCTCGGCCCGGTTATGCTGGTCTTTTTCCCGGTCTTTATTTCCTCGGAGGAAATTTTTCTCATCATCGCCTGAGCAACTTCATCACTTGTTTTCGCCCAGATGTCTATTACCTTGTTGTATCTCTCCCCGTCAGTTATCAGTCCCTGGGAATACTGGTTCTGAACCTTCAAGACTTCATCCCTGGCGTTCTCAAGAAGGTCTTTTTTCGATTCGGGAATAATCATGTCCGTAATCGAAATGGAAGCGCCGGATTTGGTGGAATATTTAAAGCCGAGAGTTCTAAGGCTGTCAGCCAGCAAGACCGTGCTTTTGCCGCCGGTTTTCCTGAAGCACTCATCGACAAGAGCCTCTATGGCTCTTTTTGTCATCGGCTTGTTAATAAGGTCAAAGGGAACGCCTTCGGGAACAACCTCGTACATTAAAACTCTTCCGACGGTCGTGAGATGGTTCTGCCCTTCAATCCTGACGGTCACGTTGTCATGCAAGCCAATTTTGCCCAGCTCATAGGCAAAACCTACCTCGCGCACCGAGAGAACATTCCCTGAATCAGCACTTTTGTCCGAGGCGGCGTCCCTTGTCAGATAGTAAAGCCCGAGAACTATATCCTGAGTGGGAAGTATTATCGGCTTTCCATGCGCAGGGGAAAGAATATTGTTGGTTGACATGACAAGCGAGCGGCATTCAGTCTGCGCCTCAATTGAAAGCGGGACGTGGACCGCCATCTGGTCACCGTCAAAGTCAGCGTTGTAAGCCGGGCACACAAGGGGATGAAGCTGTATGGCCTTGTCTTCAATAAGCACCGGTTCGAAAGCCTGTATGCTAAGACGATGAAGGGTCGGGGCTCTGTTAAGAAGCACCGGGTGCTCCTTGATAACTTCGTCAAGAGCGTCCCAGACCACCGGGGCTTCACTATCAAGCAGTTTTTTCGCTATCTTTATCGTTGCCGCCTCGCCCCACCTTTCGAGCTTCTGGTAGATAAAGGGCCTGAAAAGCTCAAGCGCCATCTGTTTGGGAATTCCGCACTGGTGAAGACGCAGGTCCGGGCCCACGGTAATAACCGACCGGCCCGAGTAATCGACTCTTTTTCCAAGAAGGTTCTGTCTGAATCTGCCTTGCTTGCCTTTGATTATGTCGCTCAGACTCTTAAGAGGTCTGTGGTTGTGGCCCAGAACGGGTCTTCCCCTTCTTCCGTTTTCCAAAAGCGCGTCAACAGACTCCTGCAACATTCTCTTTTCATTTCTGACTATTATGTCGGGAGCGCCGAGTTCAAGGAGCTTCCTCAGCCTGTTATTTCTGTTAATCACCCTCCTGTAAAGATCGTTAAGATCAGAAGCGGCAAACCGGCCCCCATCAAGAGGGACAAGAGGCCTGAGATCCGGAGGAAGAACGGGAATGGTGGTCAGAATCATCCATTCCGGCCGGTTCTTGGATTTGCGAAACGCCTCACATATTCTGAGTCTTTTCGCAATACGGGCTTTTTTTATCGGAGACCTGGTCTCTCTCATGCTTACTCTGAGCTCTTGAGACAGTTCATTGAGATCTATTGTCTTCAGCATCTCCCGCACGGACTCGGCCCCCATGCCGACGACGAAATCAGAACCGAACTGCTCCCGCTTGTCCCTGTACTCATCTTCCGTTACCACCTGAGCAAACTTGAGATCGGAAATCCCCGGATCCATAACTATGTAAGCCTCGAAATAAAGCACCCTCTCCAGATCCTTTAAAGTCATGTCCAGAAGCATTCCTATTCTGCTTGGAATGCTGCGGAGAAGCCATATGTGCGCAACAGGAGAAGCAAGCTCTATATGACCCATTCTCTCCCTTCTAACCTTGGAGGAAATTACTTCCACGCCGCATTTCTCGCACGTTACCCCTCTGTGCTTAAGCCTCTTGTACTTTCCGCAAGTGCATTCGTAATCTTTCACGGGCCCGAATATCTTGGCGCAAAAAAGACCGTTTCTCTCCGGCTTGAAGGTCCTGTAGTTTATAGTCTCCGGCTTTTTTATTTCTCCATTTGACCATGACCTAATTTTTTCCGGAGAAGCTATGGAAATTTTTATGCTCGAATAATCAGAAGGGTTTTTCGGCTTTTCAAAGAGCGTGTCTATATCCATGGTACGGTTAGTTCCCTCCAAATCAATATTTAGGAAGCGAATCAATTTCCGCTTCTTCCTCAATAAGATCGACATCAAGTCCCAGTGCCTGCAGTTCCTTGCGCAACACTTTGAAAGATTCAGGAAGACCCGGTTCAAAGTTCATATCTCCTCTCACGATCGAGTCGAAGATCCTGGTTCTTCCCGCCACATCGTCTGACTTTATGGTAACGAATTCCTGAAGCGTATAAGCCGCTCCATAGGCTTCAAGGGCCCAAACTTCCATTTCTCCGAGTCTCTGTCCGCCAAAGTGCGCCTTCCCTCCAAGGGGTTGCTGGGTTACAAGGGAGTAAGGCCCGATGGCTCTGGCATGAATTTTTTCTTCCACAAGGTGGTGGAGCTTCAGCATGTACATTATTCCTACGCACACCTTCTGGTCGAAAGGCTCTCCGGTCTGACCGTCAAAAAGGATGGTCTTTCCGTCTTCGTGGATGCCGGCAAGCTTCTGTATCCGCAAGATTTCAGCTTCGTCGGCACCGTCAAAAACCGGGGATTTCACCGGAACTCCGTCCTTGAGCTCCGCTACCAGCTCAACAAGACTGTCCCTGTCAGAGGACTCAACAAGCTTCCCTACTTCCGAAGAGTCCGAATATATTTCCAGAAGTTTCTCTCTTAAGGCTTCCGTGCCGAACTCGCCCTCCACATACTCGTTAAGCTGTCTTCCAAGTTCTCTGCCGCCCCATCCCAGATGGGTCTCCAGTATCTGCCCGACATTCATTCTTGAAGGCACGCCGAGGGGATTAAGCACCATATCAACCGGTCTTCCATCAGAGAGATAAGGCATGTCCTCCTGCGGAAGTATTTTCGACACGACACCCTTGTTGCCATGGCGCCCCGCCATCTTATCGCCGACCTGAAGCTTTCTTTTAACCGCAATGCGGACTTTAACCACCCTGAGAACCCCGGGAGGCAACTCATCGGGCTTTTTAAGCTTTTCCATGCGCTGTTCATAAGCAACACTCACGTATTCAATACGCTTGAGAACCCTCTCGACTATTCCAACCAGTTCTTCACGCGCTTCGGGAACACCTTTAATCCTGACATCAACCAGCTTCTCCAAGGGGGTAGCATCGAGAATCTCCTCGGTAATTTTCTGCCCGCTCTTAAGGACCGTCTTCCTGTTAACCGTGATCTTAGAAAGGGAGGTCTTGCCGAGAACTATATGCTTTACCCTGTCAACCGCATCCCTTCTTAGAATGTTTACCTCGTTTTCCTTATCCAGCTTTAACTTCGAGATCTCATAGTTCTCGATAAACTTGCTTCTGTCGTCCTTGTCCACCGAGCGGGACACGAGAGTTTCAACATCTATCACGGTGCCGTGCATCCCGGAAGGCACCTTGAGAGAAGAATCCTTGACGTCTCCGGCTTTATCTCCGAATATTGCCCTCAAGAGCCTTTCTTCAGGAGAAAGCTGGGTTTCGGCCTTCGGGGAAATTTTTCCGACCAGTATGTCCCCAGGCTCAACTTCGGCACCTATCATTATTATTCCGCTCTCATCAAGGTTCCGCAGTGACTCCTCGGACACGTTCGGTATATCTCTGGTTATGTCTTCTCTTCCGAGTTTTGTTTCCCTCGCCGTGCACTCAAACTCTTCAATATGGATCGAAGTGAACGCGTCGTCCTTAACAACCCTCTCGGATATCAAGATCGCATCTTCAAAGTTGTATCCGCCCCATGGCATAAAAGCGACAACCATGTTCTGTCCGAGCGCGAGCTCGCCGTGGTCCGTTGAACACCCGTCAGCTATTACCTGCCCTTTTTTAACCCGCTGTCCCTGGTGAACTATGGGGTTTTGATTCCAACAGGAACTCTGGTTTGACCGGTGGAACTTTATCAGGTTGTAGATGTCAACCCCCCCTTCCCGGCTTCTTTCCGTAGACTTGACTACGATCCTGACCGCGTCCACGGATTCCACCACACCATCCCTTCTGGCGACAACTGTAACCCCGGAATCCTTGGCCACCTTGCTTTCAAAACCTGTCCCCACAAGCGGCGAAGTGCTTTTTATCAAAGGCACGGCTTGGCGCTGCATGTTGGAACCCATAAGAGCTCTGTTCGCGTCATCATGCTCAAGAAACGGAATAAGAGAAGCCGAAACCGATACAAGCTGCGAAGGAGACACGTCCATAAACTCGACCTCCTCCCTCTCAACCATCATAAACTCGCCACTTCCCCTGGCGGAGACAAAAGGCAGTTTGAAGGATCCGTCTTCTTCAAGAGGGGCGTTTGCCTGAGCCACCACGTAGTCCTCTTCCATAAGCGCGTTCATATAAACTATTTCATCCGTAACGCGCCCGTCCTTCACTTTTCTGTACGGTGTCCGGATAAACCCGGATTCGTCTATTTTCGCGTAAGTGCTGAGGCTTGAGATAAGTCCGATATTAGGACCTTCAGGGGTTTCTATGGGGCATATTCTCCCATAGTGAGAAGAGTGAACGTCTCTCACTTCAAACCCCGCCCTCTCCCTGGTAAGGCCACCCGGACCCAGCGCGCTCAGCCTTCTTTTATGAGTTATTTCCGATAGGGGATTAGTCTGGTCCATGAACTGGGAAAGCTGGCCCGTGGTGAAAAACTCTTTCAGAACCGATGTCACGGTTTTCGGGACGAGCACTTCGTTGGGCATAAGGTTCTCTATGGTCTGGTACCCCATTTTTTCCTTTACGAAACGGGCAAGCCTTTCGAGGCCGTGATAAAAGCGGTCCTCTATGAGTTCCCCGACAGTTCTGACTCTCCGGTTTCCGAGGTGGTCTATGTCGTCTGTGGATCCCCTGCCGCCTTTTAAATCAAGCAAGTATTTGACGGTCAGCAGAATATCTTCTCTGTCCAAAGTGAGATGCTCTTCGCTTACCCCCTTCCTCTTAAGCTTGTAGTTGATCTTGATTCTGCCCACTCTCGAGAGCCTGTACGACTCGGGAGTAAAGAACATGTTTTCAAAGAAAGTCCGCGCGACCTCATCTGAGGGAGGATCCGTCGGTCTGAATTTCTTGTATATCTCTGTTACGGCTTCCCCGCACGAATCCACCTTGTCGGAGAGAAGCGTGGTCCGAAGGGAACTTACGAACAGGGTCTTGTCTATGTAGTAAACCCTGAGGGTTTCTCTGCCGATCCTGCGCAGTTCCTTGAGTTTTTCTTCTGTTATTTCCTCATTGAAATCAAGTATTACTTCCCCCGTTTCGGGATCGGAGACTACTTCGGCCGAGGGTTTTTCAATTATCTCTTCGTCCGAGACGGGCACGGAAGTCATGCCGATTTCCTCGAACCTAGAGAGAAGGTTCTTAAGCCTTCTTCCCTTTCTGCCTATAAGTTCCCCCGTTTCCGGATGGATTATGTCTTCGGTCGCCTTCTGATAGGAGATTATCTCGGTTGTTGTCTCCTTTTTAAAACCATCTGTCCCCGAGTTGAAAATTTCCGCGTTTACTTCCTTTCTAAGTTCTTGCGGTTCTATGTGGAAAGTCTCCACGGGATAGAAAAAGTCCATTATCTGCCGTTCATCGTAGCCCATAGCCTTGAGAAGGACGGTGACATGGAATTTTTTCTTTCTGTCTATGCGCACATGGAGCATGTCCTTAAGATCGTATTCAAAATCAAGCCAACGACCGTTCTGGGGCACGATTCTCGCTATGAAGGCCCCTTCCTTTCCAGACAACTGGCTCTTGCTTTTATCTCGATCAAAAAAGACCCCGGGAGATCTGTGGAGCTGGTTCACTATGACTCTTTCGGTCCCGTTCACTATGAAGGAACCGCTGGGGGTCATAAGCTGTACTTCTCCGAAATATATCTCTTGCTCTTTTATGTCGCGGAACTGTCTTTCGGTATCCTTCTGCCCTTTCTCACCCTCGGGTATGTCCCATATTATAAGACGGAAGGTTACGTAAAGGGGAGCAGTGTAGGTATAGCCCTTAAGTCTGCATTCAGCAAAATCATACTTGGGTTCGTCAAGCCTGTAGTGGAGATACTCCAAGGAAGCCTTGCCGTTATAGTCCTCAAGGGGAAAAACGGCCTTGAAGGCTCCGTGAAGGCCAGTGTCCGAACGTTCATCCGGAGGAACATCGGCCTGCAGAAAATCTTGGTACGATTTTATCTGTACATCAAGCAGGTGGGGGATATCCAGAACCTGGGGGATCTTTGAAAAATCTTTCCTTAATTCCTGAGACTCTACCTTTTCTATGCTCAACACGCACCCCCTCGTTTTTTAATTTAAGTGAAAATAACCGGAAAAAATTATCGTCAGTTAACTTCAACGGTCGCCCCGGCGTCTTCAAGCTTTTTCTTGATCTCTTCAGCCTCATCCTTGCTCACTCCCTCTTTTACGGGCTTGGGAGCTCCCTCAACAAGCTCTTTGGATTCCTTGAGTCCGAGACCCGCAATCTCCCTTACCGCTTTTATAACCTGTATTTTCTTGTCTCCGAAGGAGCCGAGAATTACATTAAACTCATTTTTCTCTTCGGCCACAGGAGCGGCTTCGGCACCGGCAGCAGCTGCAACAGCGACTTGCGGCGCGGCGGCCTGGACACCAAACTTGTCTTTTATCTCCTCTATCAGTTCGGAGATCTCAAGCATGCTGGCTTGTTCAAGATAGGTGATAACGTCTGTTCTGCTAATATCGGGCATCTGTTTTATTCCTCCTTGATAAACAGTTCTACAATTTTTTATTCAGTCTTTTTTTCTTTTAAACCTTCGAGCACGCCGACAATATTTGAGCGCGCCTGCTCCAAAACTCCCACGAGGTTACCCATCGGAGCGCTGAGAAGTCCTATGAACTCGGATAGAAGTTCCTGTCTTGACGGAAGTTTCGCTATCCGCTCTATTCTGGATACGTCAACTACTTCTCCTTCGAATATCCCGCCCCTTATCTTGATTTCAGGAAAATCTTCACCGTAATCAATAAAGACCTTCGCCGCCGCAGAAGATTCCCCATCGCAGATCGCTACCGCGGTGGGTCCTGAGAAAAGATTCTTCATCTTCTCTACGTCCGTTCCGAGCGAAGCTTTTTCCAAAAGAGTGTTCTTAACAACCCTGAATTCCGTATTGGCTTGCCTGAGCTTCTTTCTCAAGACATCCATCTCGTTTACTTTAAGCCCTTGGTACTCGACAATGAACACTGATGGCCCGGAGTGAAACCTGGATGCCAAGTCATCAATTATTTTCTGTTTTTCGGCTTTGCTGAGCATAGTTTCTCTCTTCTCGTATCTAGTTTCGCGCTATGTTCACGCTGCGATTCCCATATTTTTAAGCTCGTTTCTAAGATCCGGCACACTCACTCCGATGCCGGGACCCATGGTCGCCGACACCGAAATCTTCCTCAGGAAAATGCCCTTGGAAGCGGCAGGTTTCTCCTTTATCAGAAAACCCATAAAAGCGAGGAAGTTTTCCTTTAAGTTCTCCTTTCCGAAAGAAACTTTCCCAACAGGAGCATGTATAACGCCGCTTTTATCATTTCTGATTTCAACACGACCGGCCTTTGATTCCTTCACCACGTTAGCAACATCCGAAGTCACCGTACCTACCTTGGGACTCGGCATCAGTCCTCTGGGTCCTAGAACTTTTCCCAGTCTGCCAACTTTCGCCATCACGTCAGGAGTCGCTATAGCCACGTCAAAATCAAGCCAGTTCTCCTTCGAAATCTTCTCAACAATATCGTCAAGACCCACGTAATCAGCCCCGGCATCTTTTGCCTCAGCCGCCTTGTCATCCGCAGCGAATACAAGAACCGTTATTTTTTTTCCGAGACCGTGAGGCAGCACGACAGCGGAACGAATCTGCTGGTTTGCGTGCCTGGGGTCTATGCCGAGGTTTACGGCTATATCCACCGTTTCGTCAAATTTCGCGTAATGGGCCTGCGCCACAAGCTCCATGGCCTCATCAACCGTATACTCTTTGCGGGTATCCACCTTGGCGCTTACGTCAATATACTTTTTTCCTCTGGTGGTCATGAAGTTCTCTCCAAACTTTATCCTTCTATATCAATTCCCATGCTTCTCGCGGTACCGCGCACGACCATCAGGGCCGCATCGATTTCATCGGTATTGAGATCCTCTAGCTTTCTCTGCGCTATTTCCCTTGCCTGCTCTTCCGTAATCTTCCCGGCTTTTGTCCTAGGTGTAGATCCTGACCCTTTCTCCACGCCCGCAGCTTTTTTCAGCAGATAAGAAGTAGGAGGAGTTTTTATCTGAAGATCAAAACTCCTGTCCGCGTAAACGGTTACCGTAACGGGAAGAAGCCCTTCGGTAGAAGATGTCTGGGCGTTAAAAGCCTTGCAGAATTCCATTATGTTAACGCCTCTTTGTCCGAGCGCAGGACCCACAGGAGGTGAAGGAGATGCCTTTCCAGCCTCAATCAGCAACTTTATGTAACCGCTTATTTTCTTCATTCTAGATTTTCTCCACCTGGTTAAAATCGAGCTCTATGGGCGTGGTTCTGCCAAAAATGCTGACCAGTACCTGCACCCTGGCTTTTTCGGGTTTTACGTCTTCTATAATTCCGGAGAAATTGGCAAAAGGTCCCTCTATAACTCTTATGGATTCCCCTTTCTCAAAGGCGACACTCGGTTTGGGTTTGAGCGTGCCCTCTTTCGCCCTCGTCTTTATCTCATTAACTTTTTCTTCCTCAACTTCGGGAATGGAATCAATATTTATCTTTCCATCAACCGGGCGGCCTCCCACGAAACTTATGACCTTAGGTATTTCCCTTACGAAATCTAAAGTCTCCTTGTTGAGATCCATTTTAAGCATTATATATCCGGGGAAAAATTTCCTTACGGAAGTTTTCTTCTTCCCGCCTTTCTGGGTTTCAACCACGGTTTCAGTAGGAATAAAAACCTCGTCAATAGCAAGGTTTTCATTGTTCATGCTCTCTATCCCGTTCTCTATCTGGGTTTTAACCCTTTCTTCAAAACCTGTATTGACGTGTACTATATACCACTTGCTCGGCATCCGAAGACTGCTCCCAATTCGTTCTTTAACTCAGTATAAGACCGAACAGAAAAGAGAACACGTAGTCGGCCAGCATAAAAAAGAGTGCAAAGAACGCGGTAATAATAACAACCACAAAGGTTGATTTGACCGTGTCCTTGCGCTCGGGCCAAGTTATTCTTTTCAGTTCTGTGGCAACACCACTGAGATACCTAGTCGTATCAACTTTGATTTTGTCAAATTTTTCCATGACCCGGTTTTCTGCAGGGCAGGAGGGTCTCGAACCCCCAACCTGCGGTTTTGGAGACCGCTGCTCTACCAATTGAGCTACTGCCCTGTAGAGTCTCCAGTTAGTTACCCATCACTCAACAATCTCAGTTACTACCCCAGCCCCCACCGTTCTTCCACCTTCTCTTATCGCGAACCGAAGCTGCTCCTCCATCGCCACCGGCGCTATCAGCTCAACGTCCATGCTCACATTGTCCCCCGGCATTA
>CAYSDX010000115.1:0-30433 GCA_964429945.1 uncultured Spirochaetia bacterium | reverse complement strand
AGGGAAAAAGAAAAAACGAGGCAACAATAACATGGGAACAAAAAGACAGGTAAAAACTCACCTGATTCCTAAAAAACTCAATTGTGACAGCGAGTTACGAAAGGATTCAGGCTTTTTTAGCCTGTGAAGTTCGGCCTAAATGTCTCCCAGAGGTCTATGGCCGGGAAGGTGGAACCCTTTATGGAGAAGACTTACCAGATGTACCAGATGAGTACTATGAAGAGTACGAAGAGGGCCTTTGATTGAGGATCGCGGTCTAATAAAGGAGGCAAGGCAAGTAGAATTAAAAGTTAGGCTTGGTATTTTGTATATAATTCCAAAGGCAAGATGATTTGCAGATGCCTTGGACTTCTGGTCGCTCACTCAAGTTAGTTGAGCACGGTCTGGTTAGAGGAATTGGAACTAGCCCTCAGGATCCAAAGCGACGGTATTTCAGGGCAGGATAAGAGTGTAGTGATAATGTTCACTGAACCACGAAAGAGGCTAATCGACTGGGTACGCAAGCAACTAATCGGTCCGCCTGAGTCAGCGACTGATAGCTCAGTCCTCCGTGGTGTCCTGCCCACGGAGCGTTTCCCTTGCGGTGCACTCTACCCCGTATCCAAATGGGGCGAAGGTATCGACCCTGCCAGTGAAGACGTCGATGAGATTGAGAAAATTAGCGATGTTACAAGTGAAAACTCAGCCGAACCTGCCGTTGTGCGACGCTACATTCCACCGTCGTCATTAGGTTTCTCCTTCTTTATTAAGGGTGAGGATATAAGATTCCAGGTGTTGAGCCGTGCCGTCAGGTATGAACGTACAGAACGAGATGAACGAGGACAATACAAAAACGAATGGAAACGCAGGGAACTGGTTTCCGAGCAAGGGAACGACGAGGATTTTGAGAACATCAGTTGTCCTGGAAAAGACCAGTGCCAGAGCTTTTCCAAGCTGGCAGATAAGGTACGCGTAGATATTCAGTGGCGTCAATTCGGCGACGGCTGGATTGTCACGGCATCTCTTTGCAATGCGCAGGAGCTTGCAGACAGCGAGAAAGGCAGAGACTACGTCTACGAACGTGCGGAAAAAACCTTGTTCGAAGCCAGTCTCCGTTGCGTGATCGACGCTGGAGATGTCGGTGTGTATCCCCGCGTTGATCGAAGCCTGCTAGACCAGGAAGAACAGGAAATCGAACTTCAGTACGCCCACCGGCACATCTACGCTATCGGGCATGGTTGCGCCGCCAACTGGGAAGTAGAGGACGGTAAGGTTGTTGAACTGCGCTCCGAAACCATGCCGACGGTGGAAGTGCCGCAGATGACAGCAGATACTGGATCAGGGGGCGAGCCTGTACTGTCGCTGGCACGACTGGCTGACATTGACAACGTTCATGCAACCCTCCTGCCCGAGTTGGGCGATTTTATAAACGGATACGCGAACTGGGTTACCAACCAGCAGAGTGATATCTCAGATCTTCCAGCCGAGGACCGTGCAGCCGCAAGCCGCATGGTCGAGCGCATGAACACAGCCGTCTCACGCATGCGTGTAGGCCTACGTCTGCTGCGCGACAATGCACAGGCAAGGCTGGCCTTTGCCTTGGCCAATCGTGCTATGTTGGATCAGATGCGCCAGCATGATCATCATCTTCGGGGCAAGCCCCGCGCCGACGATGCCTATTGTTGGCGTCCGTTCCAGTTGGCCTTCTTGTTGACCGCGCTGGAGTCCACGGCGAATGAGGACAATGAATTCCGCGATACGGTTGACCTGATCTGGTTTCCGACGGGTGGCGGTAAGACCGAAGCTTATCTCGGCCTGACCGCATTTCAGATAACGCTGAGGCGTCTTCGTCATTCTGATACCGGGGGCGGAACCGCTATTCTGATGCGCTATACCCTACGCTTGTTGACCCGTGACCAATTCATACGCGCCACACGCCTGATCTGCGCATTGGAACTGATACGGCGTGAACGCGATGATCTCGGTTCTGCGCCCATTACCATAGGCATGTGGGTGGGAGAGACTACCAGCCCCAACTCCTTTCAAAAAGCGGATGAACTTGTAAAAAAGGCGATTGTCGCCAGCGAAAAGCCAGAACTGGTACTCGATCACTGCCCTTGGTGCGAACAGGACTTTGAGGTCGACCGTAACTATGACAGCAGCCCGCAGCATTTCCATTTCCTTTGCCGGAATCCGGACTGCGGCTTTGGTGCGTCCCCGGATGGTGTGCTACCTTGTAATATCGTTGATGAAGCCTTATATGCTGAGCCACCGACCATGTTGGTTGCCACGGCGGATAAATTCGCCAGACTGGCTTGGGAAGAGCGTACCAATGCGTTCTTAGGCGGCATACAGCATCGACCGCCGGAACTCATCATCCAGGATGAATTGCACCTGATCGCCAGCGCGCTGGGTTCGGTGGCTGGTCTGTACGAAGCCGCTATCGACACCGTGTTTCAATTGCGTGGCGTGTATCCAAAGTACATTGCATCGACCGCCACCATTCGGATGGCGGACCAACAGTTGAAACGACTGTATGGACGCGAAGTCGCAGTGTTTCCGCCGCCGGGACTGAACTGTGACGATGCCTATTTTGCCCGAACCGTACCTCTAGAGCAACGCCCGGGCCGAATCTACGTAGGCTATCTGGCGCCGATGCTGAACCGTCAGCAATGCTTGGCGCCTCTAGCGGCGGCATTGCTGTTGGCCCCGCACGTGCTGTTCGAGGGTGAACAGCATGCGCAGGAACTGCTGGATGCCTGGTGGACGCAGGTGGTGTATCACGGCAGCCTTAAAGAGGTAGGGAACAGCCACACAGCTTTTGCGAGCGATGTGCGCGATTTTATGCGGTTGTTGTCTGGTACAACGGACGCGCGGGCTCAGGAAAACGAAAAGGTGAAGAAACAAGAACGCTCGACTCCGAGCATTGCCCAGCTCACCAGCTTGCAGACTTCGGTGCAGAATGCAGAGATTTTTGCCCGGTTGAGTAAGACGCGCGAAGAGGATGGCTGTCTGGATGCCGTACTGGCCACCAATATGATCTCGGTCGGGCTTGATGTGGCTCGATTGGCACTGATGATTATCAACGGTCAGCCGTTGACCACGGCGGAATATATTCAGGCCAGCAGCCGCGTGGGACGCAGCGAGGCGCCCGGCGTTGTGTTCGCCAACTACTACCGTGAACAAGCACGCAGCCTGTCACACTACGAGAGCTTCCGCCCTTACCATGAAGCCTTCTACCGCTTCGTCGAGCCTACTAGTGTCACCCCTTATACCTACCAAGCTCGCTTGCGCGCCCTGCCTGCGGCACTGGTCATCGTGATGCGACACGGAGGGATTGGTTTGTTGAACAACGATGCAGCTGCCAATTTTGATCCAGACGATTCGCGAGTTTCCAAAGCCGTTGAACAACTCAAACAACGTTGCAGGCGGTCAGCTCCCGATCAGGTCGATGAGGTGAGCAGGCATATCGACTCCCTAATTGCTGATTGGCAGAATGAGGTCGAATGCTGCCGGAAAGCTCCAAGAAAATTAGAGTATCAAGTCCCCGAAAATGACAATGGACGCGATCGCCTGTTGTACAACCATGATGATCGAATTCACGGCCTGTGGCCAATCTTGCAGTCTCTGCGCAACGTTGAAAACACCGCCCTGCTCAAGGCGCTATGAACTATGGCCAATGAACTGATTCCGATACGCATGTCACATCTGCTCGGCCATAGCAGCGTCGGGGCCATCGTGCGTGGGGCGAATGGGCTGGTGGTCGTTCAGGACACCCGGCAATGGACGAGTCGCCAAGGCATCTCCGTTGGCAAGTTGATTCCGTATGTGGAGCGTGTGCGTGCCGCGCTGGGCATTGAAGAACAACTGCGCGAGCCGCCTGTGGCGAAAGAGCTGACGAATGGACAGGTAGATGGCACCTGTGTACCGGCGACGCGATTTCCCTTCTGGATGCGCTGCCCTTCCTGTGGAGCGATGTATCATTTGCCTTGGCGGAACGATCAACCTGATCACTCACCCCGCTGCAATCATCAAGATTGCGAGCGTCACCCGAAACTGGAGCAGGTGACTTGGGTGCTCGCTCATCCAAAGGGATATCTGGCCGATGTGCCGTGGCATTTTCTCACGCATCGGGCCGCGCGTGACCCTACACAGCGCAACTGCAAAGTACAAGATCAATTACGGTTAATTGAACGTGGTTACGAAGAGCGCATTTTACGGTGTGGTGCCTGCCGCGCTGAAACCCGGTTTCGTGGTGATGAACGAGTGGGATTTGGACAGGGTCGGATGCAGCCATGGACCAAAGACGATCTGGTTCCGCCAATAGAGGTTGCGGAAGAAGGTGAAAAAGGCCACGCGCAGGTGCTGGTGATCAATGACACGCGTGTTTACGTGCCAGTTGCTGAATCCGTTCTGGTGATTCCACCGGAATCCCGTGTACGCAAGGGAACTGTCGTAGATCGCCTGTACCGCAATTCCGGTGGTCGTAGTCGCATAGATGGAACACGAGCGCGATTAGCGAGGAAAGGCATGATAAGGACGTTGGCGGATGAATATCACTGTACGCCTAACGATATCGAAACCGCATTGGATGATATTGCCCGCGGCTATCCTTTGTATGGCGAGAATCTTACTCCCGGGCAATTGCGGGAAAGCGAGTTTAAGGCATTCTTGGAAGTGCTGCCTGACCAGCGTGAGGACGAAGACCTTGTGACTCGCAACAGAAGTGACGAGTGGCGTGAATTGGGGATGTCGGTTGACTTGGATACTGGTGAACGGAAAATTGTCCTCGGCGTCCGTCACCTTGTCGGCGTGGACCGCCTCAAGGCGGTGAAGGTATTCAAGGGCTTTACTCGTTTGGGTGGAAAAGAAATAGTGCCACCAGACATCGTAGGGGAATCCGATTGGTTACCGGCCATCGAGTTGTACGGAGAGGGCATCTTCCTCGCGCTCGATGAGGATCGGCTCAAGGTGTGGGAGCAAACACCGGCGGTTGTTTCGCGACTGAATCGACTACTTCCCCGATTTGCTCAATCCGGTCGCGATGTCCCCAATCCACTGACAACACGCTTCATGTTGTTGCATACATTGTCACACCTGTTGATGCGACAAATCGAGTCCGAGGGTGGCTATCCAGCGGCGTCGCTGGTTGAGCGTATCTATTGTTCCAACGCACTGGAGCCCATGGCCGGCATCCTTATTCATGTTGCCGTTCCCGACATTGCCGGTTCGCTGGGCGGCCTAGCTGAATTGAGCGAACCTAGGCGCTTTCTAGGTATACTGATTCGAGCATTGGAGCATTCATGCTGGTGTTCGCTTGACCCGGTTTGCAGTGAGCATGAAGGTCAGGGGCCTGGCTTGTTGAATCGTGCCGCCTGCCATGCCTGCGCGCTGGTACCTGAGCCTGCTTGCGAATACGGCAATACCTTGCTGGATCGCGGCTTTGTCAAAGACGATTCCGCCAACGGATTGCCTTCATTCTTTTGGGAATTACATACATAAATAAAAAGTAGTTTGACAAAAAAGAAATAGGAGTTTTTTTGAAGAATTGCCTCTTCTCTGGATATAATACAACTAAAGAGCTTTTTTATTTAAGCACGTAATTCCCATTCTTTGGGATAACCTGAACATGTCAGTTGACCGCACCCGCCGATTCAGACTGCCCGGCATCCATGACCTGAACAAGGATCAGGATGAGGCGCTGGCGCTGCCGGTGGAGGGGCAGCACCTGATTGTCGGTGGCCCTGGCACCGGTAAGTCGGTAGTGGCGCTATTACGGGCGCAACGCCTTGCCCGGGACGACAGGACGTACCGGACTCTCGTATATAATCGCTTGCTGGATCATTCAAACCGACATCTATTTGGCAGTGATCAACGATTCGTTGCGAAGACTTGGGACTCTTGGTTTCGTGGTATTTACGGATATTTTTTTGATACTGTCCCAACGCATGAGCCTGAGAAACCTGGAGGTTATCGCCCCATAGATTGGGAGGCCGTCGAACAACAGGTTCAATCTTTGGATAATATCAAAGATCAAAGCGGTAAATTTCTTCTTATCGATGAAGGGCAGGATATGCCGCCAGCCTTTTATCGAACGCTGACCCAGCTGGGCTTCGAGAATTTCTACGTAGCGGCCGATCAGAACCAGCAGATTCATCCCGACAAATGTAGTTCACGCCAAGACATCGAAAACATCCTCGCAATCAAACCGGGCGACACGCTGGAACTCAAAACCAACTACCGGAACACACGTCCTATCGCACTGCTTGCCCAACACTTTTACCCAGGTGACCCAGCCAGTCCAAGGCCTGACCTTCCCGATCTCTTACCTGCTGCTGCGATACCGGAGTTATGGACTTATGGTACGGCAAACACAGCAACATTGGCTGCGATTGCAGATAATATCCTCAAGTTGAGCGACCGCAATCCACGTAAGCTGATTGGAATCATTACTCCAGACAATAAAGTACGGACGAAATTCTATCACGCGCTTCTTCATGCCAACCCGAAACTGGACAATGACAAACCACCTATACAGACTTTTTTTTCTGGCCAGCGGAAAATACCGGAATTATTGAACTTCGGTCAGGGCGGTTGCATGATCATAAACGCCCAGTCCTGCAAAGGCCTGGAGTTTGATATCGCCATTTTGGCTGACATCGACCAACATCAACCCAAATCCGATCCGCATGCGCTTAAGGCAAGATTTTATGTAATGGTGGCACGTGCCCGAGAACAGGTCATGCTGCTTCGTACTAACAATGTTTGTCCGGTCGTGGATGGGTTACTGCCCACTGATCCAACTATTCTTGCCAGGAAGTAGGTTATGACCACGAAAATTGGTATTCCAAAGAAGCCACGAAGTCGACGAAAAACCGCGCGCATATGGCGCCTAGTAACCAACCATCAAAACATGCTTTACATGTTGGCTGCCGGTATGGTGATGAGCCCCGCGGGTTTTCGAGGCAAGCACTATTCCGATCCTTTGAGTATCTATCCAGGCTGGATTCCCTTGTTCCGAGACAAGGTTAAGATTCCAGCTGATGTTTTGAATCAGGCTACCAGTGAACGTAAACATTTATTGCCCTGCATCGCGTCTTTCGATCTAGCGGATCTGTCCGGCCCTGTTCGGATGCTATCGCGGGATGGACGTATGCGAGACGTTACCTCACCATCTGCGAGAAAACGCAAAGACGACATTGCTATCCTCGTCCGTGCGCCATTACCGCCGACCTTGCTATTGAGCGTCAACTTTTGCTCACCCGAGGACAGGCAAGCATTCGAAAGAGCCGCCAATGATGTCTCGAATGTCGATCTATCCTCTCATCAGATTGAGATTGCGGAATCACTGTTTTCCACCGACACGGAGGTAGCGTGGCCAGCGAAGCAGCCACAAAAGCAGCTATTCGAGGATGGCAGTGATAATTTTCCCGCTTTTGGACAGGCACTTGGTGGCGTGCTTGCGATGCTGTATCATGCAGCTAATCGTTGCGATCTGGGGCTTGCGGCCTTTCGGTTAGCAACTGGAGTCGCATGCGACAAAGATAATGACCTAGTCAAAAGCGACCCCATACTGGCCGAGCTTATTAACTGGATGGATGGGGGTGAGATATCCGGGCAAACAGATCCCCGTGCCCGGCTCTTTTGGGGCGTTATCCAATCACTGGTCACTGCGCAGACGCATGAACACCTGCAAGCGGCCGTTGACGTAGCGCTTGCGTATCTAGAGAATCAACTTGACCTGCTTCGGGAAACGGAATTCCAGCCACGTCTGGAACGGTTGATCGCGGACATGCGCGGTCTCCTCGGCCTCGGTGGTGGAACAATCACTGAACTGCTTGAGAGGCACAAAGGGTCTTTATCGAGACCTTTACTGTTGTTCTGCCTACGCGAGCATTGCACGGACCTGTTGGAATTTTCACATCCATTACTGAATGATGCCGAGTACCTTCTTGCTGGAATTCTGTTCGGTGTGCGCGATAACTGGCTGCAGTTGCCTAAGGAGCTACGCGATCCGGATATGTCTGCCTATGTGGCTTATCGGATGGCAGACACTGAGCACCGGAAGCAAGGTAGTAACCTTGCCCTAGATACACCGCCACGTCCGAAACCCTTGCGGGAACTTTTTACTTCGCCAAGCGGTGAGTGGAGCAGCACACAAAAGGACGTAGCCCTAGAACTTGCGAGCAGGTGTAATTGGAACGACTGCATCCAGACAAACATCACTCTGGCGGAGGGTGATCTTCCAGAAAGTTTCGAGCGAAAAGGGTTGCAGGTAGTGTTGCCAGCTAGGGTAACGACCGTTACGGAAGAAGTGGATAAAGCCAAATTTCTGCACCATTTGGGACATTGGCCACCGATAGTTCCCCAAATCGAATCCGAAGTGCGCAAGAAACTTGTAAGTGTGAAAGAGATCGGAGAAGATGTAAACGGAGACGGTTCATCATGCGGATGATTCCTAGCCAACCCTTGGACACCAATAGTAGAGCAGAACTATCCGTGTTCGACCAGTTACGCAAGGCATTTTCTAAGCCGGATCAGAATGGTTGGTTTGCCATGCATTCACTCAATTTGCCGCGGCATGAGTACAAGCGGTTTGGAGAAATCGACTTTGTTATATGCGGCCCGGAGGGCCTCTTCGTGCTGGAGGTCAAAGGCGGCATAGTCTGCTGCCATGATGGAATTTGGGAAACTACGAACCGGTATGGTAAAACCGAGCGATTGCCGGAGTCACCGTTCAAACAAGCGGAGGGGGCTCTGCATGGGTTGCGGAAAAAGCTTCCCGCTTCTCTCTCCAATATTGTAGTCGGTTACGGTGTAGTCATGCCAGGCGTTAAGCGACTTCCCGATGGGGCGGAATGGGATCGCGCCGTTCTCGCGGTCAGTCAGGACTTCAAGCAGTACGAAAAGTGGCTGAAACGATTTACTAAGTACTGGCGTGCGAAGGATCCTCGCAAGACTACCGCAACCCCGTCTCAGTTAAAAGCATTGCGTCAACACTTGCGACCCGATTTCGAGGCTGCTGTGCCATTGCATGTTTCTGCCCATGAGGTCGAAACGCGTATTGTTCGCCTGACAGAGGATCAGCTGGTATTTATTGATGTTGTCGAAGCCAACCCGCGGGTAATATGTTCCGGAGGTGCTGGGACAGGGAAAACAATGCTGGCGCTTGAATTGGCGAAGCGCTGGGGTGCATCTGGCATGAAAACCGCGCTAGTATGCCATTCACCTTGGCTCAAGCGCTTCTTGGAACGAAACGCTGTACCCGGGCTGGTTATCAGCCTAGCGGAGTCGATTCACGTCGCCGCCAAGCGTGCCAGCATTGAAAAATTCGATGCATTGATCGTTGATGAAGGTCAGGATATATTGAACATGAACGTGTTGGACCAGCTGGATAGCTGTTTATATGGTAGCATAAGTAAAGGCCGTTGGTGCTTTTTTCACGATGTCAACAATCAATCCGG
Organism: uncultured Spirochaetia bacterium; assembly: GCA_964429945.1. Classification (GTDB taxonomy): domain Bacteria; phylum Desulfobacterota_D; class UBA1144; order Nemesobacterales; family Nemesobacteraceae; genus Nemesobacter. The sequence goes on along the minus strand of CAYSDX010000115.1, from coordinate 20,990 downwards.
CCTGTGCGGTTCCTATGTGCCCGAGGCCTATGATTATCTGAAAAGTTTTTGCCCGATGCAAGTCCCGCTGAAGACGAATTGCCGGAACTCACTGCCGATCCTGCAAAGGATACAAGGTGATCTGGACGCTGATTTAGGTAATTCAGGGGTTGGTGCTGGTCCTGCGATACGAGAAGCTCGTGTCGCGGACGTAGACAGTGCTATCCAAGCTCTAGAGAAAGAGTTGCGCGACCTAGTGGATGGCGAGGGATTCAACCCAGGAGACATCGTCGTACTCTCGCCCTCACCGTTTGCGCAGTCTTGGACGTCTTCTCTTTCCGAGGATTTGCGAGATTCAATCTCCCTTCTGGACGATGCATCGCCTCGTAACATGAATCGTCATGCCATCGGTTTTGCGCAAATTGGGGATTTCAAAGGACTTGAGAGCAAGGTAGTTGTTCTTGTCGATATGCCTAGACCTGGGCATAGCGAGACCCTGCGTTCGCTTCACTATGTTGGGATGAGTAGGGCGCGGGCGCTGTTGAGCATGATCTGTTACTGATGGTGCTTGTGGGTGCGGTCTCCTGAATACGTTTTGCTCTACTTATTCATTGGGAGAGTATCGAACGAGGCTACTTCACCTCTTGCCCTAATGGGCTCAATTGTGCATTACAAAAGGTCAAATCATGATGATTAGTCTAGCGTTTCACTTATTCATTTACGCATACAACTGTCTTGGTTAAATTTGCGATATACTAAGTTTCGCAGGAAGGTAGAAGTGGATAGGGAGGATGAGTATAAGAGACTGGGTACGGTGTCGTTGCTTGCGGCGTTGGATTTGCATGACGGAAGGATAATAGCGAAGGTGAGGGATCGTTATCGGAGCAGGGAGTTTATAGAGTTGCTCAAGGAGCTTGATCTTTAGCAGTCATGATAATGCAAGTATGTAATTCCCAAAGGTTTTATTGTCGTGACGGGCAGTTTTCCCCGGTTAGATGTCGCCGAAGTGAGACTGTAGGAGTGTGAGGCTTACCACTGAAGCCGTTTCTGCTCTCAGTATTCTTTTTCCAAGCCCGAGAACTGTGTAGCCGTTTTGCTCGGCCAAGGCGACTTCTTTTTCCGAGAAACCTCCTTCGGGACCTATATAGATGTTTATGCTGTTTATGGGCCTTTCTAGCGAATGCGTGTAATCCGCAAGTAGTTTGTCTTGGTTTTCATAAAATATTATTTTCGCCTCGCTTTGCTCTCTGACTCCAAAGGAGCCTTGGAAATCAACCGGCTCGGAAACCAGAGGCGGCGTTCCCCTTCCGCATTGCTTTGTCGATTCCCGCGCTATTTTATTCCATCTGTCCACCTTGGCGGTTGACCTTACTTGGGTTCTTTCAGAAACTACCGGAAAAATCCCCGATACGCCGAGTTGCGTCGCCTGACTTATTATCCCGTCCATCTTGTTTCCCTTGAGAATTGCCTGGAAGAGACTCAGTTCCAGTCCAGGTTCTGTTTGCAACAGGCGGGTGTTGTGAACCTGAATAGCGATGGTTCTAGGGGAGATATCCGTTATTGTGCCCTCATACTCGGTGGATTCAGTGTCAAAAACAGTTATGCGGTCCCCGGCCCCGAGTCTCAGCACTTTCGTTATATGCGTGTAGTCGCTCTCGGATACTGTTCCGCGAAGTATCCCGTCGTCTTCTGAGAAGAGGTTTTTTATGATCGGAAATCTTGGCATCTCAAACCGCCGGTTTTTTTAAGGGACGTATAAGTCGAGGATTTTCTCTTTAAGGCCCCGGGTCGTATGAATGTCGGCGGTTACGGTTGGGGTAAACCCGTCGTAGCCGAGCAGCGTTGCGGCCGTTACAGGTCCTATGCAGGCAAACCCGGTCTTGCCGAAAAGCCCGGGATCTTCTCCAAGAAGCGAGAAGAAATTCACCACGGTCGAGGAACTTGTGAACGTTACGAGATCTATCTCCGCGTCGGAGAATTTTGCTTTTATCACCTCAAGCTCTTCTTTTGAGTAGTCGGGAACAAGCGTTTCATAGACGCAGAGCACCTCCACAGCGGCTCCCATTGACCGCAGGGTTTCGGGGAGAAGTTCTCTTGCCACAAGCGCTCTTGGAATAAGTATTTTCTTGCCGTCCAGATCAAGCTTCTCGGCAAGCGAGATTATCCCTTCGGCCGTATAGACCGCGGGCATGTAATCTGACGTAAGGTTGTACTTTAGGAGTTGCTCCGATGTTTTTTCTCCAATGGCTATTATCTTTTTGCCTTTGAGCTCGCGCGAGTCTTTTCCATGGGAGGAGAGCACCTCAAAGTAGTTGGTGACCCCGTTTACGCTTGTGAATACCAGAAAATCGTAGTCTCCGAGGTTCTCTACCGAGAGCTTCTGCTCCTTGGTATTTCTTACGGGATTTATCGCGATCGTGGGAAATTCGATGGTCTTTGCCCCGCAGGAAGCAAGGAGTTCTGAGAACTCGGATGAAGCTTCTTTTTCTCTGGTTACCATTATGGTCTTTCCGAAAAGGGGCTTTTTCTCGTACCATCCTATCGCTTCCGCGAGCGAGGCTACCTCTCCGACCACTATGGTGGCCGGGGTCTGCACGTCGAGCACCCTCGTTTTTTCCGCTATGTCGGAGATGGTTCCCACGACGGATCTCTGTTCAGGCAGCGTGCCGGATGATATAACGGCAACGGGTGTAGACGGTTTTTTCCCCGACTCAAGCAGTTTCTTCATTATGCCCTCGAGATTGCTGAGTCCCATGAGGAATACCAGAGTTTCGATCTCGGCCGGATCGTAGTCAGAATTCTCACCTTGATCGTGCCCGGTAAAAACCGCGAAAGATGAATTGTAGCTTCTGTGGGTAATGGGAATTCCACCGTAGGCCGGCACCGCGGTAACGGAGCTTACTCCCGGGACAATCTCTATATCGATGCCGTTTTTAACGACCACCTCGGCTTCCTCTCCGCCCCTTCCGAAAACAAAGGGGTCGCCTCCCTTTAGCCTCGCAACAGTCTTCCCTTCTTTCGCCTTGCTTACAAGAAGCCCGTTTATCTCTTCCTGAGATATGTGCGCCTGCCCCATTGTCTTGCCGGCGAAGACAAGTTCCGCATCAGGCCGGCAGAACTTGAGTATCTGCGGGTTTACAAGGGAATCATAGATTACCACCTGCGCTTCCCCGAGCAGTTCCTTTCCCCTGAGGGTAAGAAGACCCGCATCGCCGGGCCCCGCGCCGATCAGATAAACCCTGCCTTTTTTTTCGCTCATGGAACCGTGGATTGCCTGTGAGAGACCCGGGAGAGATTCACCTGTCGCCTGTTCTTAGTCCTGCGTGCCAAAAACCGGCCGTCCCGGGTATTCCCCTTTCATAACTGTCAGGCTATATTATTTCCCACAGGCAGGTTTCTGTAAAATAGCACGCGGGTCGTGTTCCGACGGTACGCTCCCGTTCCGTTTCTTTTGATAGGCTTCCTGAGTTTCTGACAGGGGCTTGCCGAAAATTGCTGCTTGTCCGGGGCGGAGCGGCAGGTTCCGTCCGGTCTGCGGGAGTTTCTGTTCCGTTGACGGGCAATTTCAGACCTCTCGCTGCTTTTTCCGATTCGCAGATTTCTATTTTCAGGGAGACATAAAATGAAAAACGCGTTGATTGCCGGATTTGAGACGTTATTTCGCTACGCCGCGTTCATGGCGGTTGCTGCGTTTGTTTTTCCGGTGGTGGCTTTTGCCCAGACGGCCGAAACCGGGCGGACCGAACCGCGGACCCGCGAAGCCGCGTCCTCAGGCGGTTTCTATCTTCGGGCGAGCGCGCTCCTTGACTGGTCGAGGGAAACGGAGTTCCGGGACGACGGATGTTCCGAAAGACATCTCTACGGCTGCGCCGCTTCCAGTAAGGACGGCGCGCCGCTGCGTTCGGTGGGCGATTTCGGGACTATATACGGTCTTGAACTCGGTCTGGGCTACGACACTCCGGCGCCGGGCCTGCGCCTTGAAGCCGTTTTCGGGAGCCGCCCTGATTTTTCCTTCGAAGGTAACGCCAACTACGACATTCCAGATTCGGACCACCCGCAGCCGGTCTCAGCTGACCTGTCGTCTTTGTCCGGCTTGTGCGTCGCCTATCTTGATCTTAATGAACTCGGGGTGCCGCGCTTTGGTCCTTTCGGCGTTTTCATAGGAGGCGGCGTGGGTTTCTCCCGAATTGTTATCGGCGAAACCCGGATGGAATTTCCCGGAAGGAAAACCATCGTCCCGGATGGCCGAAAATTCAATCTGGCGTGGCTGCTTACGGCAGGATCATCGATTTCGCTTGGAAAGCGTATGGTTCTGGACGTCGCTTGGAGTTACATGGACCACGGAAAGGTGGAAACCGGCGCGGGCGACGGGAAGGTCCTCTCGCTTGACGGCGGGGAATGCGTGGTGTGTCCTCTCCCGCTTGTCGAGACAGACGCGGATTTGAAAAGCCATGGACTGCGGATGTCGCTTCGCTATATGCTCTGACGCTTCGTCCGGGCAGTTTCGGACGGAGACGGGAGAAGTTCGGGATGTGCGATCGGGCGGTTAGAATAGTCCGTGACATGGATTCAGGGAGTCTGTTCAATCTCAAAAGCCCTTTTGAACCCAAGGGGGATCAGCCCGGGGCCGTTTCCGCTCTGGGGGACGGGCTGAGCCGTGGCTACAAGGATCAGGTCCTCCTTGGAGTTACGGGAAGCGGGAAGACCTTTACCATAGCCCATGTTATCCGTGACGCGGGACGTCCAACCCTGATACTTGTTCACAACAAGACTCTTGCTGCGCAGATATACGCGGAACTGCGTGATTTTTTCCCTGATAACGAAGTTCACTATTTCGTGAGCTACTACGATTACTACCAGCCTGAAGCCTATATACCCGAGACCGATACGTACATAGAGAAAGACGCATCGATAAACGAATACATAGACCGCATGCGCCACGCGGCCACCAAGGCTCTTTTCAGGCGAAGGGACGTGATAATCGTCTCGAGCGTTTCGGCTATCTACGGAATCGGGGCGCCCAAGGTCTATTACGGCATGCTCACCGAAATCGAAGTGGGAATGGAGATCTCAAGAAACGATTTCGCCCTGAGGCTTGAGGAGGTGCGTTACGAAAGAAAGATCGACGATCTTGACAGGGGCAACTACAGGGTGAGGGGAGACGTGGTGGACGTGTTTCCCTCGCACGAGGAGTCGGTCGCGCTTCGGGTCGAGTTCTTCGGAGATTCCATCGAGACAATACGCACGATAGACCCTCTGAGCGGCCGGACGGTAGGGAACGTGCGGGAAGTTTCCATTTTTCCGGGCTCGCATTACGTCGCTCCAAAAAGCGTCCTTGAGGATGCCGTGGAGAACATAGGCCGGGAGCTTGAGAGCAGGCTTGCCGAACTCAGGGGCCGGGGCATGGGACTTGAGGCTGACCGTCTTGAGGAAAGAACCAGATTTGATCTTGAGCTGCTCGAGACTATGGGCTTTTGCCCCGGCATAGAGAATTACTCAAGGTATATCTCGGGGCGGCGTCCCGGAGAACCTCCTTACACGCTTCTTGATTATTTCCCCGATGATTTTCTCTGCGTGATTGATGAAAGTCATCAGATGGTTCCGCAGCTGCGGGGGATGTACCTGGGTGACAGAAGCAGAAAGCTTTCTCTGGTTGAAAACGGCTTTCGCCTTCCTTCCGCGTTTGATAACCGCCCCCTTAGTTTCGAGGAGTTCGAAGCCAAGGTCGGACAGGTGATATACGTCTCGGCCACCCCGGGACCTTATGAGCTGGGACAGGCCCGCAGTCACGTTACCGAGCAGATCATACGGCCGACGGGACTTGCCGATCCGCTCATTGAAACCCGTCCCGCCCAGAACCAGGTGGACGACCTGTTCGATGAACTGAAAAAAGTGGCCGCCGCGGGGCAAAGGGCGCTCGTTACGACGCTTACCAAGAAAATGGCCGAAGACCTCACCGACTATTACAGGGAGCTTGGCCTGCGGGTCGAGTACCTGCATTCTGAGATCGACACCCTTGAGAGGATAAAGATCGTAAGGGATTTGAGGGCAGCCGTGTTTGACGTTCTGATCGGGATAAACCTCCTTCGGGAGGGACTCGACATACCCGAGGTTTCCCTTGTCGCCGTGCTTGACGCCGACAAGGAGGGATATCTGCGCTCAGAGACCTCTCTTGTCCAGATCTTCGGTCGGGCTGCGAGGAATGTTTCGGGCAGAGCTATTCTCTACGCTGATACGATAACCGGATCGATGCGCGCCGCCATGGCGGAAACCCGCAGAAGAAGAAATATTCAGATGGAGTACAACGCAGAAAACAATATAGTCCCCAGAAGCATCGAAAAGAACATAACCGACGTGCTGGGCTCCATATACGAGTCCGATTACCTGAAGATTTCCGGGACCGAGGAAGAAGACCTGCTTGACATCCCCCCGAACAAGATTCCGGGGGTTATAGCCAAGCTTTCAAGGGAAATGAAGTCCGCCGCGAAGAAGCTTGAATTCGAAAAGGCCGCCGAATTTCGAAACAGGATAAAAAAACTGCAGGAACTGGAGCTCAAATACGCAGAAAACGTCGCGTGACAATCGGATATTTTCTTGCCGATTTTTTTGTTTTATGTAGAATTAATGCGTCTTTTGGAAAGAGTGGGTCTTTACCCGCTCTTTTTTTGTTGAAGGGCATGAAAGGCACGGAGAATTTTTGTGGAAAAGGCTGACGGCAAGCTTGAGAAAGCGGTTCTGGAGGTTCTTCACCCTATTGTGGAGGAGAATTCCTGCGAGCTTGTGGATATAAAGTACCTGAGGGAAAGAGGAGGCAGGGTTCTTAGGATATATCTTGACAAGGAGGGCGGAGTCACGGTCGATGACTGCGCGAACGTAAGCAGGGAACTCAGTGTGGTTCTGGATGCCTACGACATAATGCCTAAGCATTCCTACACTCTTGAGGTGTCTTCTCCAGGCCTCAGGAGGCCGCTTAACAGGCAAAGCGACTACGAGAGGTTCAAGGGAAGGAAAGTGAAGATAAAAACCACGGACCCGGTCGAGGACAGAAAGGTTTTTTCCGGGACGCTTCTCGGGATGAGAGGAGAAATGATCCTGGTGGAAGTCGAGGGCCGTTCATACAGCGTGCCTTTCGGCTCCGTCAGCAGGGCGAACTTGGAAATTGATTTTGGGAAAGGAGCGAGAAAATGATTACGGAACTAACAAGGGTTATAGATTCCGTAGGGAAAGACAAGGGCATTGACAGGGAACGCATAATAAGCGCGGTTGAGGAAGCGGTTCTCTCAGCGGCCGAGAAGCTTCTCAAGTCAAAGAACCAGGACAAGGAACTTGACGTCTACTATAACCCCGAGGAGGGAGAGGTGGAGCTTTTCGAGTACAAGGAGGTCGTGGAGACCGTAACCGAACCCGAGCTTGAGATTTCTCTTGCGGAAGCGTCCGAACTTGATCCCGAAACCGAACTTGGCGACATGATAGGCGTCAAGATAAGTCCCGAATACACGAGAATCGCGATTCACAATGCGAAGCAGAAGGTTCTTCAGAAACTCAAGGAGGCTGAGGGCAAGGTTATATACGAGGAGTTTATCGGCAGGAAAGGAACCATAATCGGCGGCATAGTGAGAAGGGTCGACAGAAGGCACATAATAGTCGATCTGGGAAGAGTTGAAGCCGTCCTGCCCCCGGAACAGCAGGTCCCGAGAGAGTACTACAAGATGAAGGAGAGAATACGGGCCGTGCTCCTTGACATAAGGGAGTCGCCCCGCGGGGAGCCGAGACTTATACTGTCGAGGGCTCACGTGAGTTTCGTGACGAGGCTCTTTGAATCTGAAGTTCCCGAGATCTCAGAGAATATAGTGGAAATAAAAGCCATCTCCAGGGACCCCGGCGGAAGAACGAAGATAGCCGTGGCGTCAAACGATTCGGATGTGGACGCGGTCGGCGCCTGCGTGGGCATGAGGGGCTCCAGGGTGCAGAGCATCATCCAGGAACTCAGGGGAGAGAAGGTTGATATAGTTCCTTGGTCAGAAGATCCCGCACGCTACGTATGCAACGCCCTTTCTCCGGCTGTCGTCAACAAGGTTGTCATTGATGAGAACAGCCGCTCGATGGAGGTTATAGTCGACGATGACCAGCTTTCTCTTGCCATCGGAAGGAAAGGACAGAACGTAAGGCTGGCATCGCAGCTTACCGAGTGGAAAATAGATATAAAAACCGAATCCAGGGTCAAACAGGAACAGCAGGAAGTGCTTTCCCTTCTTACGAGTCTGCCGTCTGTGAGCGAGGTTACGGCGAGTCTGCTTTATAATGACGGGTTCTATTCCCTCGAACACATAGCTTTTTGCGAGCCGGATGTGCTCATGAAGGTGGGGAGCCTCGGTGAAGAAGAGGTCTCCACGCTCCAGAAAGCGGCTCGAGTGGCGCTTATGGAAAAACTTGAGGAAATGCCTGTTGAAAGCGAGACAGAAGCGGCTTCGGACGGAGAAGAGGCTCAGCCATCATCGCCTAGTGACGAAGGGGCAGGAGATTTGGGAAAGGGCGATTAGGGAAACCCACAGCCCCGCAGGGGAAACGGACTTTTTTGGAATATGCCTAAAGTCAGAATACATCAGATAGCCAAGGAACTGGGAGTAAGCAGCAAAGAGGTAATAGCCCAGAGCGTGAAGCTTGGAATGAAAGTTACGAGTCATCAAAACGTAGTCTCGGAAATAGATGCCGAGAGAATAAGAAAGGCGTTTGTTAAAGTTCCCGAAGACGATTCTTCTAAAGCGGTGGAGGAACAGAAGGAAACCGTAAAGGTTTTCAAATCCGAAACCGGCCATGACTTCGTTGAAAGAAGAACCGGTTCCAGGGTTATCAGAAGAAGAAAGAAGGTTGTAAAACCGGAACCTGAGGAGGTAAAGGAGGCCGCCCTGGTCGCCGGAGAACCCGCGGAAGTTCCTCCGGAGCCCGAAATTCCCGTCCCGCCCGAACCCGCGGAGGTAGAAGCGGTCGAGGTTCCAGGCGCCGAAAGCGAAGCGGCACCCGAAGAGGCGCTGGAAGTCGCGCCGCCGTCCGAAGCCGGGGTCGAGGTTCCGCAGGAAGACGATATTGAGCTTAAGCCCGAACCGTCCCCCGAACCCGAAAAGGTCGTCGAGCAAACAGATGAGCGGGAAGCGCCAAAGCAGCCGAAGAAGAAAGCAAGAAAAACCAAGGTCCTAAAAGAGGAGATACACGATGAAGAAACCCTCGAGCAGCTCAAAAGGGCGTTTCGGACCAAGGTTCCGAGCAGAAAAGAGTACGTAGTACAGAACAAGAAACCCAAGCTTAGGCAGAATTTTGACGGAGCCGGAAAAAACAGGGGAGCTTACCCGGCCGACGGCCAGGACGCGCGAGTTCTTCCCGTTTCCCCTGTCCATACTTCGAAGAGGAACATAAAGGTCGGCGAAACGGTAGTGGTTTCCGATCTTGCGAAGCTGATGAGCGTGAAGGCGTCGGAAGTCGTCAAGAAACTCATGACCATGGGTACGGGTGCCACGATCAACCAGTCGATTGACAGCGATACAGCTGAACTTGTCGCCGATGAATTCGGCTTTAACGTGACCGTTGAGAGATTTGTCGAGGAGGACCTGCTTTTTGATCAGGACGAATCGCAGGACACAGAGAAAATGCCGCGTCCGCCGGTGGTTACGGTCATGGGGCATGTTGACCACGGCAAGACCACCCTTCTTGACTCTATAAGGGAAACCGATGTTGTCGCGGGAGAGGCCGGCGGAATAACGCAGCACATAGGCGCCTACGCGGTGAAGGTGAAGGATTCAACCATAGCCTTCGTGGACACGCCGGGCCACGAGGCGTTTACTTCAATGCGGGCTCGCGGCGCAAGCATAACGGATATAGTCATTCTGGTAGTGGCGGCGGATGACGGAGTAATGCCCCAGACGGTTGAAGCTGTTAACCATGCGAAGGCGGCCGGAGTTCCGATCATAGTGGCCATAAACAAAGTGGATAAGGAAGGCGCGGATATCGAAAAAATCAGGAGGGAGCTTTCCGAAATAGATCTCATATCAGAACAGTGGGGAGGAGACACGCTTTTTGCGGAGGTCTCCGCGAAAAAGAAAAAGGGCATAAGCGAACTCCTTGAACTGGTGCTGCTCCAAGCCGATATACTTGAACTCAGGGCATCGCCCGATAAAAGGGCAAACGGCGTAGTGGTAGAGGCTGAACTTGACAAGGGCAGGGGAGCCGTTTCCACGGTTATCGTGAAGGAGGGGACTCTTCGGGTCGGAGATTGCGTCGTATCGGGGGTTCACAGCGGGAAAATAAGAGCTCTCACCGACGACAAGGGCAAAACGGTAAAAAGCGTCGGCCCTTCGCTACCGGTCAAGATAATGGGTCTTTCGGGAGTTGCGGAAGCCGGGGAAAAATTCCACGTGGTAAAGGATGAAAAAACCGCCAAGGAAATAACCTCTCACCGCCAGAGCAAGATCAGGTCCCGCAAGGTGGTTGCCACTCCGAAACTTTCGCTTGAGGATCTTTTCAGTTCCATTGAGAACGAAGAAGCCAAGGAACTTTCGCTCATAATAAAAGCGGATACCCAGGGGTCGGTCGAGGCGCTCAGGGACTCCGTTGAGAAGCTCTCGACCGAGAAATGCAGGGTTAAGATCGTTCACTCCGGAGCGGGAGGGATAAACGAAACGGACGTGGTTCTCGCAAGCGCGTCAAATGCGGTGGTGATAGGATTTAACGTTCGCCCGGATGCGAATGCGCTTAGGATTTCCGAGAAGGAAGGAGTTTCCCTTGAGCTTCATTCCATAATTTACGATGTCGTAAACCGGATAAAAAGCGCGATGGAGGGCCTTCTCGAGCCCCTGAGCAAGGAAGTAGTGGTTGCCCACATGGATGTCAAGGAGCTTTTCCACGTGTCGAGGGTGGGAACTATCGCCGGATGCATGGTTTCTGACGGCAAGGTAAGCAGGGACAACAGTATCAGGGTGGTTCGTGACGGCACTGTTGTCTATGATGGCAAGGTGAGCTCTCTCAGGCGTTTTAAGGAAGACGTGAAGGAGGTTCCCTCGGGCTACGAATGCGGTATAACGATAGAGAATTTCAACGACGTGAAGCAGGGGGACGTCTTTGAACTCTATAAGCTCGAGGAGATAAAACAGGAGCTTTGATATCCGGGTCTTAAATGGTTGTGGGCATAGCGAGATTAGAACTCTACATGTCGGGCAACAGGTCTTTGAAAGACAAAAGGCGCCTGATCAAAAGCCTTGTGGAAAGAGCAAGGTCAAAATTCCCGAGCCTTTCTATGACTGAAGTTGATTCCCTGGACCTAAAAGACAAGGCTACTATAGGGCTTGGATACGTTTCCAACGATGCCTCTCTGGTAAATTCCGTCCTGGACAAGGTGATTTCCTATATCGAGAGCACGGGAAATTTCCGCATGGGGGAGAAAGAGATGGAGATTCTTCATTTCTAGGTGACCGAAATGGCCCACAGCTACAAAAGATCCGCACGGATATCCGATCTTCTCATAAAGGAAATATCTGAGATGCTGGTGCGCGGCAAGATCAAGGATCCGAGAGTGTCATCGGCAAGCATAACGGCGGTGAGGGTTACGGATGACATGGGCTATGCGAAGGTTTTTTTCACGTCTTTTGACGAACGCTCCGATACCCAGGAGATGCTTGAGGGACTGCGAAACGCCACCGGCTACATAAGAAGCGCCCTCTCAAAAAAACTGAGGATAAAAAAGATCCCGAACATAGAATTCGAGTATGACACTCTTGTGGAAAAACGGGCGAGAATTGACGAACTGATAAGGGGTGTGTCGGATGAGTAATCTGGATAACATCCTTAACCTCATAAGGGCGAACCAGAGATTCCTCATCGTTTCCCACGAGAATCCGGATTGCGACGCCCTAGGCTCGACCATAGCTATGGCGCTGGTCCTTCGCGAGATGGGGAAGGATGTGATTATGTACAACAAAGACGGGGTTCCCGAATACCTGCGGTTTCTTCCCGAGTGCTCAGGTATCGCTGATTCTCTTGATCGCGTTACAGATGACGTGGAAGTGGTAATGCTTCTTGACTGCGCTGATATCTCTCGACCCGGAAGAGAATTTCAGAATTTAATCTCGAACAACGATTTTACGCTCGCATTTGTCGACCACCACGCGAGCAACGGCGCAAGCTCTGAGTACAGCCTTGTAGATGAAAAAGCGTCTTCCACGGGAGTTATCCTCTACAGAATGATAAAACGGATCGGGATTTCCATAAGCCCGGAGATTGCGGAATGTCTTTTCTCCACGATAGTCGGCGATACGGGTTCTTTCCGGTATTCAAATACCTGTTCTGAGACGTTCACAATCGCTGCCGAGCTGGTCGATCGCGGAGCTGACCCGGAGAAGATCTCAAGATTCATCTATGATAATGAACCTCTCAGAAAGGTTATGCTGAGAACCTTGGCAATGAACACCCTCGAGGTAGACGGGAAAATCGCTTTTCTGCACGTGTCAAGCGAAATGTTCGAGCAGACCGGCACCGAAAAAGAGCATACCGAAGGTCTTGTGAGCATGGCGAGGGCGATTGAAGGGATCGAAGTCGCCGTTTTTCTGAGACAGGAGTCCGCTATTGATTGGAAAGTGAGTCTCCGCTCCAAGGAGTATGTGGACGTGGCGAAGATTGCCGGGCGCTACGGTGGGGGAGGACACCGCAGGGCCGCCGGCTGCGTGATTTCCGCTCCGCTTGCTACCGTCAAGCGCAGGCTTCTCAGTTCGATTGAGGAAGCAATGTGATGGACGGAGTTATGATTCTTGATAAACCCAGGGGCTGTACATCCGCCCAGGCGCTTAACAGGGTGAAAAAAGCTGTGGGAGCGAAAAAGGCGGGTCATACGGGAACCCTGGACCCGTTTGCGACTGGAGTTCTGCCCGTGTGCTTTGACCAGGCGACAAAAGCTATTCCTTACCTCGGAGACTATATAAAGGAATACGAAGCCGAGATGACTTTAGGCGTATCAACTGATACCATGGACGACACCGGCACGGTCACCGGGCGGGTGAGCGCGGAACATATCGGCAGCAATGAGGTGCGGGAGGTTATAGAAGGGTTCTCAGGAGAGATAATGCAGGTTCCCCCTATGTATTCAGCCGCAAAGGTTTCGGGTACGAAGCTCTACGCCCTCGCAAGAGCCGGAAAGGAGATTGAAAGGAAACCGAAGAGGGTTACGATAGAGGAGATAAGGCTTCTTCATTTCTCTTACCCGAAAGCAACTTTTTACGTCAGGTGTTCTCGTGGAACCTATGTCAGGGTAATTGCTTCTGATGTCGGGAAGAAACTGGGCTGCGGGGCTCATCTTTGCGAACTTAGAAGACTTAGAAGCGGTCCCTTTGCGCTGAGCAATGCGAACAGCATTGAGGATGTGGAGTCTGGAAACTACAATATTCTTCCGTTGGATGAGGTCTTGGCGGGCTATCCGAGGGTTTACCTGGAAGGGAGCCTGTGCGAGAGTGTGCGTAACGGAATCCCTCTTTCCCGAGAGGTTCTTTCGGGCGTGGAATTGCCCGAATTTAAAAATAGGGATATAATCACCGTGTTTTGCCGAAAGACGATTCTTTCCATCTGTGAAGCGAAAACTGATTCCGATGAATTTGAGTATATGGGAGATAAGGATATAGTGTTTCGGCATTTAAGAGTGTTTAACTGATAAGGCAAGGGTCTAGGAGGAAGTAATTTATGTCTTTGCAAAAGGAAGATAAGGCGCGAATCATAAGCGAGTTTCAGAAACATGAGAACGACGTGGGTTCGGCCGAGGTTCAGATAGGGATTCTGAACGGAAAGATACAGGAACTGTCCGAGCATGTGAAAAGGGCGCCCAAAGATAACCATTCAAGAAAAGGGCTGGTTTCAATGGTTGCCAAGAGAAGAAAACTGCTTAATTACGTAAAGAGGGTAAGACCGGATGAGTACGGTAAGCTGATTGAGACCCTTGGACTAAGAAGATAAGAAAGTAATGTTTTGGAGGAAATGAATTGACTGAACAAATAAGAGAGATGGAAGCGGAGCTGTTTGGAAACAAGCTGCGCCTTGAGACAGGAAGGCTTGCCAGGCAGGCAAACGGGGCGGTGCTCGCTTCCTGCGGAGGAACTACAGTGCTTGCCACGGTTGTTGCCTCGGAAGAAAAGATAGAAGACGATTTTCTGCCGCTTACAGTTAACTATCAGGAAAAAGCTTTCGCAGCCGGGAAAATCCCCGGAGGTTTCTTTAAAAGAGAAGGACGTCCCAGCGAAAAAGAAATTCTTACGTCAAGACTTATTGACAGGCCCGTAAGGCCGCTTATACCCAAGGACTTCTGTTACCCAACTCAGATTATAGTGACAGTTATTTCCGCTGACGGTGAAAACGCTACTGACGTTCTGTCGGTAATAGCGTCTTCAGCGGCGCTTATGGTTTCGGATGTTCCGTTTGCTGGTCCCATAGCGGCTCTTACCGTTGGAAAAGTTGACGGCGAGCTTGTTATAAATCCCTCCCCCGAGCAGCTTGAGACCAGCACTATGGAGATAACCGTCGCGGGCACCGAAGAGGCCATCGGGATGGTTGAAGGTGGTGCTAGGGAAGTAAGCGAGGCAGAGGTGGTTGAAGCTCTTACGTTTGCCCACTCAGGGATAAGGGAAATCGTTTCTTTTCAGAGCAATTTTGTTGAAGGGCTGGGGAAGGAAAAAAGAGAGGTTCCCGCCGTCGAAACTGACGGGGCACTTGAAGGTGAGGTTCGTTCATTGACCATGTCTTCCCTTGAGCAGGGGATAGTGGCTGATTCAAAGGACGGCAGAAAGGAGCTTATAAAAAAAGCTCGTGAAGACACGGTAGAAAAACTGATTGAAGACCGTCCCGAAGACAAATCCAAGATTAACAAGGCCTTTGAAGGGCTGCTCAAAGACTCCGTGCGTAGCGCTATAGTAGGGGGTACAAGGCCCGACGGAAGGGATTACACAACGGTAAGGCATATCTCTGGCGAAGTTGGCCTTCTTGAGAGGACCCATGGTTCAGCGCTTTTTACCCGCGGCGAAACCCAGGCCATCGTTGTTGCGACTTTAGGAACTTCACACGATGAGCAGAGGATAGATGCACTTGAAGGAGACGAGAAGAGAAGTTTCATGCTCCATTACAATTTCCCTCCCTACTCAGTCGGAGAGACGAGTTACCGGCTGGGTCCAGGCAGAAGAGAGATAGGACACGGTGCGCTTGCCGCCAGGGCTATAACACCCGTTTTGCCGGATAAAGAAGATTTTCCCTATACTATCAGGATCGTTTCAGAGATTCTTGAGTCAAATGGTTCCTCTTCAATGGCGACTGTATGTGGTTCTTCAATGTCTCTTATGGACGCGGGTGTGCCTATAAATGCTCCTGTGGCTGGTATAGCTATGGGACTTATAAAGGAAGGGGACAATTTTGTCATTCTCTCCGACATTCTCGGTGATGAGGATCATCTCGGGGACATGGATTTTAAAGTGGCAGGTACCAAAATCGGTATTACTGCCCTGCAGATGGATATGAAGATAACCGGCATAACCGAAGAGATTCTCACAACCGCGCTTGCTCAGGCAAGAGATGGCAGGATGCATATTCTCGGAAAAATGGAGGAGATAATCAGCAGACCCAGAGAGGAACTTTCTGACTACGCCCCGAGAATTCTCACAATACAAGTGAAACCGGAAAAGGTAAAGGTTGTGATAGGTTCCGGCGGCAAAACCATAAAGAAGATAGTCGAGGATACTGGGGCGCAGATAGATATAGAGGATGACGGTCTAGTGAAGATTTTCTCCACCGACTATGAAGCCTGCAAGAAAGCGGAGAATTATATAAAGAGAATCGTTGAGGATATCGAGTCCGGTAAGCTCTATGTCGGAGTGGTTAAACGCATCCTAGATTTCGGAGCGATAGTTGAGCTGGGTCCGGGAAAAGATGGACTTCTGCACATCTCGGAACTTGAAAACCGCAGGGTCGAAAAGGTAACCGATATCCTGAACGAAAAAGACGAAGTCCTCGTAAAGTGCCTCGAAGTTGCGCGTGACGGTAAGGTGAGGTTGAGCAGGAAGGCCGCGCTTGACCAGAATATAGAAGATTACAGAGTTTCCGACTAATCCGTACAGTTGAGTCTTTCTCGGGAAAAACCGAAGCTGATAGTTGTCTTAGGACCTACAGCTTCGGGCAAGACCGAAATGGCACTGGAAATAGCCGGTAGAACCGGCGCTTGCATAATAAGCGCCGATTCCGTTCAGGTCTACAGGCATTTCGATATAGGAAGCGCCAAACCCACCGAAGAGCAAAGACGGGAGATTCCCCATTTCCTAATAGATATTGCGGACCCCGATGAGGATTTTAACGCAGGTACCTACATGAGGCTTGCCCTTGATCGCATCAGCAGACTCGTTGCGGACGGCAAGAAAATAGTTGTGGTCGGGGGAACTTTTCTTTACGTAAAGGCTCTTCTTTACGGGCTTCTTGAAGGCGTTGAGATTGATCGGGAGTTCAGAGATCGTCTCGCGCGGGAGAGAGATGCGAAGGGAGTCGCGTCGCTTCACAAAAGACTTGAATCTTTGGACCCGGTGTCCGCCGGGCGGATAAATCCGAATGATTACGTAAGAATTGAGAGAGCGCTTGAAGTCCACCACGTGACAGGCGAGAAGATCTCGGATCATCAGCGGCGTCACGGTTTTGCTGAACAAAGGTTCAATGCCCTTAAGATAGGGTTCCTTCGTGACCGGGAGCAGTTGCGTCGCTTTATAGACGCACGGGTTGACGCGATGATTGACCGCGGCTGGGTTGAAGAGGTAAAAGCTATAAGAGCCATGGGATACGGGCCCCAGTTAAAACCTATGAAGTCCATAGGCTACAGGCAGATCAACGACTTTCTCGACAGTCGGCTTGATTTTGAAACGGCGGTGGAAAGCATAAAGACCGAAACGAAAAGGTTTTCCAAAAGGCAGTCCACCTGGCTTCGCGCTGATGACGGCATAAAATGGTTTGATCCCGCGGACGGAGGGGATCCGATACTTGAGGCATGCAGCGGTTTTCTCGGTTGATTGCCTCTGAGGCTATTCTTTTTCCTCAACCCTATATGAGTAAATCGTTCTCAGGATTATCGCCCCGCCGATAAGTACAGAAAGTATGGGCAGAAGCCATAAAATAGCACTAAACCCTTTCGGTGGAGGGGATGCGAGAATAGTTTCTCCGTAGCTGGCAACAAAATAATCTATTACCTCTTCTCTCGAGTTTCCCTCAAGCAGTTTTGTTTTTATGACAGCCCTCATGTCCCGGGCAAGCTGGGCGTTTGACTCCGCGACGCTCTGTCCTTCGCATACGGGACACATGAGTTCTCCTGAGATGTCGGCGACTTGGTCTTCAAGCGTGTCCGCGTCCACATGGAAGGCCATGAAAAAGGCCAGGGATAAGAAAAGCCCTATGCTTAGAGTTTTGCGAAGAAAAGAGTTCATAGATTTTTAATTTCCCTGATCTGAGTGTTGTAAGTAGTTGCGTTTTCAATGTAGCGCATGATCATCTTCTCTGTAAGCGGTCCTCTGTGTTTGCCGGTTATGATTCCCTCGGGATTTACGAAGAAGGTTTCCGGAACTCCTCCTACTCCGTAATCAAGATGTATTCTGTTCTCCGGGTCATAAATGTTAACGAACGTTCCCCCGAAGGATTTTATGTATTCCTCCGCGCTTTTTCTGTCGTCCATTATGTTTATTCCTATGAACTCTACCTCTTTGCCTGAAAAAGACATGTAGGTTTTCTCAAGCACCGGTGCCTCTTCCCTGCAAGGGTGACACCAGGATGCCCAGAAATTCACAAGCAGCGTCTTTCCCCGAAAATCCGAAAGTCTTACCTTCTCGCCTTCAAATGATTCCAGCGCGAACTCGGGCGCGGGCTGTCCCACGAGTTGGGAGGGGATCTCAATCTTTTCTTTTCCCGAAAGCCCGCTCCAAAGCGTGTAGGCAAGCAGGGCTATAATAAGGACAGTGAGAATTTTTGAGACCGCGTTTGATATTTTCATACAAGGAACCCGTTTTTTCTAGCCTTAAGTTTTCTTTTAGTTATCATTCCTGAAACTGCCTTTTTATTATAATAGGTTTTCATGAAAAAACTTATAATCGTATCCAACAGGTTGCCGACAACCGTACGGGAGGAGAACGGAAAACTTTCCTTTGAACCGAGCGTGGGAGGTGTGGCTACGGGACTGAGTTCTCTCGATACCAATTACGAAAAATGCTGGATAGGGTGGCCGGGGATAGATTACGGGGCTCTTTCGGATGAGCAGATTGCGGAAGTGCAGCTCCGGCTAGGAGAAGAGAATTTTCACCCAGTGAACCTAAGCGCTGAAGAGGTAAAAGACTATTACCAGGGTTTCTGCAACGAGGTGATATGGCCTATTTTCCACTACTTCGTTCAATACGGAACTTACAAAAAAGAATTCTGGGAATCATACATCAGGGTGAACAGCAAGTTTGCCAGCGCCATACTCAAGGTAGCGAGTGAAGGGGATTACATCTGGATTCATGATTATCATCTGATGCTGGTTCCCGAGCTTGTCAAAAAGCAGCTACCCAGATCAAGCGTCGGTTTCTTTCTCCACATACCTTTTCCGTCTTCCGAGATCTTCAGACTTATTCCGTGGTGCCGGGAAATAATACAGGGGCTTACCGGGGCCGACCTTATAGGTTTTCACACCTTTGATTACGTGAGGCACTTTGCCGAGAGCGTGAGAAGAATACTCGGACACGAGCATTCCCTCGGACGGTTTATAATCGGGGAAAGGGAGATAAGAACCGATACTTTCCCGATGGGGATCGACTACGAAAAATTCTCCTCCGCGCCAAAGAATCGAAGCGTTCAGAGAAGAAAGGACGAGTTCAAGGACCTTCTGGGAACTGACCGGAAGATCATCCTTTCCATAGATCGTCTCGATTACTCAAAGGGAATTCCGGAGAGACTCAGGGCTTTTGATCTTTTCCTCGAGAAGAACCCTAAGATCAGGGGCAAGGTGGTCCTTTTGCTCGTAGCGGTGCCTTCGAGAACGGAAGTGGTTCACTACAAGATACTGAAGAACGAAGTTGACAATCTGGTCGGCGCGATAAACGGCCGCTACGGAACGATCGGCTGGAACCCCATTTACTACATGTACAGATCTTTCGGTTTTGAGGACCTGATTTCCCTTTACCTGGCCGCGGACATTCTTTTCATTACTCCCCTTCGCGACGGCATGAACCTGATTGCCAAGGAGTATGTGGCCGCGAGGCAGAATAAAGCCGGTGTGCTCATACTAGGTGAGATGGCGGGAACCGCTCAGGAGCTGAGCGAAGCCATAATCATAAACCCCAATGACCTAGAGTCTACTTCCCGTGCCCTGGAAACCGCGCTTGCCATGACCAAGACGGAGCAGAGAAAGCGGATGAAGACCATGCAGAGCCGCCTAAGCAGATACGATATCAGGACGTGGACGGCGGACTTTATGGAGAGACTTGACGAAACGAAGGAAAGACAGCTTAAAATGTTTGCCCGCAGGCTGAGCCCTGAAATGACGAGCGAACTGATTGAAAAATACAGGATGAGCAAGAAGTGTCTTTTTCTGCTTGATTACGATGGCTCTCTCGTCTCCTTCAAGAATAATCCGCAGGATGCGAAGCCTGACCCGGAACTCTATTCCGCGCTTGGGGTGCTTTCCTCGAGGAGAAAAAACGAACTCGTCATCATAAGCGGCAGGGACAGGAATACTCTTACCAGCTGGCTTGGAGACGTAACAAACGGTCTTGCTGCGGAGCACGGTCTCTGGATAAAACGCGGAAAGTGGAAAATGCTCGATGTTATTTCAGAAGGATGGAAGGACGAGATAAGACCCATACTGGAAGTGTTTGTCGACAGAACCCCCGGGTCTCTTATCGAGGAGAAAAATTTTTCCCTGGCGTGGCACTACAGAAAGGTTGACCCGGCGCTTTCAATCGTGAGGATAGGAGAGCTTAAGGACATGCTCTCGCACATAACTGCGAATCTTGAGATCGGAGTGCTTGAGGGAAACAAGGTCGTGGAAATCAAAGGCTCTTTCATAAACAAAGGCAAGGCAGCTTCCCAGTGGCTCAGAGCGAAAAAATGGGACCTCATCATATCGATAGGAGATGACTGGACGGACGAGGATATTTTTGAGCAGCTCCCCGAAGACGCTTATTCTGTAAAGGTGGGTTTCGGGCCGTCAAAAGCCAAGTACAGGGTCCGGTCTACCGCCGAGGCCAGAGGCCTTCTTTTCTCGCTGGCGCAGGTAACCCGCGAGATGGAAAATTCATTTTCAGGGACCAGAAAGAACGGGAGGCGGAAATAATGGAATTTGTAGAAATTGCCGGTACGGAAATCAGTTCGTCGAGAATAGGTCTTGGGACCTGGGCGATGGGAGGGTGGCTCTGGGGAGGAAGTGACAGAAAAGAATGCGTGAGGACGATATACAAGGCGTTTGATAACGGGGTGAATTTCATTGATACCGCTCCGATTTACGGCTTCGGTGTTTCTGAAGAAATTGTGGGAGAAGCGGTTTCTCAGAGCGGGATGAGGGATGAGTTGGTAATCGCGACCAAAGTGGGGCTTGAGTGGGAGAGGGGAGGAATATTCAGAAACTCCCTCCCGCAGAGAATACGCAAGGAGGTTGACGATTCCCTAAGAAGGCTGCGCACCGACTGGATAGACCTTTACCAGATTCACTGGCCCGACCCGCTTGCCCCCATTGAGGAAACCGCGGGGACAATGGCGGAACTTCTTGAAAGTGGAAAGATAAGGGCTGTCGGAGTAAGCAACTATTCGGTTGAGGAGATGGAGATTTTTCGTTCCGTGTGCCCGCTTAACTCGAGCCAGCCTCCTTACAATCTTTTCGAGAGAGGAATTGAGGATGATGTGCTCCCATGGTGTGAGGAGCAAGGGGTTACCATGCTTCTCTACGGGGCTTTGTGCAGGGGACTTCTGGGCGGAAAGCTGAGGACGGACTCGGAGTTCCC
>CAYSDX010000114.1:0-68461 GCA_964429945.1 uncultured Spirochaetia bacterium | reverse complement strand
GAAACTGACGCAGGAAGATGCGGACAGAGTTATGGACAAATTGAACAACAGACCGAGAAGATGTCTTGGCTTCGAAACACCGAATCAGGTATTCTTCGGTACTGATCCACCTGTTGCGTTTCAAACTTGAAACCACGTTTTTTTATAGAGGCGAAAATTCATCGAAACGAAAAGCTGGCTGGGGCACTAGGATTCGAACCTAGACTAGCGGATCCAGAGTCCGCTGTACTGCCGTTATACGATGCCCCAGAATTCGGAGAGAAAATTATTTACTCTAAACCCCGAGGTGTCAAACCGGGGAAAACCCTCGCAGCCGGGGTTGATTACCGGCTAACATCTGATAAATTAGGCGTATACGGAGGTGGCGTGCGCGAAGGCCGCGCGGCGTTTTCTGGCCCATGGACGAACCGAACCCGGAAATCCTCGAGACTTTTGAGAACAAAAACCCGGAGAGGGACTACGAAATAGAGATATCGTGTCCCGAGTTCACCTGCGTGTGCCCGAAAACGGGGCAGCCGGACTTTGCGACCATCACCATAAAATACGTCCCCGACCGTCTCTGCGTGGAACTTAAGTCCCTTAAGCTTTACATGTTCTCCTACAGAAACACGGGCGAGTTCCACGAGCACGTGACAAACAGGATTCTAAACGACTTTGTTTCCGTGTGCGATCCCAGGTCGGTCGAGGTCACGGGCGACTTCAACGTCCGCGGCGGAATAAAGACGGTCGTCCGGGCCGCACACAGAAAAAACGCCTGAATTTCTCGGGCCCCGGGAAGCATGTACGTAAAAACCCAGATAATAGTCACGGGAACGATGATATGCCTCATAATCCTTGTGGCTATTTTCGCGCCCGCGCTCTCCCCCTACGAGTACGACCAGACGGATTTCCCAAACGCGCTTCGCGCTCCCGACTCGGTGCACCTCATGGGAACGGACCAGGAGGGACGCGACCTGCTGAGCAGGGTAATCCACGGCTCGAGGATATCTATCGCCGTGGCCGTCGGAACCGCGGCCATGGCCCTCGTCATAGGAACGGTGCTCGGAGCGGTCTCGGGATACGCGGGGGGAAAAATCGACGAACTCATAATGCGCACGGTGGACGTGTTCTACGCCGTTCCCGATCTTTTGCTGATCGTCCTGCTGACGCTGGTTATCGGAACCGGGGTGACGGGCATCGTCATATCCCTGGGGGTTATGTCGTGGATGAGGGTGGCGAGGATAGTGAGGGGAAGCGTTTTGCAGATAAAGTCGTTTGAGTACATTGAGTCGGCAAGGGCGCTCGGGGCATCCCCCCGGACCATTCTGGTGAGGCACATACTCCCCAACACGCTCAGTCCCCTGATAGTCACCGTCACGTTTTCGGTTCCCTACGCCATCCTAACGGAATCCACGCTTAGCTTTCTCGGCCTCGGCATATCCCCGCCCGAGGCAAGCTGGGGCACGCTTGCGAGCACCGGATGGCAGGGGATAAGGACGTTTCCTCACCTGATAGTGTTCCCGAGCCTCGCGATTTTCGTAACTGCGCTTTCTTTTAATCTTTTCGGAGAAGGCATAAGGGACCTCCTCGCTTCGGAGAACTCAAGGTAATGGGGCCGAAAAAGACCGCGCTGCGGGTTTTTCTTTTTGTTCTCCTTCTTGTCGCAGTCTCCGCGGAGGCGGCGCGCGCCAGCAACGCCGACTGCGAAAAAGCCCTGCTCTCCGCCGAGCAAACCCTCGAGGCACGGTTTCTCAAGCTTCACTGCCACGCCCGAAACGGTCAGCACGCGGAGGTGTGCGGGGTACTGGCCGAGATAAGGGACAAGCTCATCTTCATGGAGGATTACCTGCTCTATTACGAGGCGGAGGCGGCGCTCGGCCTCGGGCAGAAGGAAAAAGCGGAAGCGCTTTTCCTTAAAATCCTGAAACATCACCCGAACTCGGCGATCGGCCATGACGCGCACGAGCAGCTCGCCAAAATCCACCTTGAAAGCGACCGCCACGCGGAGGCGGAGAAAATATACTCTCACCTCGCCCGAAAAACGGACAGCAGGTGGAAAAAAGCCGTCCATCTTAAAAACCTGGGCGAAATAAAGGAAAAACAGGGGCTGTTTCACGCGGCCTCGGGGGTGTTCGAGAGAATTTGGGCCGAGCACCCCGAAGTGAGTTTCTCCGACTACGTGTTTGAACTTCACCGGAAAAACGAAAAGGCTTTCACTCCCTCGCCAAAGCAGTTCGTAAAAAGAGGTGAGGTGCTGTTCAAGGCCGGGAACTGGGAGGAGGCGCTTTCGGCTTTCTCCGGGGCTCCCCAGACAAGCGCCGTGAGAATTAAAACCGGCATCTGCCTCTACAGGCTCTCAAGGTTTCCCGAAGCCCTGGAAGTCTTCTCGGCCATAGACTCCCCGAAGGCTTTTTACTGGAAGGGAGTGACCCTGATGAGCATGGAAAAAGAAAAAGAAGCCATAGGAGTTTTCGAGCTTCTCCATAAGCTTAACCCGAAAAGCCCCTGGGCAGTGAAATCGCTTTTTAAGGCCGCGAGGCTCCGCCACCTGCGCGAGGAATTCAAAGAGGCCGAGCGCCTCTACCGCATCATCATCGAGAAATACCCCGGGAGGGAAGAGGCCGAGAAAAGCGCCTGGAACCTCGGGTGGATCCACTACAGGAAAAAGGAGTACGAAAAGGCGGTTGAGATCTTCTCTGACCGCGCCTGGGTGTACGGCGCCGAGCGGGAGCGATTCCTTTACTGGTACGCAAGAGCGGCCGAGCGGGCGGGGGATAAGCCCGGGGCTCTTTTCGCGCTTGGAAAGCTAGCCGACTCGCGGAAAATCACCTACTATTCGTTTCTCGCCAAACTCAGGCTAAAGCAGACCCTGCCCCCGCTCCGGAGCACGGCCACCGACTACTCGGGGAACCCCTTCGGGAAAAATCCCGCGATCGAGAAATTCCTTTTCTTCATAAAGGCCGGGATACACGATTTAGCGCTCCGGGAAGCTGAGCTGCTGCGCCCCCAGGCGAAAACGGTAGTGCAGCGGATATACCTCGCCTCGCTTCACTTGCAGGCGCACGACTACAAAAGTTCCATAAGCCTGGCAGACGGTCTCGGGTCCCCCGAGGCGCTCCGCCTCTCCTTTCCGAAGGGGTTTGAGGAGCGGGTAAGGCTTTTTTCGCGCAAATACGCCCTTGATGAGTTCCTTGTCTATTCCGTCATAAGGGAGGAGAGCCATTTCGACAAGGAGGCGGTTTCCGTTTCCGACGCGAGGGGGCTCATGCAGCTTCTGCCCTCGACGGCGCTTGAGACGGCGCCCAAGGCGGGCCTCAGCAATTTTCAGGCCTCCCAGCTTTTCTCTCCCGACATAAACCTCGATCTCGGATGCTACTACCTGAGCTGGCTGCTCAGCATATTCGAGGGGAACTTCGCCGTAAGCCTCGCCGGGTATAACGGCGGTCCAACGAGCGCAAAGACATGGTACGAGAAAAACGGCTCGCTCGACATCGACGAATTCGTAGAGGAAATCCCGTTTGAGCAGTCAAGGAACTACGTGAAGAAAATCCTCAGAAGCTACGCCGCGTACGAAGCGGTTTACGGACGGGAGAAGGATCAGTTCTCAAGACAGAGCTTCGAGAAGTTCCTCAAGATCATGAGCCCGTAGTCGGAGCTTTTTTCAGGGTGGAACTGAAAAGCCGAGAGGTTGCCCGATATGACCCCCGCCTCGAAGGAGCCCCCGTAATCGGAGTGAAGAACCTCGACCCCGGGCTGCTCCGATACCACGTGGTAGGAGTGGACGAAATAAAACCAGCTTCGCTGCGGTATCCCCTCGAGTATGGAACTCCGCTCGGGGACACTCACCCTGTTCCAGCCCATGTGGGGCACCTTCATGCTCTTATTCTCGGGGCGGAACCGAACGACCTTTCCCCTGAAGACCCCGAGCCCCTGTTCCCCCGGCGCCTCCTCGCTTGACTCAAACAGCACCTGAAAACCGAGGCATATTCCCAAAAAAGGCCGCCCGCTCCCGACAAAATCCTTTATGGGTCCGATCATGAAGCGGTCCCGAAGGTTCCTCACGCAGTCGCCGAAAGCCCCGACTCCGGGAAGCACGATGCCGCTCGAGCTCTCTATGTAGCCCGGATCCGAGGTCACGCGCACACTAATGCCCTGGGAGGTAAAGCCCTTCTCGACGCTTCTCAGGTTCCCCATTCCGTAATCCACTATGGAAATCACTAGAGAGTCCCCTTGGTCGAGGGAATATCGTCGCGGCGCCCGTCAAGCGCCGAGGCAGAATCCATGGATCTTCCCAAGGCCTTGAACATGGCCTCTATTATGTGGTGCAGATTCGTTCCGTGGCGAAACTCGATGTGCAGGTTGCAGCGAAGCGAGTTCGTAAGAGACTTGAAAAACTCCTCGGCGAGCTCCGCGTCAAAGTCCCCGACCTTGCCCCCCGGGATATCACCCTTGAAAACGAAGCAGGGCCTGTCGCTTAGATCAACCGCCACCACGACAAGCACGTCGTCAAAGGGAATTACGGCGTGCCCGTACCTAGTGATTCCCCTCTTGTCTCCCAGGGCTTCCGAGAAGGCTTCACCGAGCACTATCCCCACGTCCTCAACGGTGTGGTGGAAATCAACGTCGATGTCTCCTTCGGCCTTGACCGTGAGGTCGAAGTAGCCGTGCTTTGCGAACTGGCTCAGCATGTGGTCGAAAAACGGCACCCCCGTCGAGATATCGAATTTCCCGGTTCCGTCAAGATCAAGCTCGACGCTGACACTGACTTCGGATGTTTCTCTTTTTAAAACGGCTTTGCGGGTCATTGTCGGGCTCCTTTCTTCGCGGCGTGGCGGCTAGTTTCCGCTAATCATTCTATATACAGGCATCTTTTATTGTCAATAAAATGAATACGGCGGGGAGCAGCGGTTCTTGTTTTTCCAAGCTATATTCTTGCGCGGATACTCTCTGGAATTTACCCGATTATATTCCCGCATGATCCAAGTTCGGAATCATTGATGAGTTTATCGCGTTTTCGCAGAATAAATGGTTAGCAAAAGTTCGGAATCATCGATGAGTTTATAAACCGGCTTTTTTCCGGAAAGTCTTTCGCTTTCATCCAAAATAATTGGAACTCCATCACCTCGTTTTTCCATGTAGAAACCACGTCCCACATCTCCAATCGCCGTTGCCACCGGTGTTTCCGCAAGCAGACTTGTAATCAGTTCATTCCGGGTCGCTTGGCGAAGGTGCATGCTGTCAATGGTTACGGTATTGGGAAGAGCGCCTGGCGAGTAAATTTCCAGCCGGTCATCAAACATGAAGAGCCGGATCTTTGATCCGGAGATCGAATAGTCCCGATGAGCCACGGCATTTACCACAGCTTCAAATACGGCCTGCTCGCTGAACTGCGGCTTTTCGACGCGATGAGGTTTCTTGACAGCTCCGACAACCTGATTCCTTCTTAGAAAAGCCATGGATTCTTTTATCTGCTGGTCAAGTGGTCCGCGGATTCTCTGAGCATCAATCTGATAATTGGAATCCTGCCTTGTTCCCCTGTAGCGCACGGCCTCAATAAATGCGTTGGGTAAAAAGTGCTCTGGATATTCGCTACAAAACAATATGCCTGCCACCGAAGCAACCACAGTCCCACTTTCCTCTTTGGACAATAAAGAACGCTTCAGCAAAATGACTTCTACGGGTTCATTGGAACGCGTGGTGTATTTTTCCCACAGTTCCTTACATAAATCATTTATGCTTGACTGGGGGACAGGCTGTTCTTCAAATCTGATCAATCGGGCCTGACTGCGTTGCTGAAACATGCGGGCGAGATATTCCGGCGACATTTTCCGTGTTGAACTCCCTTGGCGATGGAAGTAGCCGCCCGGGCTTTCGTGGACAAAGAGACTGCGCGGAACTTCCACCTTGAGGACGATCTGCAAAGCACCTGTGCTGTCGGGAAGTTCCATGCGGAATGATCGAAAAAAAACAGGCGGTGTGATGCTGTCATTGCAAATTTCGTATAAGTAACGCTCAACGGTTTCTATGCGTTCTGCCGGGATACCAATTATCTCGTGAGTCTTATCGTCCACGCCCAGAACAACTACGCAGTCGTTAGTATTGGCTATAGAGGAAAATTCGTCGGCCAGTTCGTCGCGCGATGGCCCGATAATCCGTTCCCCTCTGAACACAATAGCTTTAAGCTCAAGCGAGTTGTCTTCTCCAAGATGTATTTTGCGCAGCAGTTCTTCCGGGCTGTTAAACATGGTCTTTTCCAGGCGCGATACGACGATAGCGATCTTCGAATGCCTTACTTCCTCCCTCCATAATTGCGCAAATAGTTTCCCTGACTTCTTTCTCCTGAAGACTTCCGTTGCAGTCTTTTTTCGTTTCACCGTAATGCGGGGCAAGAGCCACAATTAGTTCCGAATCGCCGTTGACAACTATATTGGCATTATGCGTCACTACAATGATCTGTCGATTGCGCTTCATGTTCCGTAACTGGGTCACAATCAAATCATAGATCAACAGGTTGTCCAGATCATCTTCGGGTTGGTCCAGAATCAAGGGTTCATCCCCATAAGAAAGAAGGAAGGCCAGAAGCGCAGCTGTCCTCTGTCCAGGCGAGCCTTCCTCTATCGAGAGAAAATTCTCACCTTCGCCCGTTGCATTGTATTGGACATCAAGTGAATCCTCTGGAAACCACATGTCTATACGATCAATAGCTTCAGGGTTGAGATTAGAGACATGCTTAGAGAATCGTTGATCCACAACCTGTGGATCATCCTTGCCAGAGGCAATATCCCTAACGTTGTTTTTGATTTCCGCAAGATTCTTTTCGATATTCTCACTGCACTTATTACCCTTATAAAGGTTCCCGAGCAATCCTCCGCCGTTTGGCGAACCTATGTCCTTCTCGAAGCTCGAGCCTTCCCTTTGAAGCAACTGGCGGAATTCTGCTTCAACAGTATCAGTTGCTCTATAAGGAACAACCTTTATGCGGACATATTGATTTTCACCTAGTACCCCGTTCAAAAAATTCTCTCGGAATTTGGTCAGTTCCCGGCGGATTTCCAGCATTTCTTCTAACTGCAGCTCTGACTGTTTTTCAAGTTCCCCTACATGCTTTTTGGATTCCTCAAGCCGCTCAAGTTTCTTCTCGATGAATTGGCGGCGCTGTACCAACTCACCGTAACCCGCTGGGTCGTCTTCTCCCTCTTTTGCCAAGTCTTCCTTCAATTTCTGATAGGCCTGTTCAGCAACGGTAACACCCCTCTTCCAAAATGATTCATCCTTGTTCTTCTGCCACTCGGCGAGAATTTTATCTGCTCGAGATGCAAGAGATTCAACTTCTTTACGTAATTCACCCAAGCTTTCGCGTGCCGCGGCTGCATGTCCTTGCAATTCGACATCTGCCTCAATATCCGTATCAAAGGTTTTATCTTCAAGAGGTTCGGGAACAAGTTCACGCGCTACACGCCGCAACCTTTCTCCAACTTCAATCCAAGTTTCCTCCCAATCTCCCATGCTACGTTTCTGGCGGCTCAATTTCTGAAAATTCCGTAATACATCCGCGTATCCAGCCTGTTCGAAGATATCCTGCTTTCTTTTTATGTCTTCAAGCTCGCCCTGAAGACGCGTTTTTTCAAACAATCCGGCTTCTGTCTCTCTGACTTTTGCACGCAGAAAAAGGAATCTGCTTTCCGCCTGTCTCCACTTCTCATCCCAAGAGTGACGATCCACTTCCAGAGCTTCGTCAACCACGCTGAGTAAGGCAAGTGGTCTTTTCGCAAGATGAAATATCTGTTTCTGGCTGTAAATTCTCACCGGAAATCGTTGTCGAATATCACCTTCGGCACGCTTCCATTCTCCTTCAATTTCCTCTTCAATGGGTTCAAGATTCCCAGCATTGTCCCACTGTACGCAAAACCGTGAATCGTCCTTGCGATAAACTGTCTTGATAGTAACTTCATCCGTGAGAAGACCGCCTTCTTTTCTGTCGGGGTAAACTTTCCTGTATTTTTCAAAGTCGTTTTGCAAGTCTTCCGGCAATTCATCCTCTCTTCGCAGGGCAATACGCAGAAATTCAATGATGGTCGATTTGCCGGTCCCCCTGCCACCGATGATAGAGTTAAGCCAAGGGTTAAACTCTATTGTGAAGGGGTTGAAACGGCCTAGATAACGCGCTTGCGAAACTTCTATGGATTCCAGCACCATTTTCGCACGCTCGTTAGGGTTGCCTTCCTGCCTGTCGGACCGAATCACGGACAGTGGACCATCAAGCAGAGCTAACCGTAGTCCCTCTATTCCCGGCGTTCCCATTTTGACCCAAGTGAAGTGGCTGCCGGGGTATTTTTCTTCCAAACTGCCGGGAGGATAATGACTGTCAGACCCGAGCACCTCGGTCCACCGAGGATTTTTGTCGGCATAGGTTCCCGGCTTCTCGCAATCTGGATCAACCAACTCTATCGCAAAAACACTTTTGCAGTCCAGTACCTGCTCTAGCGTTTTTCCTTTTTTAAAAACATTGAAAAGCCCTTTCGTCTTGTCCGCATGGGCGGGAATTGCTATTGCTCCTGCTGAAACAACTTCTTCAACAACCTTGATGAGCGAAAGGCATGTAACTCCATCGCCTGAACCTTTTTCGCCGTCAAATTCGACCCTTGTTAGAAGAGAGTCTACATCCGATGTCTTTTTATCAGGTCCGAAAATCGCCAGAAGATGTATGCCACCGTTAATCGAGATTTCCACGCCCGGAAATACGTGAATAGGCCTGAATCCTTCAGGAGGATCACTTTCCAATCGGGCAAGTTCCTCCTTGACAAGGTCAATCCACTGACCACTATTGTGATCAGTTATTGCAACGCAATCGATACCGGCGCGCATGTAGTCAAGCAGCCAGTCCCTAGGTTTGTGTTCTTTCAAGGCTGTTTGGTTCTGTCCCTTGCCGTAATCATCAGAGGCTGGAGTATGGGTATGGAAATCAAATTTCCACCAACGTGAGCCTTCCCATTTCCATTCTTTCATTTGTTCTAGTTTACTGCAGTCAAGTCAAACTTGAAAACATGACATTCAACAGTGCAAATGCCTTAAAGGAGTGCGAGTCATTCATATCATATGAACAATCTATCTGAATATAGAACTATGCCCTCAATTTTTCCAATTTAGAAAGCCACTTTCCAAAATCCTTGCATTTCTCTCTTAATACTTCAAGGCCAATTTCACCCGCTATGTCGGGCCCATGAATAGTTTTTATGTATTTTGTTTTACCGCTCAGTCTTTTTGAAGGAGCAGAATGCGTTGAGTCATTTATCGCTTCGGGGTCTCCGCCAAATTTACTAACCACTCGCTGTGCCCAATCCGACAACCCGCTATAGGGAGGAATATTGTTTTCTATAGCCTGCGGAGATGAAAACAGCAACCCTTCAAATTCGTACATCTGGATATATGGAATGAGCCGGACGCGAGACTGGGATTTAACGCAATCAAGGATTTTCGCTTCTAACGACTCCTTGCTCTCCGCCTCATCCTTCCCCCGAAACCCGTAAAAATCATAGAACGTCGTTACTTTATCAAAACTTCCCAGCAAGTTTATCAAGTCTTTTCTGACGCGCGGCATCGAAACATCGCCCCCTCCGCTTCCGAGCGGAATCGGTTGGGCATAAATCTCCCGACTTTCTAAGTGGGGAGCAATTACTTCTTTTATAAAACGCTCCTCCGTCTGGCCCTCCACGGATACGGCAAGTCTTACCATTCCGGGCGACCGCCAATAAGATTCTTGGACCAGATTTCGCCCATCCCATACTCATCCAGCCACTGCTCAACCTGCTCTCTCTCAAGCCGCTTAAACACCGAAACTCCATCTTTTAACTCCGTTACGATAAAATCCTCGGGACTGAAAAAGTTCGCAAAAACTACGGATTGCGTAGAACAAATGACCTGCGTTTCCACAGATATTGAGCGGATAATATCGGCGAGAACGCAAAGTGCCGCGGGGTGTAATCCGAGTTCCGGTTCATCTAGTATTATTGTGTCGGGTCTTCTCGACTCAGGCTGCAGTAAAAGAGTTGCGAGACAGACAAACCTAGCCGTTCCGTCCGATAGAGCATTAGCGCTAAATGGTGACCGGCGATTCTTGTGCATCCAGCGCAATAAAATATTTTCATCTCCCCGCTTTCCCGTCGGTTCCAAGTAGAAACCGTGAAAAAACGGGGCCACACTCTGAATTGCACAAACAATTTGATTATATGATTGCTGGCTATCTTCATCCTGATCAGTTTTCAGGTCGTAAAGAAAAGGAGCGATATTAGCCGCATCCTCTTCAAGGTAATAGTCATCGTACAGACTAGATCTTTTCTTGAATGCGGCTTGGCTGCTTGTGTCATGAAAATGGTAAACTCTGCATTGGTCAAGATATTTTTTCGTATAGTATTTTACCGCTTGACCCATGAGATCTTCTGTTACAAAACCGCTTTCACCCTTTCTTGAGCGAAGGTACCAATTCGTTCCACCTGGTGGATAAACCCTGCGACAACTCTCAATGTCAAAAAACAAGGAATCATTATCCAAGTCGGGCAAAAATTCCACATTGTATTCGTTGTTTCCAATTTCCAGACCTAACTTTATCCTTTTTGTGTTTTTAGTGCCAAAATGGAAAAAGGCTTCCGCTCCCCCTTCTGTTTTAATATATTGTTGCAACTTACCTTGGGATAAACAACCTAGAAAAGTGAACAGCGAAATCAGATTGGTTTTTCCAGCTCCATTTGCACCAATCAATACGTTGATGTCTTTCATGATCAAATCGAGTTGTTTTATAGACTTGAACCCTTCAATCCGAATGCGCTTAAGATTTTTTGACTCTTCCGTCATATCCACACCTAGTTGCTACTACTTGTTTCCCAAAGGCTGCAACATGTCACAGTAGTGTAACTCTGCTGCGAAACCTTACGCAATCTAAGTTTCCTACATATCATTAGGGGATTCAACTTTGAAATTCAGAGGTCATTCAGCCCTTCGACCGATTCCTTCTTGCAAAAGCGGCCAAAGCGCACAACCCTATAAATGGTTTATTTGTAGAGATATGGGAACCAAAACTAACTTGTGATAAAATAGTGTCCGGGTTGGGGTTCTCGTCGTGAGGTAACTGTTTTGAAATTCATACTGATTCCAGTAAAGGACCTTTCCAAGGCAAACGAGAGGCTCGCATCTGTGCTCAGCAAAAAGCAGAGGACCGAGCTTGCCTACGTGATGCTTGAGGACGTGTTCTCCGCGGTCGGAAGCTCCAAGCTTGCCGACAACAAGGTCATTGTGACGGTTGACAGGAGGGCGGAGAAAATGGCGCTTGAGGAGGGATTCGACGTCATAAGGGAGGAAACGCCGCTTGGGGAAAGCGGGTCGGTTGACCTGGCGCTTCAGGTCTGCAGGAAAATGGGCGCCAAGTCGGTGCTCGTGATTCCAGGCGACACCCCGCTTGTAACCGGCGAGGACCTTGATTTCATCCTTGAGAAGGAAAAAAAGGGAAAGTCCGTTATCCTGGTGCCCTCGGATGACGAGCTCGGCACAAACGCCATACTGAGAAAGCCCCCCGACACCATCCCCTCCATGTTCGGCAACGACAGCTTCAGAAAACACAGGGAGGAAGCCGAGCGCAGATACGTGCCCTGCGACATCTACAAGAACCTGAACATCAGCATCGATATCGACGAACCCGGGGACATAGAGATTTTCTCCCACTACGGTTCCCACACCAGAACCTACAGAAAACTCCTGGAACTCGGACTCATCAGGGAAGAAACCAAGAAAAACGGCGCGGCCGCCGGCTGATTACGAAAAGCCCGGATAGCGGGTCTGTGCGTTGAATCCTGACGGAGTTCCGGTATAATTTGCTGCCTTTCGGTTTACCTTGTTTTTTCCTGAGGCGGCGTAGCTCAGGGGTAGAGCGGGGCTCTCATAAGGCCTGTGTCGGTGGTTCGAACCCACCCGTCGCCACTTTTCCTACTCCTCTTTTTCTTCCTCAAAATCCAAAGAGGCGGAATTTATGCAGTACCTCATCCCGGTGGGCTGGGGACCGTCGGGAAAAACGTGGCCCAGGTGGGCGTCGCACTTTGAGCAGAGAACCTCGGTTCTCGTCATCCCGTGGGAACGGTCGGCCTTCTCCGTCACGTTCTCCTGCGAGGCGGGTTCCCAGAAGCTGGGCCATCCCGTGCCGGAATCGAACTTCTCTGAGAAACGGAAAAGTTCCTGCCCGCAGCACACGCATCTGTACATGCCTTTTTCGTGATGGTCGTGGTACTTTCCGGTAAAGGCCCTCTCGGTGCCCGCTTTTCTCGTTACCAGAAACTGCTCGCTGGAGAGCTGCTCCTGCCACTGCTCGTCCGTTTTCTTTACCTTATCGGACATTCTCCGCTCACTTCCCGAGATCCCTTTTGGAATCCCGGGCTTCCCTCAAAAGGGTCATCAGTTCTTCTACATTACCGGAGACCAGGGCTTTTTCAATCTCCCCTAGCTTCCCCGAGAAACCGCGGATGGCGCGGAGCAGCGCGTCGCGGTTCTCGATGAAAATCCCGGCCCACATCTCGGGGGAACTTCCCGCGACCCTGGTGAAGTCGGCAAGGCCCCCTCCCGAAAAATCAAAGAGGTTTCTCCCACCTCCCGAAGAAGCCACGGCGCTTACAAGCGAATAGGCGACCGCATGGGGGAGGTGGCTTACCAGCGAGAAGACCTCGTCGTGGGAGGCGGGATCCATCTCCACCACCTCGCTTCCAACGAGCGAAAAAAGCGTCTTGACCATGGAGAGAGCCTCGGGGCACGTGCTCTCCACGGGCGTGACCACGCATCTTTTCCCGGAGAAAAGAGCGGGATCAGACTCGCTTACCCCGGACGTTTCCCTTCCCGCGATGGGATGGGCTCCCACGAAGCGGATGTTCCGGGGACCCTTTTCCATCTCCCTCACTATCGGAGTCTTAACGCTTCCAGTGTCGCAGACGACCGTGTCCGGGGAAATGAACCCGGAGACCTCCTTTGCGACCCCGGCTATGCTGTCCACATAGGTTGCGACGACGACGATTTCGGATCCGGATATCCCGGGGCCCACCTCGGAAGAGCCCGCGTCCGCGATTCCGCCCTCAAGGGCGAAGCGGAGTGACTCCGCGTCCCTTTCGATCCCGAAGACCTCCCCCACCTCTCCTGAGTTGCGGAGAGCCGCCGCGAGGGAGCCTCCTATGAGCCCCAAACCTACCACCGCCACCTTTTTAAAAGTCATCTTCCGAGAATTCTCCTTAGCGATTCGATGAATCTTTCGTTTTCCTGCGCGAGACCGAAGCTTACCCTGAGATGAGTTTTAAGTCCGTAGCCGCCCACGGGCCTCGTTATAACCCCGTCGCGAAGAAGCGCCTCGTAAACCGGCATCGGTCCCCTCTCAAGGTCCACCAGAAAAAAATTCGTGTGAGACTCGGTGTACCCGACCCCGAGCTCGCCGAGCTTCTCGCGGAAAAACTCCTTTCCCTCGCGGTTAAGCTCCCTTGAGCGCGCGACGTGGCCTTCGTCGTCAAGCGCGGCGCAGGCCGCCGCCTGAGCGGCCGAGTTCACGTTAAACGGCTCCCGCACCCTGTCCATGTAGGAAACCGCCTCGGCGGACGCCACCCCGTAGCCGACCCGAAGACCCGCGAGCCCGTAAATCTTGGAGAAGGTTCTCACCGTCACGAGCGACTCGCGAGCGGAGTGGTAGCGCAGCGTGTCCGGATACTCGGGGTCGTCGACGTACTCGAAATAGGCTTCGTCCACAAGCACCATCACGTCCTCAGGCACCCGCTCGAGGAACCACTCGAACTCGTCCCTCCTCACTATCGTCCCCGTGGGGTTGTTTGGGTTCGCGATATAGATTATTTTCGTTTTCGGAGTCACC
Source organism: uncultured Spirochaetia bacterium (assembly GCA_964429945.1). Lineage (GTDB taxonomy): Bacteria > Desulfobacterota_D > UBA1144 > Nemesobacterales > Nemesobacteraceae > Nemesobacter. The sequence continues at coordinate 54,600 of CAYSDX010000114.1, read as the reverse complement.
AGAGAGAGCATGTCCTCGAGATCATGCGCAAGATCCGGCATTTTGGAGATGACGTGAGAGCATCCGAGGGACTGGGTAACGATCGGGTAGACGATAAACGCGTGACGGCCGTATATGGCCTCATCCCCCGGCTCGAGAAACGTCCTGGCAACTATTTCTATCACCTCGTTTGAACCGTTGCCGATTACTATAGTGTCCTCCGCCACCCCGAGCTTCTCGGAAAGTTTCCGCCTGAGCTCGAAACAGCCCCCGTCCGGGTAGAGGTTCACCTTGGAGATATGTTCTGCAAGCGCCTTTTGCGCGAGCGGGGAGGGACCAAGGGGGTTTTCGTTCGAAGCCATCTTTGCCGCGCCTTGGATCCCGAGTTCCCGCTCAAGCTCCTCGATAGGTTTTCCCGGAATGTAGGGGATAAGGTTTTTTACGCTTGCTCTTGGTTCCATCGGGGTTCTGCCCGGCAGGCGGTGTCAGCCCAGCGGTCCGGCCGGGTAGGATCCGAGCACCTTTAGAAAAACGCAGTTGGCTTCCACTTTCTCGAGGGCGTTCCTTACGGCATCTTCCTCGCGATGTCCCGAGAAATCGACGAAGAACACGTACTCCCACTGCCCGTCCCGCAGGGGCCTCGACTCGATCTTGGTGAGGTTTATGTTGGATTCTGAAAAAGGAAGAAAAAACGCCCTGTAAAGCACTCCCGGCTCATCCTTGACGGAAAAGGCAATCGAAGTCTTGTCTTCTCCGCACGGGGGAGGCTTCTCCCTGCCCACGATCACGAACCGGGTCATGTTGCGCGGGCTGTCCTCTATGTAGCTCTGGATCGTCTTCAGGTTATATATCGTCCCCGAGAACTCGCTTGCGACCGCAGCCACCTCATTGTCCCTCGCGGCAAGCTTCGCCGCCGCTGCGGTGCTTGAGGTCTCAAGAAGCTTGACTCCGTAGAGGTTCGCGGCGATCCATCTCTTGCACTGCCCCAGCGCCTGGGGATGCGAGGCGACGGTCTTCACGTCCTTCATATCGCCGCTTGCGGAAAGCAGGAAGTGCTCGACGCGCTCGAAACACTCTGCGGAAATGCTGAGGTCCCACTCAAGGAACATGTCCAGCACGTCTCCCACCGAGCCTTCCACTGAGTTCTCGACGGGCACTATGCCGAAATCGGCCCTTTTTCCGTGCACCTCCTCGAACACATCCACGACGCTCGACACGGGCAAAAGCTCGGAGGAGGCGCCGAATCTTCGAAACGCGGCCTGGTTTGAAAAACTGCCTTCGGGTCCCAGGTAGGCGACTTTCTCATCGTGCTGAAGAGACCTGCAGCGCGATATTATATCCCTGAAAACTAAAAGGATGTCCTCGTCTGAGAGGGGGCCGGGGTTGTTCCCTGTTATCTTGGCTTCAACCTCCCTCTCCCTGCCCAGGTCGTAGACTCCCAAGGAAGCTTTTTTCTTGAACCTGCTTACCTCTGTCGCAAGTTCCGCTCGCTTGTTTATAAGTTCAAGCAGCTTGGAGTCAAGCGTGTCTATTTCCTTTCTTACAGCGGAGAGTTCTTTGTTGGGAGCCATTATCCAGTCTTAAGGGGAATATTGCGAGAAGAATAGCGAGGGGGTAGGTCAAAGTCAAATAGTCCGAGCCGCCAAAAACGGGCCTATCAACCGTCCCCGTCGGGGTTCACGATCTTGGGTTTTGAGAGCGTGCCCTGAATCCTCCCGGAGAAGCTGCCGTCCCCGCGGGGGCTTAGAAAGGCGCCGACAAGGGCAAGCTTCGCATCATCCGGAGAAGGCCTGAATGTAACGGAGAGATCGAGAGCGGCTCCCTTTCTGAACCTGAGCGGAGACGGAGCCTTGCCCTCCGCCTCAAGTGACAGCCTGGGGTTAGTTAGGGAAAACCTCTCGACTCTCGACTCGAAGCGGTTAGCGGTGCCGCGGAGCACCATGCTTAAGTTTTTGTACTCCTCCTTCACCTTAAAACCCCCCACATCCCCAACCCCGACCGAAAGAGAGGGCGAGGATACGAGATACTCCATCTTGGAAATCCCCCCGCTTTCCCCTTCTCCGAGGAACTTCACGCTTCCGTCAACCTTGCCGCTCAACGAAAACCCCTCGCCCTCGAGAAAAAGGCGGGAAACGGTCGAGGACTCAACGGAATTCACGTCCACCTCGGCGCTTGTGACCTTGTTTTTCTTCTTGTTCTGCGAAACCTTGCCGTCTATCTTCCCACCGTAGGCGTCAACCGAAAAGGAAACCCGCGTATCGTCTGAAAAAATGACGGAGAAAAGACCGGCGCTCACCCTTGCCCTGTCAATCACAAGCGTCCCCCTGTCCCCAAGCAGAACCCGGACATCATTAAGCTCGACCGAGGAAAGACCCTTGAGGTCCGTGCCGCCTATGAGAACCGGAACCGGGGAGTTGCTCTGTATCTCGAAGGCGACTCTTCTTTCAACCGAGTCCCAGGGAAATCCAAGGAGGAAAAAAATCAGAAGAGACGCGAGGAATATCCCGACGTATGCGGGGACAGATATTTTTTCCGGTACTTTTATTCTGTTTCTTATCTTCATTTTTCCCGCTTATGATTCGCTGAAAGAAAAAGTCGACAGGCGGAAGGAAACATCCGTCAGGTTCGGATTGTCGAATCTGGTTTTTATCCTGAGGTCCGAGACCCTGAGTATGGTCTTGCTCTTCTGAAAGGAATAGAGGATGTTCAGCACCTTGGGGACCGCTACCTTGTTTACTTTGACCAAAACGGCCCTTTCCTTCTTTATCCCCTTTCCCCTCACCGACGGGTTGGTTCCTCTTATCGAAAAGGAGCGGCGGTCTATGCCGTTTCTGATAAGAACCTTCTCCGCTACCGAAATCAGAGCCTCCTTTTCCTCCTTTATGGAGCCGCTCACCTTGGCGAGAAGATCCCTTGAGTAGCGGTACTCTTCCTTAATGGCCCTTATCTCGTTTAACTGAAGCTTCATCTGGCTTACCTCGGTTCTTACGGCGGAACCACCGGGAAAGACCGCCCTGTAGACCGAAAAGACGACAAGAACCGCGACGACCGCGGCGCCTATCTTGAGGGCGCGGATGTCTCTCTGGGAAAAATCCCTTCTTCCCACAAGGTCCCTTACCCTCTGCGCCAAGGGTTCGGTTTTTTCCCGAACGGCCCCGAGAAGCGATTTAAGTCCCTGCAAAAGTTTTTGTATCAGTTCCCGCATTTTCACCTGACAACCATTGAAATCTCGAATTTCAAGCTGTTGTTAACCCCTTTTCTTACCTGTCCCATTTTCACTTGGGTAAAGCTCCCCGACTCGGAGAAGGCCTTCTCTATGGACGCTATTTCCTCGTAGGAATCGCCCTTGCCCCATATCTTGGCCTTGCCTCCGTCCTCGATCCTTATCTCGTCAATCGAGAAGCTCGCGTCCTTGGGAACGGCTGCCGAAACCGCCGTCAGCACCTCAAGCGGGCTGTGGGCACCCCTTACCTGCTTCAGTATGTCCAGTTTGCGATTGATGATCTCAAGCTTTCCCCTGTAAAAAGCGACCGGGTCCTGAGTCCCGGCGGCCTCGGGAAACTCCTTCCTGAGGTCTCTTTCCATCTCGGAGCGCAGGGAATCCATCTTGCTCTTGGCGGAGACTGTTTCCGTTACGCGCCCGAGAACCACTATCAGCAGCAGGGCCGCGCACAGAGCTGCCGGAACCCTGAATTCCTTCAGAAGATCCCTCGCAATTCCGCGTGGCCTGTACCCGTCCCTTCTAAGGTTAAGTCTTGCCCCCCTACCCGAAGAACCTCCATAGAGAGCCAGTGCGTACGCCCTGGCGAAAAAGGGGGAATCCTCCCGGCCGAGCTGCGGTATGAAAATCGTTTCCACTTCCCGGCCGAGCTGCTCTCCCAGTTTTTCCGTGATTCCCTCGACCTCGCATATCCCGCCCGTAAGAACAACGGCTCTTATCCCCTCCCCGGCCTCGGCCTCAAAGTAGCGGGAGGTGCTTCTTATCTCCTCGGCGATGAAGCGAGAGCTTTCGAAAAAAGCTTTTCTCCTTTCCTCGCTTGCGTTTATCTCCCTAAAATCAAGGGTGTCCACAGAAAGGGCCTTCTTCACTCTCTCCACAGCGTCATCGCAGTTTCTGACCCTGCTCAGTCCACCCTCGTCAAAAAACGAGAAGTTGAGGTGACCATGGTCCACATCCGCCAGAAGAAGAGGTCTGCGCTCTCCAAGGAAATTCCCCAAAGAGGAAAACGCGACGGGGGAAAAAGTCACCTGGTCGGGATCCACGCCGGATTCCCGCGTGGAACCAAGATAGGCTTCAAACGCGTCCTTCTCAAAGGCCGGGACTATAAGCTCTGCCCCTTCCGGCCTCCTTACTTCGTGGTAGTCGGACAGAACGTCATCTCCCAGGGAAAACCCGGTGGAGTTCTCAAGCTCGAAGCGGTAGACCCTCTGGAGTTTTTTCGAGTCTGAAAACGGGAATTTGAGCACCCTCAGAAGAAGTGGCGAAAAACTGATCCCGGTGACCGACCGGGTTCCGAGAGAAATCTCGCCTTGGAGAAAGGTGGCTGTGTCGCCGCTCCCAGACCTCTCATCAAAGGAGGCCTTGCGAATTTCAGTTCCCTTGAGCCCCCTCCTTACGGTTACGGTCCTGACGACTCCGCCGGAAAAATCGACTCCGATGAATCCACCTAGCATCTTAAGGTACGAGAATTATCCCCCTGCCCGCCCTTCCGCCGCTCTGGCGTCAAGCTCCATTGGCATTATGACGTTCACGTAGCCGTCCTGCTTCTCCCCCTCCTCGCAGGGAACCACGTACACCGGGTTTTTGTGTCCGGAAAAGCCGATTATGACCTCGGGTGACCCGACCGCATCAAGAACATCCTGAAAGTAGGTGAAGTTAAAACCCAGCCTGACCTCGTCCCCGGAATACTCGACCGGAATGCTTTCCTTCCCTTCGCCGGTGTTAAGATAGGCGCCTAGAAGCATGTTCCCTCCCCCAAAAGCCATCTCGACAAACCTGCCTCCGCCCTTTACGTTGTCGGCGGAAAAGAGGGAAACTCTCCGAAGCGCAAGCAGCAGGCTGGCGGCATCGACCTTGACCGTGTTTTTCGTCGAGACCGGAACCACCTGCATGTAGTCCGGAAACTCGGCGTCGATCACCCTCGAGATAAAAACCAGCTTCTCGTCCCCGAGTTCAAAAACGAAGAAATTGCCGCTGCTGCCGACTCTGACATCTTTTGAAAGACGAAGAAGCCTTCTTATCTCCGTAACCGCTTTTTTGGGAACCAGTATGTCCTTTGAGAGGTTAAGACCCTCTATTTTTTGGTCAACGAAGCTTAATCTGTGACCGTCGGTAGCGACCAGCCTCAGGGTTTGCTCTCCCCTTTTTTCAAAAAACACACCGGAGAGGCTTCTTCTCATTTCATCATCCGACACGGAGAAAACCGTTCTGGATATCATTTCCTCAAGCACCTCGGAAGAAACCTGGAAAAGATCCTCGGAGGAAACCTCAGGAATCCTCGGGAAATCATCGGCCGCGAGCCCGGCAATCTTAAAGGAACCGGAGCTTGTCACCACCTCAATCCAGTTGTTCTCGGCAGCGGTAACTGAAATTTCCTCATCCTCGCGTATTTCCCTCACGAGGTCGGAAAGTATTCCCGCGGGAACCGCTATCTTGAATTCTCCCTCCGTCTGAGCGTCGCAAAAAACAGTAGCGGTATTTTCAAGATCAGTGGCTTCCAACAGCAGGCCTTTGTCCGTAGAGATCATAAGGACATGAGAGAGAATGGGCATGGTCGTTCTTTTCTCAACGACTCCCTGGATCATTCCGAGCTTCCTTGAAAAATCTCCGCCCTTGATTTTAAACATCATCTGAGGAAAAACCTCCTGTCGCGTGCAAACACGTTTATCGTAGGGATAATAACCATTTTTTGGCTACAAAACCATAATCTGCAAACACTGCCGTTTTTTCTGCTGTTGCTTCTATCTATATTTTAAAACTTTCTTCAGTAGTAGTAATAGTAGTTGCTGTGAAAAGGGTGAAATGTGTGAAATCATCCGAAACCCTTGGCTTTTTCCGGCAGCGGGATGTTCATAGCTTTTCTTTTTACTAACAGAAAACCATACCTACTTCCCCGGTGTGGCCATATTGCCGGGAAACAAAAATCGCTGCACAGTTTTTCCGGTTCTTTTTTAACAGACCACCTCTTGGTGTGGCTTCAGGACGTGATGAACTTCTCCAGGGTTGCGGAGATTGCCGCGACGGCGTTTGATACGTTCGGATCCCTGTCGGTTTTCTTTTCGATGTTCTTCACCGCGTGAACCACGGTGGAGTGGTTCTTTCCGCCGAACCTGTTCCCGATCTCGGGGAACGAGGAGGAGGTGTACTTTCTTGAAAGGAACATCGCTATCTGTCTGGGTTCAGAGATCTTTTTCTGCTTCTGGTTGGATTTCAGGTCCTTTACCGAAAGGTCAAAGAACGACCCCACCTCTTTCTGAATGATCTCTATGGTTATTATCTTCGGGGTCTCTTTTCTCACCAAGTGCTTGAGGAGCTGTTTTGCCAGCTCGAGAGTTATTCTTTCCCTGAACATTCTCGAGTAGGCGAACAGCTTGTTCACCGACCCTTCAAGCTCTCTTATGTTAGAGAGAACGTTCTGTGCTATGAACGAGGCCACGTCGCCGGGGATCTCTATTTGTTCCTCCTCGGCCTTTTTTTCTATGATGGCTATCTTGGTCTCCACCTCCGGCGTCTGTATGTCAGCCGTGAGCCCCCACTCGAATCTTGACTTGAGGCGTTCCTCGAAGTTCTTCATAACGCTTGGAGGCTTGTCGCTGGTTATCACTATCTGCTTTTTTGCCGTGTAGAGGGAGTTGAAAGTGTGGAAGAACTCCTCTTGGGTGCTGTCCTTTCCGGCGATAAACTGGATGTCGTCTATGAGCAGAACGTCGCAGTTGAACCTGTAGAGGTTTCTGAACTTGTCCATAGATCCCGTTTTTATGCTCTGCACCACCCCGTTTGTGAAGTGCTCGGCCGAGATGCAGAGGGTGTTCAGGCGGTTTCCGTGTTTTTGGAGTATGTGGTTTCCTATTGAGTGGAGGAGGTGGGTTTTCCCGAGCCCTACGCCGCTGTGTATAAAAAGCGGGTTGTACGCCATACCGGGGTTCTCGGCGATTGCGTAAGAGGCCGCGTGGGCGAACTGGTTGCTCGGTCCGACGACGAAATTCTCAAACGTGTTGGTCGAACTGAAAAAGCTTACGGACTGGGGATCGTGCGACTGGTTCTCTGCTTCCGTGGCGCTGTTTTTTTTCGCTCCGCCTGCCACGGAGTTCCTCTCGCGCTCATCTATTATTACTTGGAAGCGGCCCACTCCGTAGAGGTGCTGGGCGGTTTCGTTTATCAGCTGCAGATAGTGGTTTTTCACCCACAGGGCTTGGAAATGACTTTTCGCCTCAAGTGTCACCAGCCTGCCTTCGATCTTCGCAACTTTTATGGAAAACAACCAGGAAGGGGGAAAGTAAAGATCCTTTTTAACGCAGTCGAGAACCGCGTCCCAGTTAAACTCTATTTTTTGATTCAGTTGGTCAGTTTCAGTAGCCAGGTTGCCGTGCGCAACTTCCTCTGCCTTTTTCAACAGTGCTTCTCCAGAAAAGCAAAAAACCACCCAAAAACAGGTACTTCAGAAAAAAGTCCAATCCACCCTTCGGAAAGTGGAATTTAATTGTAATTACATCGGTTTTTCGTGTCAAGAAAAAACGGTTTTTCCCGGGGTGAAACCCGGTTTTTGTGCCTGTGGGAAGGGGAGAAAAATTTTTTCTCCCTCCCCGCCCAAATTGACACCCAACCACGTTTACAATACACTTTAAGGCACAAATGGGCGAAGAAGACGCCTTGAGATTTTTAGCTGACAGGTTCAAGGCTACGCAGAAAGAAGTTTTGATGGGGATAGGGGACGATTCCGCTGTTTTAAAACTCAGAGACAAAACCTGTCTTGTTGCCTCGACTGACACTCTGGTCGAAGGCGTTCACTTCCGTGTTGAAACTCAGACCCCGAGGCAGCTAGGTAAAAAGGCGGTCTGCGTAGCCGTAAGCGACATAGGGGCGATGGGGGCCGTGCCGAGGTACCTGCTCTGCTCCCTGGGCTGTCGGGGCGCGGGTGCGGGGGAATTCATTGAGGAGTTCTCCCGGGGGGTTGAGGATGGCTGCCGGGAGTTCGATGTCTCTTTAGTCGGGGGGAACCTCTCCGAATCGAAGACCGTTTTTGTAAGCATGACGGCGCTTGGAGAGGTGCTGAGGGACGACATGGTTCTCCGCTCGGGAGCGGCGGAGGGAGACGGCATATACGTGACCGGGACCCTCGGAGATTCCGCCCTGGGCCTCAGGATTCTCTCAAGCGACCCCGGGATTGACGGGGGCGAGATTGTCATCTCAAGACATATTGCGCCCACGCCGCGCCTTGCCGTGGGCCGGATGGTGGCGGAGCGCGGGATAGCCACCTCTATGATAGACATAAGCGATGGGCTTTTCTGCGATCTTGAGAAACTTACCTCCGAGCGCGGACTGGGTGCCGAAGTGAACCTCGGGAGCCTTCCGCTCTCTCGGGGTTTTCTCTCCCTCTCCGCGAGGTTTTGCGAGGATGTCTACCGCCTCGCGGTTTCGGGCGGGGAGGACTATGAGCTTCTTTTCACCTCGCCTGAGGACAAGCGCATTGCGGTGGATGAGGTTTCCCGCCTCTGCGGGGTCGCGATCTCGAGGATCGGGTCCGTTACCGGAGGGCGGGGAGTAAGGTTTTTTGACGAAGGTGGGGAGGAGGTTTTTTACGATACCGGGGGTTTTGAGCATTTCTGCTGACTCCTCTGCGGGAGATAGATTCTTTTGGGCGAAAATTTTATTCTGATTCTCTTTCTGCTTTGCTGCTCGGCGTTTTTCTGCTTCAGCGAGGGGGCTCTTTTTTCTCTGAGCCGTCCCCAGAGAGAGAGCATATCGAAGCAGGGGGGCAGGGTTTCGGCGGCCATAGAGAAACTTCTCTCAAATTCCCACAAGCTGATAACCACGGTCCTGCTGGCCGACGAAGTCTTCAACATAGCTTACTCAAGCGTCATAGGTCTCACGGTGAGAAAATACCTCCAGGACACCCCGGAGCAGACAGTCGCCTTCATCTCCTTGGCCATAGCGTCTCCCACGCTTCTTGTTTTCGGGGAGATCGTTCCCAAGACCGCCGGGGTGAAGTTCCCGAGAACCATATCCAAGGCCGTGGCGCTTCCCCTTTACTTTTTCCACGTCGCCATCACCCCGCTTAGGTGGGCGATCATGTTTGTCTCGGGTTTTTTCATAAGGGCCTTCGGCGCGGACCTCGGCCACCGCTCCCAGGGAAGCGACATCTCCTCCGACGAGCTTGAGATTCTGGTGGGCATGGGAAGGGACGAAGGGGTGCTGAACGAGGTCGAGAAGTATCTTGCCGACGGCTTTTTCAATCTCGAGGACCTGCCCGCCCACAGGATAATGACCCCCGCCATAGACTGCTTCACTCTTCCCCGCGACATCAGGGTGGATGCGGCCGTGGGGCAGGTCCGCCAGATGGGCCACTCCCGGATCCCGGTTTACGAGGAGGAGCGGGACAACATAGCCGGCGTTCTCTACAGCAAGGATCTTCTCAAGTGGGATTTCACCGAACAGAACTCGGCGGCCGCGGTGAGCGAGTGCCTCCGGAGCCCTTATTTCATCCCGCGCTCCAAACCCGCGGGGGCGCTGCTGCGCGAATTCCAGATGCACAGGATCCACATAGCGATAGTGGTTGACGAGTACGGAAGGTTTGACGGGCTAGTAACCATGGAGGACATACTGGAGGAACTTTTCGGAGAAATAGAGGACGAGCGCTCGGTGCTCAAGAAGGCCGCTCCCGCGGTTCGCGGGGGAGCCATTACGATTCCCGGGGGGATGAGAATAGAGGAATTTAACGACGACTATCTTTTCTCGGTCGCCCGCTCGGCGGGACTCGAGAACCTGGGGAAGATACTTGAGGAGAGCGTGATCCCGCTTCGTATGGAGAATGAGACAATGGGCGGCTTCGTGTTTGACCTTTTCGGAAGGCTGCCCGCGGAGGGGGAGAAAATAGGTTTCGGCGGGCTGGTTTTCACGGTTGAGGGCAAGGATGGGAAAAGGATTTCGGAGATAAGGGTTGACGTCAGCAAGGAGGTCCGGGGCGATGTCCATTGAGATTGTGGTCCTGCTGATTCTGCTGTTTCTGGCTCTTCAGGCCTTTTTCGCCGGTTCCGAGATAGCGCTTATCTCCTGCGACAAGATAAAGATGAGATCCCTTGCCGAGGATGGTTCGGCCGCCGCCGGGCTCGTTCTCGACGCTTACTCGAAGATCGAAAGCTTCATCGGCACCACCCTAATAGGGGTTAACCTCTCGCTCATAATAAACACCCTCGTGCTCACCTTTTATTTCGAGGAGACGCTCGGGCAGCGAAGCGGCATCTACACCGTGGCCGTGCTCTCTCCGCTCATAGTAGTTTTCGGCCAGGTGGTCCCCAAGGCGGTTTTCGAGAGCAAGAAGAATTCAATAGTGCTCTGGGTGATCTATCCCCTCTGGGTTTTCTCCAAGCTTTTCTATCCGGTGCTTTTCTTCGTCGGCCTCTTAACCCGGGGAATGAAGATGAGTTCCATAACCCGCGAGGAGCTCGAGGACGTGGTGGAGGAGGACAAGAACAAGCCGAGCGCGGACTACAAAAGAAGGGTTCTACGCAGGATCTTCGGTTACTCGGAGACCACAGTTGGAGAGATAATGATCCCCCTCGTGAAGGTGGACGCGCTTGAGAGAAAATCCACGCTTCGGGACGTGAAGAGACTCATAGCGGAGAAAAGCCACTCGAGGATCCCGATTTTCAGCGACCGGGTCGACAACATAACCGGCATACTCAACTCGTTTTACGTTTTGGGCGAACAGGATCTCGACAAGAGCGTGGAGCAGTACGCCCGCCCGCCCTTCTACGTTCCGGAATCGAAGCTTGTAAACGAGCTTATGGACGAGATGAAAGGGGGGCGTGCCGGGATGGCCGTCGTGGTTGACGAGTACGGGGGATCGGTCGGAATCATAACCCTCGAGGATATAATCGAAGAAGTGGTGGGGGAAATAGAGGACGAGTACGACACCGGCCAGACCCCGTGGAGAAGGCTGGGCGGCAGGGAGTACCTGATAGACCCCACAGTCGAGATAGAGCGTCTGAACGATGGCCTAGGGCTCGCCATTCCGGAGGGAGAGGATTACGAGACCCTCGGAGGGTTCCTTCTTTACAGGTACGGGTCGATTCCCGCTCCCGGGACCGTGATAGTTTTCGGGAGAAAGACTTTCACCGTGGTCTCCTCGACCGCGAGGATGATTGGCGAAGTCCGCCTGCGGGTGGAGAAATAATTCCCTGTTCCGGTTCGGTAAAATAATCGCGGAGAGTGACGGCATTGAACGGGAAAAATCCAAAGGTGTGTTTCGTTATTCCCACGTATAACGAGGCTCTTAACATCACTTCGCTTCTTTCGCGCCTAACGCAGCTCTACGGAGACGAGGATACGGCGTTTCTCGTCGTTGACGACGAGAGCCCTGACGGCACGGCACAGTTGGTCCGGGAGTTTGCTTCCGGAGAGGACGGACGGGTGCACCTGCTTTCGGGAGAGCGGCGCGGGCTTGGGGATGCTTACGTGCGGGGAATCACCCACGCAATGGATACGCTAGGTGCTTCCGTGGTGGTGCAGATGGACGCCGACTTCTCGCACGACCCCGCAGATGCGGAGAGACTTCTCGGGCGCATCGCCGCCGGGGCTGACGTGGCCATCGGGAGTCGCTATGTTGCGGGAGGCTCGCTTGATGAACGGTGGCACCTCAGGCGACGGCTGCTGTCGCGGTGGGGAAACCGCCTGGCAAGGTGGATTGGCGGGCTGAGGGGGGTTTCTGACTGCACGGCGGGGTTTAAGGCCATAAGGACGGAGAAGCTTCGGGAGGCAAAACTGCAGGATATGCGGGCGCGGGGCTACGTGTTTCAGGTCGAACTTCTGTACAGGCTTTTACGTTGCGGGGCACAGGTGGTGGAGGAGCCGATTCATTTCCGCGACCGCGAGCGCGGGGAAACAAAGCTCGGCGTAGCTAACATGCTCGAGTTTTTCCTCAACATCCTCTGGATTCGTTTCAGAAGCCACTTTACCTTTCTTAAGTTCTGCGTGACGGGTCTTTGCGGGGTGGTCGTCAACTTGGGCTCTTTTTACCTGATGCTCACGCTTGGCATCCACAAGTTTATGGCGTCGCCCGCAGCGATAATGATTTCCATTTTTTCTAACTTCATAATGAACAACTACTGGACTTTCGGCGCCCGGGTCATGACCGGCCGCGAGTCCGTGAGGGGCGTTAAGTTCGCCATGGTCTCTTTTCTGACCCTTCTGCTCAGCTACGCGATCTTTGTCGCTCTCTCTCTGCTGTTTCCCCGGGTGTTCCCGGTGCTGCTTCAGGCGTGCGGGATTGCTCCCGGGGCACTGCTTAATTATTATCTGAATTCCCGCTGGACGTTTCGGGGGGCAGAGCGCAGGGGGTAAAAGCGAAACTCTGCTGACGCACCGCAGGTTTCCTTGGACAAATGACAATCGCAAAGGAAGAAAGAGAGCGGGGACGCGGGGAGCTGGTTTTGGGGCATGGGATATTGCGGCGGGACGCTTTCGCCGTCTTGGTCCTAGGCGTGCTTGTAGCCGTCATTTACTTTCCGGCCACCCAGGCGGGGTTTGTCTGGGACGATTCCATAATGAGGAACCTTGTGGCCGTTTCGACATGGGGAGGAATCTGGGATCTCTGGTTTGATCCCGCAGGCGCCTACCTTGAGGGGGGAACGCGGAAGGAAGGACACTACTGGCCGCTTCTCTATACGACCTTCTGGCTTGAGCACAAGCTCTGGGGGTTTTCCCCCGCAGGCTATCACGTAGTTAATATTCTGATTCACTTCGCAAACACCGTGTTGCTCTGGCGCGTATTTTCGCGCCTTGCGGTTCCCGGCGCTTGGTTTGCGGCTGCGGTGTTCGCCGTGCATCCGCTGCACGCGGAATCCGTCGCTTGGATAATGGGAAGGAAGGACATGCTTGCAACCCTGTTCTGCCTTGCTTCGCTTTTGCTGTGGCTTCGCTTCATCGAGTCGCCGAGCCGGGGGCGCTACGCGGGAGCACTTCTGCTGTTTGCGGCCGCCATGCTCTCAAAGTCGGTCGTGGTTGTCTTCCCGGCCACTCTGCTGATCCTCCAGTGGTGGAGAGAGGGTCGCATCACCCGGGGTGGGTTGCTGCGGACGGCACCGTTTTTCCTCGTGGGACTTGCTATAGCGGTTGGGGACCTGTTGTTTTACCAGGATGTACAGCCTATTTCTCTTGGTTACTCGATGGCTGAGAGGGTGCTTATAGCGGCGCACGCGCTCTGGTTCTATGTGGGCAAGCTGCTTTGGCCAGCGGAACTGGCGGTTATCTATCCGCACTGGGATGTAAACATTGCTGATCCCGCGGGTTGGACATATGTCGTCGCGGCGGCTGCCGTAGCCGCGGCGCTGTGGTTCCTTCGCCGCAGGATCGGGCGGGGACCCCTTGCCTGCGCCCTGTTTTTCGCGGTCATGCTGTCACCCACTCTTGGTTTCGTTGACTACGGCTACATGCGTTATTCGTTTGTCGCCGACCGCTACCAGTATCTCGCAGGCATCGGTGTAATCGTGTTTTTTGCCGCCGCCGCGGCCTGGGGGGGGGCGAAGATACTGCCGGATCTGCCGGGAAAGGCCGCAAGGGGAGCCGCCTTGGCGCTGTTTGTCCTGCTGGGCGTAGCGACATGGAATCAGACAAGCGTTTACAAGGACGAAGTCACCTTGTTCAGGCACGTTATTTCTCTTAATCCGGACGCTCGTACGGCTCATCTCAACCTTGCATACGGGCTTCTTCACAGCGAGGGCGCATCGGAAGAAGCTCTTGCCGCCGCCCGCGTTGCCGTGAAAAAGCGCCCCCTTTACCACAGCTCCCATAACGTTCTGGGGGCGGCATTGTCAGGGCTGGGTCGGTATGAAGAGGCAGAGGGGCACCTGCGAAGGGCTATTGAACTCAATCCACGCTACGCACCGGCTTTTTTGAATCTCGGGGAGAGCTTAAGGAGGCGGAGCCAGTATAAAGAAGCGCTCGAAGCATATCTGGCCGCGGTCAGGATAGATCCCGACTACCCCCTTCCCTATGTCGGAATGGGCTACGTGCTTTTCGGGCTTAAACGATATGAAGAGGCCGCATCGAGCATGAAGCGGGCTCTTTTGCTCAAGCCTGATCTGCCCATGGCCCCGAGACTTCATTTTCTTACGGGGAAGGCGCTTGAGAGGCTGGGCCGCCACGAAGAGGCTGAGAGGTATCTGCGTCGCGCCAGGGAGCTCGCCCCGAAGCGGAAATGACTAGAAAGCCTCAGTGCAGGGACTCTCCCCTGCCGAGTTCCTTTGCTATCAGCTGTCTGTATGATTCAAGCGGCTGGATTCCGTGTATCCTCAATTCCCCGAGGTAGAGGGTAGGGACGCCGAAGACCATGTTTTCCCTGGCGCTCTTCATGTTCTCCTCTATTTTTTCCGAAAAGCTCCTTTCCCGAAGGGACTCGGAGAGCTCCTCGGGACGAAGCCCCGCCCTCTCGCCCGCCTCGAGGACGGTTTCCAGAAGGCCTATGTTCTTGCCCTCACGAAAGTAGGCTGCGTAGCAGGCCTTGTGAAATTCCATGAACCTGTTTTTCTGCTTCGCGAACTCTGCCCCCTCAAGGCAGAGCCTCGAGTTGGTTATGAATCCCGGAAGCTTTATTTCCACCCCGGCCTCGGTGGCCACGTTCTCAAGCGTCTTCGAGATGCGGACGGTCCTCTCCGTTTTTCTCCGCCTTTTTCCCTCGGCCGGATACTCGGGGTGAATTTCCACGCCGAGCCACTTCGCTTCGAGGCCGAACTCCCTTGCGAGGTCAAGCACCCTCTCGGTTGCCAGGAAGCAGAAAGGGCAGATGTAGTCGTAGTAGAGGAGGATCTTCACGTTCCCCTTTAGGATACCGGAACGCGGTTTTTTCCGAAAGAAAAAGGTTTTCATATAGGGTCAGGTCTTTCTATTCATCAGGTATGACCGTATATGCTAGATCTCAAGCTTTGCAGTCAGAAACAGCGTGCGCCCCAGAATCGAATCCATATATAATATGTGATCCTCATCGGGGTCGGGGCGGGACTGCCCCTCGTTGCCGATATTCAAAACGCCTCCCGTGAGTTCAAACCAGTTAAAGCCAAAAGCGTTTCTCCAGTTAAGCGCGATATCGTGCCCCACCCATTTTCTGAAGCGTTTGGTTCTGGTGTTGTTCCAAAAAGACGTAACCGCGTGCGTGTTCCACTGCACGGACAGGTCGTTGCGGTCTGCGCGGAGCAGAACGTGAATGCGGTTGCGCGGAATATCTCCTGGCTGAGTCTCTACTCCCACGCGTCTTTCGTAATTCGTTATCCTGATCCAGTTGGCATTGAGCGTGAAATTCGCCAGGTCGGTTTTCAGGTCGCCGCCGAGCCGGGCTGTGAACCCGTCCATGTCAGTCTCTCCGCTATTGGTCAGCGGATTGCGGATTTCTGCCAATCGACCGTCGGAACGTGTAACGCTCAGTCCCGGATACTCGCTAAGCCTCCCGCTTCTTTCCAGGCTGACAACGAACTGCGTGCTCAGCGTGGTAGGCGTTCCCTGAAGACGGAGGCGGAACCAGTCGAAGTCGGCCGAAAACGGACCCCAGCCCGCGGAGACGCCGGCGCCGAAGCTCTCAGCCTCGTCCGGTTTAAGTTCCGGGTTGCTGCTCGTGACCACCCGCACCTGTTCACTGGGACAGTCGGGAGTCGGTGTGTCCGCGTCGCATACATACGGGTAATAAACAAATTCCTCTGCATGCAGCAATGCAAGACCGGGCGCTCGCGCCCCCCCGCTCCATGATGCCCGCAGCGCAATATTGGGGATTACGCGGTAAAGCGTCGCTATCCTGTGCGAAAACGCTCCCCCGACATCGTCAAAATCGTCGTGGCGAAGGGCAAACGACATGTCCAGCGCATCCCCCAGGGGCACCAGAATATCGCCGAAAGCCGACAGGCGCCGGCGATCGGCCGTCAGCGACAGCGAAGATCCCCCCAAGACGTCATCCGCGTCAACCGGCTCACCGTTAAGATTGAAATTTTCCTCGGAAAAGCTTATGTCTTCTTTGGCGACCTGCAGACCGGCGCTCCAGCGAATCTTGTTGCCCATAAGCTCAAACAGCGGGCCGTCAAGTTCCACCCCGGCGTCAACATAGTCGGTTTTGCCTCTCTCTTCGCTCCGCACGCTGCTTTCTCTGATTGCGGCCCTATGCCTTTCGTCGTCGGAAAGAGGATTCAGGAGGTTGTAATCTCCGCTTTCAATGGCGGTGTTTATTATGGGTTCATTAATGAACGTGCGGCCAGCTTCTGCATAGTCCCAGCGATTGTAGTGAACATAGCCGTCGTATCTTATGTTGTCTTTAATATCCCCCCGCAGCCCCAGCGCAATATCATATTCTTCAAGGTCCGAATCCCACTGGCGGTTTCCGTGTCCCAGGAAACGGTGGCCAACCGTGATACGTTCGGGGAAATTGCTTTCGTCAAGACCTTCAAAGCTCCCGCTTTCAATCAGGCTGTTTCTCAGCGTCTCGTCCGGAACGAGGCGAAAAAGGTTAGGGTCTGGCGCATACAGCAGTCTTCGTTCTTCCTTGGTCACGCGTCCCTCAACGTATATTTCGGCCGCATCGGCGAGCGGATAACTGAAATTCACAAACGCGCTGTCATTTTGCCTGCGCCACAAGTGCCACGCGATATCCGCATAGGCAAACCCGCAGACGGTGCCGAAAAATCCGCCCGGAGGATCCGTGAGTTCCCCCGCATACACGCTTTCATCACAGTCGCCCAACGGCCCCGAAACCCGTCCTCCGTCGTCTTTTTCCAGGAAAACCGTGTTGCCGAGAGACGACACTCCTTCGGTGTCGGCGAAGGAACCTCCGGCTTGATATCTGGCACGGCTGTAATCTCGGTCGATGTCGCGTACCTCGTCCCGCCGGAAGATATCCGCCCCGACAGTCAGATTTCCTTCTCCGACGCTTGTTCCCCACAGAGCGCTTAGGTGTTCGGAATCGGCGCCCTCACCGCGGGGACGCCCGGCGTTCAGCTGGATATCAAGACCTTCGTAGTCTTTCTTGAAAACGATATTTATGGTGCCGCCGATCGCTTCCCCGCCATGCAGGGCGCTTGTGCTGTCACTGAGGATTTCAATGCGCTGGACAGCCGCGATCGGGATGGCGTCTAGGTCAACTCCGGAGTCTGAGACTCGCCGCCCGTTAACCAGGGTCAGGGTGCGGCCTCCTCCAAGAACGAGCGGCCTTGCGAGACCGAAATTGTTAAACGCCGACCGGCCCAACAGGTCAGTTATCCTTTTTACGCCTGAGAGCTCAATGTCCCGTCGGGTGATGACTTTCACGGGGTGCAGGCTGCCGGATATCGCTTCGGAATACGGTTGATTACCGACAAGGTTCCCTTCTCTCGCGGCTGCATCCCAGGCCGTGGAGCGGCCCGTCGCCAGGACAAGCAGTACGAGAATAATATTCCGGGGTGCAGTTTGGTTAATTGCCTCGTAAAATTTACGAATCATTTTTTGTTATTCCTTTTTATCTCTTGAGTTTCCGGCACTCGTCTGTAAAGCTCTAGATCCTCGAACCTTCTTACAGACAACCGATCCGGAAAATAACCCCAGAACTGACGAGCTTCACAAAATCCCGATATTCGATGATTTAGTCAAGCAGTAGACCGACTTATCGGTACTATTTTAATTCCATTTCAAAACTAACCGGTTATTATCAACCTTGTAAAGAATAGAGGCCTGAAGCTCACAGGAATTTGTATCTTAATTAGCAAAGAGAGGGGTTTTAAATCATGAAAAAAGTCGCGGCGCTCACTCTGCTTTTCTTTTGTACAGTCGTTTTTTCCACCACCTCGCCCGCTTTTGCGCACCATGGCGTAACTGCCAAGGAGGCGAGCGCGGGAAACATGGACGATATGAGAAGTTTCTTACTGCACATGAAAGAGCACCGGGAGCCGCGGGTCACAAGTGATGAGGGTCGAGTAGAATTCCGAAACGCCTTGAGAAACAATAACGGAGTATGGCGCCACGGCGACACGTACGTAATTACCGTTAACAAGTCCGCTGGCGGGGAAGCGACCGACGCTTCTTTTCGGTCAGGCGACATAATACTTTTTCACGGGAGACATCCCGGGGCCCTGAGCGGATCCTTGAGAGGCATCCCGGTTTTCCGGAGACTGATGGACATGGCGGAAGGAGCGGGTGACAAGGTGGTCTGTGTTCAGGACGACAGGACCGGGAGAGGCGGCAGGCATATCTGCGCCGTTGGGGATTCCGATACGGGCGAAGCAGGGGATTCCTTTATACACGTTGGCGGATTTGATCATGAGCTGAGGGAAGCGGATCATTCCAAGTCGCTTGACGCGTGTCCCGATCTCTCCGGAAAGGGCTGGCTTAGCGCCGACATGGTGAATGACGAGCCAAGCCTAGCGCGTTACCTGGAGGGAGTTGAGGCGCACATTACCGAGGAGTTTGCCAAGGTTAGTAACTCCCGGGGAAGGCTTCCGCTGGTGAGAATGATTCAGCTTATGCCGTGCTGGAGGGAACCTCCCTGGCAGTCGGGTTCCACATATTTCTATATAGTTACCGGTACGGATAAGATGTACGGGATTTTTAACGGAAACTCCCCGCAGCTTCAAGACAGGTCGTTGCGTCTTGTGGATGATAATGGAGTTGAAGTTGCCAAACGCATTTTAGAAGAGGTAGACAGACAAGACGATACCCCGGGAGAGGGTTTCCTCACCTACCTTTGGGAAGATCCGACTGTTATTGGTGACGAGGTGCTCTGTGAAGAGACAAGATCTGTTTCCGGGCCGTCCCCGGAAGATGAAGATGTGTTTTGTGAGGCGGGGAACCCCATCCCAGGCCGCTCCCCCGGCACATCGGTCAAGATCGGGTATTTCATACGTACAGATTTCGGCATAGAAGGGGGTACGAAGTATGTTCTCGGTTCCGGTATTTACCCGGGGTCGGAACAGGGTGGTAGCGGTGGCAACGGCGACGGAGGATGCGCGATTGCTTCCGGGAGCGGAAACGAACTTGAGGCCGGGACTTTCAATCTGTTTCTGATCGCAGCGGTTCTGTTTCTTGCGGCTTCGGTGGGAAGGCGCCTTGGCGTAACGCAAGACTCCTGACTTGGGATCTGCGCGCGCGGCGGAGGGAGAGGCGGCGGAGAGGTTAAACTTAGCCCGGGAGAGCACGTCGCGGGCAGCGAAGCAGTGAATCTGCTTTTCGCCGAACAGAGTTGAGTGTTGTTTCTTCTGTGCGGTGAAAAAGACGGTTTCTATTCCCGGTGGGTGTGCCTCGGCGCTTGAGTGGCGGATGAGGCCGGCGCTTCCCTCCCGGCTTGATTAAACCCCGCGGATTCAATATAATTCATCCTGCTTTTTTCCATAGTCTTGCTTCGGAGAAACTGTATGAACCCCAAATCCGCGATAATGCTTCTGGTGCTTGTGGCAGCCTTCGGTTTTTTCGCTTACAACATCCGCCTGCTCATAAGGCTCGTCACTCTCGGCAAAAAGGAAGACAACAGGTTTGACAACATTCCCGAGAGGATAAGGAAGGTCATCATCTACGTGTTCGGGCAGAGAAGGCTTTTCAAGTACCGCTTTGCCGGCATAGAGCACGCCATGATCTTCTGGGGTTTCGTCATAATAACGGTGGGGACGGTTGAGATGTTGATAAGCGGCGTCATTCCCGGGTTTCACGTTTTCCCGGGAACTCTGGGGGGAATCTACGAGCTGATCCTCGACGTAGTGCAGGCCCTGGTTCTGGTTGCCATAGCCATGGGCATAATAAACAGGCTCACTATAGGCAGAAGAAGGGAGGTTAACGGACCCGACGCGGTCGTGATACTGGGTCTTATATTCGGCCTCATGATCACCGCCTTTCTCACCACGGGAGCAAAGATTGCGCTTGCCGAGGCAAGCCCCGCCATGCTGCCGGTGTCCGGCGCGTTCTCCGGGCTCTACGACGGCATGAGCGCCGGGAGCACCTTTTTCTGGAAGGAGTTTTTCTGGTGGTTCCACGTCCTGATAGTGCTTTCGTTCCTCAATTATCTTCCCTACTCCAAGCACAGCCACGTGCTGACGGCGGTTTTTAACGTTTTTTTCCAGAGCTTAAAGCCCCGCGGGCAGCTCTCGAAGCTTGATTTCGAGGAGATCCCCGAGGATCTTGACCACTTCGGCTCCTCGAAGGTAGCCGATTTCAGCTGGAAGGACATACTTGACGCCTACACCTGCACCGAGTGCGGAAGGTGCACGGACAACTGCCCTGCGTGGAACACCGAGAAGGTTCTCTCTCCCAGGGACATCGTCGTCAAGCTTCGCCATTACGTCTCAAGCGAGGGGAAGGACATACTGGCCGGAAAGCCCCAGGAAGAGCAGCCCGACCTTCCCGACACCGAGTGGGTGACTCCCGATGAGCTCTGGGCGTGCACCACTTGTAATGCCTGTGTGGAGCAGTGCCCGCTTTTCATTGACCAGATGGGGAAGATAATGGACATGAGAAGGTTCCTCACGCTTGAGGGCCGACTGAGCGGAACTGCGACCAGGACTCTTCAGAAGCTTCAGAACAACGGAAACCCCTGGGGATTCCCGGAGGCGGACCGCGGCTTGTGGCTCTCCGAGATGGAAGTTCCCATTTTAGGTGTTTCGGCTGAGAACGCAAGCGAATTCGACGTGATTTACTGGACGGGATGTTTCGGGGGCTATGATCCCAGGGGACAGGAAGTATCGAAGGCTATAGTGACCCTGCTTAAGATCGCCGGAGTCAACTTCGCCGTTATGGGCCCAGGGGAGACCTGCACGGGAGACCCTGCGAGAAGGCTTGGAGAGGAGGCCCTCTACCAGATGCTCGCCGTGCAGAACATCGAGACTATGAACGAGCTTAAGGTAAAGAAGATTCTCGCGAACTGCCCGCACTGCTTCAACACCATAAAGAACGAGTATCCGCAGTTCGGCGGGCACTACGAGGTCGTTCACCACACCGATTTTCTCCTGCAGCTCATCCAGGATGGAAAGCTTAATCCCGACGCCCCTATCGACGAGAAGATAACCTACCACGATTCCTGCTACATCGGCCGCTACAACAACGTTTACGACTCCCCGAGGGAAATACTGAAAAGCATTCCGGGGATTGATCTCGTGGAGATGAAGAGGAACAGGACCAAGAGTTTCTGCTGCGGCGCCGGAGGCGGAAAGATATGGATGGAGGAAGAGGCTCCCAGGGTTAACTGGAACCGCTTCGATGAGGCGGCGGAGATTAACCCGGACACCCTGGCGACCGCGTGCTACTTCTGCAACACGATGTTTGACGACGCCGCCAGGTTCAAGGGCAAGGAGGAGGATATCGGCATCCAGGACATAGCCGAGATCCTTCGCCGCTCGGTCGACGGTGCGGACGCTCAGCCCCCGTCGTAAACAGGTTCCCGCGCGCCCGCCTGACCGGGTGTTGAGTCTCAGAAGGAGGAGCCGATGAAGTCTTATAAGCCAAGGTCCCTTTTGATAGACTCGGGCGGAGGATGGTTCGATTCGGATTCCTCTCCCATGGCCGGAGTTTTCGGCGACCCCGTTTTAACTCTCTGCTTCTCAGATGGAAAGACCAGAATGTTCTCCGATTCCACGGAGGAAACCTCCTCCGAAGACCCCCTCCGTTTCGTTGAGCGTCTGGCCGCCGAGGGATACACCGCGCTTGGCTACATAAGCTACGAATACTTTCGGTACACGACTCCCGGGGTTAGGACCTTGGAGAGAAAGGAAGAAAAAAGGCTTCCCCTCGTGTTTTTCCACTTCTACGAGCAAAACGGTTTTTATGTCAGTCCCTGCGAGGAAGTGCTCTCTGTTTCTGCTTCCTCCGCGGAGAATTGCCCCGGGGGCGCTCCGCGCCCGAACATCAGGGAGGAGGAGTACGCCCAGAAGATTTCCGCGATAAAGGAGCACATAGCTGCCGGAGATGTTTACCAGGTTAACCTTTCGCGCAAGTTCCGCTTCGAGCCCTTGGGCGAATCGCTTTCGTGGTTTGCGGATTTTTACCGCGCCCAGCCCGTTCCTTTCGCCGCCCTTATCAGTTTTCCGGGTTTTGATCTCGTAAGCGGCTCTATGGAGCTTTTTCTCAGGAAAAGGGGCGACAGGATTACCACGAGGCCCATAAAGGGGACGATCCGCAGGGACCCGGACCCCCGTCGCGACAGGGAACTTGCCGAGACGCTCGGAAAAAACCCCAAGGAGCGGGCCGAGAATCTCATGATAGTCGATCTCATGAGAAACGACCTCGGGAGAATATGCGGTTACGGTTCCGTAGGGGTAAGGGAGCTTTTCGCCGTCAGGCCCTACAGCACCCTTTTCCAGATGGAGTCAGAAATCGAAGGACGCCTCCGCCCCGGAGTCGGATTCTCCCAGATAATCGCCAGTACCTTTCCCCCGGGATCCGTTACCGGGGCCCCGAAAAGAGAGGCTCTTCGCATAATAGACAGCCTCGAGCCCCATCTCAGGGGTCCTTACTGCGGGGCGATCTGTCTTTTCCCCCCGGACGGGAATTTCACCATGAGCGTCGCGATCCGCACGGGGGTTAACCACCCCGAAGGTGCGGATTTCTGGTTCGGAGGCGGAATCGTGTGGGATTCGAGAGCGGAAGAGGAATACGGGGAAACGGAGCTCAAGGCAAAGGCACTTGCATCGGTCGCGTCCCGACAGGTGATATAATCATCGGCCATGGAGGAACTTTTCTTTCTTAACGGAAAAAGGCTTGAAGACCCGCCCGCGCTCCGCGCTCTTTTTTACGGAGAAGGGGTCTTTGAGAGCTTCAGGTGGAAGGGCGCGCCTCCTGTTTTCCTCTCCATGCACCTTGAGAGGATGCAAAGAGGAGCCGAGTTTCTCGCCATACCGTTTCCCGGAGAAGCCCGGGTGAGGCTTCGGATCGAAGACGCCGCGGAAAAAGCTGAAGGGAAAGATCTGCACGTAAAGGCATGCCTTCTGGGGGAAGGAGACGCAGTTTTTCATTCCCGGCCCCGGCAGGCTTCGCTTCTTGTGTCCGTAAAGCCCCGCTCAGAGAGCCCCGAGACCGTTTCTCTTTGGGTCTGCGGGGAGAGGAGGTCTCAGCGGAACCGTCTTTTTTCGCACAAGACCCTTAATTACCTCGGAAACGTCCTGGCGAGAAGAGAGGCTCTTGAAAAAGGGTTTGACGAGGCGCTTTTCCTCGATACGGACGGCAGGGTGGCCGAGACCTCGTGCCATAATGTTTTCTGGGTCAAAGGAAAGAAGCTTTTTACCCCGTCTTCTGAGTGTCCCGTTCTGCCGGGAGTGACAAGGGGGATCGTTTTGCGCTCGGCCGAGCGACTGGGCTATGAGGCCGTCTGCGGGAGTTTTTCCCTTGAGGATATTCTCTCAAGCGATTACGCTTTTCTTACAAACGCCGTTGCGGGTATTGTTTACGTAAGCGGGGTGGACGGCGAAGCGATGCCTTCGGTTCCCCGGAGTTACCGGATTATGAGGGAATCGCTTCTTTTGAGGCTTGGGTGGTAGAATTAAGGAAGGGAGATTTTTTCGAGTTTGTTGCGGTCGGTACGAAGCCGAGGGTGGTTTTATGTCCAGTGAGATAACGGTCAGGGAGTATCAGAGGGAAGTTGACGAGTGGATAAGCAAAGTGGGGGTGCGGTACTTCTCTGAGCTTACCAATCTCGCGCAGCTTGTCGAAGAGGTGGGCGAAGTCGCGAGGATCATGTCCAGGACCTACGGGGAGCAGAGCTTCAAGGGAGATGAGGATCGCCGGGAGCTTGGGGACGAGCTTGCCGATGTTTTCTTCGTCTTGACATGCATAGCGAACCAGACAGGAGTTGATCTTACGGAGGTTTTGAGAAAGAACTTTGAGAAGAAAACACATAGGGACGGGAAACGGCACGCGGATAATCCCAAACTTCGCTGAAGCCCCTTGCAATTGTTCCGGTTGTTGCAAAGGTCTCTTCTTGTGGTATCCTTCCCCGTCCTGAGAAGAATCCGCCTTTGATTAGCGGCGGTTACTCTATCGAAGAAAGAGGAAAAGTACTTTGAAAATGAAATTGGAAGAAAAACCTATAGAAGATATACAGGCGAGAAAGGACTACAGAAATATCTCCATAGACAGAGTCGGCGTCTGCGACCTCAAGATTCCGCTTAAAATAAAGGGTTGCGAGACCGATTCCGAGAAGGACCAGAGCATTCAGGCTTCCCTAAGCCTGAGCGTTAACCTGAGCCCCGACCAGAAGGGGATTCACATGAGTCGGCTGCTTGAAACGGCCCTTGATTTCAACGGATCCTTTTCCATAGGGAACATGGCCTCTTTCCTGATTGCTCTCTGCGACAGGCAGGGTTCGGAAGATTCCGACGTCAAAATAGAGTTTGACTACTTTTTCAATCGACACGCCCCGGTAAGCGGCAAGATATCCCCCCAGCCCTATAAATGCACGTACCGCGGCGAAATGCACTCAGAAGGCATACGCCTCACCCAGAGCGTTGTGGTTCCGGTAAAGACCCTCTGTCCCTGCAGCAAGGAAATAAGCGATTACGGAGCCCATAACCAGCGCTCCAAGGTTTTCATAACCATCACGCACGAGAAAAAGAGGGAAAACGATCCGATAGACATATGCCTTGAGGAAATCATAGAAATTGCGGAGAGAGGGGCGTCTTCTCCGCTTTACCCGCTTTTAAAAAGGGAAGACGAGCGCCATGTCACGATGAGCGCTTACAACAAGCCCTGCTTCGTCGAGGATGTCGTGAGAAACATAGCTTCTGAACTCCATGGCAACCCCAATTTCGACTCTTACGAGCTCAGGGTTCTTAACTACGAGAGTATTCACAGCCATAACGCCTTTGCCAGCATCGGCAAAAGATCCTCGGGCGATTAAACCGGCGGATAACATAAGATTTGCGCCGCTTTTCGGGTGTTTTTCGGGCATAATCCGCCTTGGATTTCCCAGTTGATAATGAACGTAAACTGCCTCCTTCGGCGACTTTTGCGTTCCCTCTCGAGGCGGAAGCCGCGAGAGGGTCTCGTGTTTTCGTAATTACTTGATATCAAACAATTTTTTTCTGTTGATAGATTGTGGAATGTTTTGATTAGACCCAGTTCGAAAGAGGTAACTCCTTGAAATTACTCGATAATTTTTTTAACCTCAAAAAGGGTTCTTTTAGCGTTCTGTGAAATGTTACCGGTTAGTGCAAACGCCGTTTGGAGCCGCACCCAAGCTCTTGGTTTCTCTTATTTTTCAGGCGAATTTCTCCCCGTTTTTAAAACCTCAAAAAGCTGTGTAATTTAATCTCCAGGCTGTTGTTTTCTGCGGCGGAGAAAAAATGCGTACGCTTTTGGAAATCATAAAGGAGGAAATACGGGAATCCGGCTCGATTTCTTTCCGGAAGTTTGTCGAATTCTCTCTTTTTCACCCGGAGCAGGGCTACTATTCGTCGGGAAACGCGAGAATCGGAAAGAAGGGCGATTTTTACACCGCCCCGTCGGTTCACCGCTCTTTCGGGGAGACCCTCTCGCGCTTGCTTGCCAAGGCGTCGCTTCTTCTTGGAGGCGGAAAGTTCACGGTCGTGGAGTTCGGGGCCTCAAACGGTCAGCTTGCATTCGACATACTCGGAGCTCTTCGTGAAACCCACCCGGACCTCTACTCAAGAACCGATTACGTTATAAGCGAGATAAGCCCCGTGGCGAGACGGGCGGCGAAAAAAACTCTGGAGGGACACCGCGAGAAAGTGCGGTGGACGGACGACCTGCGAAAAATCGAAAGAGATGGCTTCTGCGGAGTGATAATCGCGAACGAATTTCTTGATTCTCTGCCTTTCCACAGGCTGAAATCGGATGGGGGGAAGATGCGCGAGGTTTTTCTTTCCCTTCGCGACGGGGAAATCGAGGAAGTTCTTCGAGATCCTGAAACCGAGGATGTCCATGAGTTTTCGAAACGGTATCTGGACAAATACGCTCAGGGCGAAGAGGCGGAAGCTTGTCTACTGGCGGGAAAATGGCTTGCCGGGGTGGGAAAAACGCTTCAAAAAGGGTTTGTTCTCAGTATTGACTACGGATCTCTGGCCTCCGAACTCTACTCGCCCGAAAAACGCGGGGGTACCTGGAGGTGTTTTTACCGCCACGAACTCAGTTCAAATCCTTACATAAGGGTCGGAGAGCAGGATATAACCGCCGACGTTAATTTTTCCGAACTTATGAGGGTCGGAGATACTCTGGGTCTTGCTGCCGTCGAGTATACCACGCAGGGGCAGTTCCTTGTTGACTGGGGAATTCTCGAGATTTTCAAGACATACGATAAGCCGCAGAACGAGAAGGATCGCCTCGCGGCCAAAACTCTTTTTATGCCTGAATTCATGGGAAAAAGGTTCAAGGTTCTGCTCCAGTCAAAAGGTTTTTCATCCGAAGAACTTGCGGGCCTCGATAAGGACCAACCGTTCCGTATTATATTGTAATCACTTCTAAATTCATCCCTGTTACCCTTGACAATGGATTTTTCTAAAGGTTTAGTAATTTTAGCACTAGAGTTAATTGAACGTTATGAGCAACAAAGATAAAATTATGGATGCCGCTACCGAGCTTTTCCATATCTATGGTTATGACGGAACTTCCATAGACATGCTTATAAAGAAAGCGGGCGTTTCCAAGAGCAATTTCTACTACTACTTCGAAGGCAAAGAAGAGCTGGGATTGAGTGTTCTCACAAAACTTGCCGATACCGAAATCCGTGACTTCTCGAAAATCATGGAAACTGATCTCAATGTTGTTGAACAGCTTTGGGAATGGTATAAAATGAGATTTTTTTCTCAACGTGATCTTTTCAAGCAGCCCATATACCCGGGCTCTATTTTCGGAAACCTGGCCTTGGAACAGAGTTCCTTAAACGAGAAATTCCGTTTTGTTCTGGATAAATATTTTCGGGAATGCGAAGCTCTGCTTGAGAACTGTTTTAGAAGAGGAATAGAACAGGGTTTTTTAAAAGAGGATCTTGATACGAAGATGGCGGCCGGATTCATGATTTCTCAGTTCGAAGGAGCCATACTTATGGCTAAAACCAAGAAGTCTCTTTCTCCTATAAAAGATGTACTCGCGCAGGGGGCAGGCCTCCTTCTTAAAGATGAGTGGATGCATTTATCCGACAAGTGGCTCCGCTTAATCGACGAGCCGTAACCCGCACTCTTGCCGTCTAACCAAAATCTGCCTCCATTGGTGCTCAGCCTGTTGATTTCCCGGTTTGAAGCAGTTAAATTCTTCGTACTAAGTTGGTTTTTCTGCTTTGATCAAACGGAGTTCTTCAAGAGACAGGGAAACCAATAACCAACGAGAGGTATAACTGAAATGTCTGATACCATAATGAAGGCCCAGATCGGCGCGGATATAGCTCATCTGAGAAAACTGAACCCGGATCTTTACGATTCTTGGATGGCTTATCATGATTCGGTGTTTACCGACGGAGCCCTTACCGCAAAGGAAAAGCAGCTCATTGCCGTAGCCGTAGCGCATATTACGGCTTGTCCCTACTGCATAAGGTCAAGGGTACGGGCCAGCAAAAAAGAGGGAGCGAGCGACCAGGAAATAGTCGAATCGATATACGTGGGACTTAGGCTCAACATGGGGGGGCCTTTCGCGTTTTCAAGCCTAGCTTTTGAAGCCTGGGACACCCTTGAAAGCGGCATCCCGCTTACCGAGGGGCACTTTTTCAAGAAAGACATAGCGAAGGAAATTGCCAGTTTCAGGGAATGCAGCGGCGATATCTCCCCCCACTTCATGGAACTTCACAAGAAGATCTTCGCCGACGGAGCCCTCAGTAAAAAAATGAAAAGGGGCATAATAGGTCTTGCCTGCGCTCATGCGACTAAATGTCCTTATTGTATCAGGGGAACCGTGAAGGACGCGCATACCGACGGCGTGACTGCGGAGCAGATGGCTGAGGCCATAAACGTTGCCATGGTCATGACTGCCGGTTCCTGTTATGCGCACACCAGCATTGCCATGGACACGCTTAAGAGTCTCGAGAAATAGCTTTAACGGTTTCTTTGAGAATCCTCCTCATTTGCCCTGAATGTTTCACGTGAAACATTCAGGGTTTTTTAACTTTTTCCTCTGACCGAATGCGGCTTTATATGGTAGATTCTCTTTCATGTCGTCACTTGTGCCCGAACGCGAAAGCACCATAGCCGCCATTTCCACCCCCCTTGGAGAGGGAGGAGTGGCCGTAATCCGCATAAGTGGCGTGGAATCTCACGCGATCGCAAGGAAAATCTTCGTTCCTGCCGGAAATTCGGGGTTTTCCCAGAGAAAACTTTGTTTCGGGAAGATAGTCAACCCCGAAACCGATGAAACCGTGGACGAGGTTCTCTGCGTCGTTATGAACTCTCCTGATACCTATACGGGCGAGGACGTAGCCGAAATACACTCTCACGGGGGGCATATGGTTCCCCGGAAAATACTTGAAATCCTAATCGGTCTCGGGGCGACCCTTGCCGCCCCAGGGGAATTTACCCAGAGGGCGTTTCTTAACGGGAAAATGGACTTGGCCCAGGCCGAGGCGGTCTCTGACATCATAAACGCCCAGACTGAGCAGAGCCTTCGGTACGCCGAGGCGCAGCTCGAAGGAGTCCTTTCGGGCAAGGTGAACGCACTTAAAGATCAAATCCTCGACATTCTGGCGGAAATAGAGGCGAACCTAGATTTTCCCGAAGAAGATATAGATCCTGTTGCGAAAAACCGTCTCAAGGAAACATCTGAATCCGTGGAAAAAGAACTTTCGACCCTCATCGAGAGCTACGATACTGGCAGAATGTTCAGAGACGGAGTGACGATGGTGATACTGGGCAAGCCTAACGTCGGGAAATCAAGCATACTTAACTGCCTGCTCGAGACCCAAAGGGCTATAGTGAGCCCAGTAGCCGGAACCACGAGAGATTTTATTGAAGAAAGGATAAATGTTGGAGGGATTCCCCTCGTTATAACGGATACGGCTGGCATAAGAGACACGAAAGACCGGATAGAAAGACTCGGGATGGAACTTTCTCTCAAAAAAGCCGAGGAATCCGAGTTCGTGCTCGTCGTCTTGGACCAGAGTACCGAACTCGATTCTCTGGATAGAAAAATCCTCGAAACCGCCGCCAAAAAGAAGCATCTTGTGGTGATTAACAAGGCTGACCTAGAGGAAAAGATTGAAAAATCCAAGCTTAAGCGGGTTCTCGGCCAAAAAAAGACGGTAAAAACCTCGGCACTTGCCGGAGAGGGGATAGATCACCTCCGGCAGACAATCTTTGAGGTCCTTGCGGGCTCGTCTCGCGGTACGGACGCCTCGGAACTGGTGCTGACCAACCTGCGCCACAAAGAATCTATGGAGAAGGCCCATGAGCAGCTAGGCACGTTCCTTGAACTGCTTGAACGCGGCGAATATCCCGAGATCCTCTCGATAGAGTTGCGAAACTCCATGAATTCACTCGGCGAGATCACGGGGGAAGTGACCACGGAGGATCTTCTGGGCAGAATTTTCTCAAGATTCTGCATTGGAAAGTAATATCAGGAACAGAATGTTTCACGTGAAACATTTGGGAATTATATACTTAAGTTGACAGCCAGTTAAAAGAAGTAAGGAATAAAGCACCAAATCATACTCAGGTACATTGTCACCAAATTAGGTTTCTCGACTCAAATCAGGATACTCTAAAATCATGTGGTAGCAGTCAAACTCAGCAGGATAAGATTTTCCGTCTGGTACCTTCCTTCTGTGTTTCGAGAATCGAATTGGTTTTTCAGTATGTCCCGCCACTGTTTCCAAATTGCAACCCAACCTTTGAGCTATCGTCACGAAAGCATCGTCAGGAATACCAGTCAACAGGTAACCCAGCATCGCCCCAGAACTTGAAAACGGGGCATATCTGCATGTCAGGAACTCCTCCCGAACGTCGCGAACATAGGCAGCTACCCTCCTAGGAGTTTTGAGGACTTTTGCTTCTATAGGCCACATGATTCTCTCATCCGCCTGGGAAACAAACGCCAGATCATATTGCGGCGGCTGTGCAGGCGGAGGCTTCATCGTTTCCCGTTCAAAAGACCCATGTTGAATATAGAACGGTTCATCACCAGTCATTCTATCACGAATGCGAGGCTCCAAGAGCTGGGTTATGCTTCTCTCCAAGTCCCTCGTGTCCACATCAGGCGGCGACGCTATCATGTCTTCGTAAGCCAGCCAGACAAAATTCAGAAATTGCCCGGCTGGATCCTGCGTCCACAAACGAACCGACACAATAAAGTCGGAGTCGACAAACGGTGCACTGTTTGCACCAGTAAATTGGGACATCAGTGCAGTGCCTCTTCGTTTTCCGCAACCGCCTGTTGTTGCCACCTAAACAAATCGAGCGCTACTTCGTCGCCATCCTTAAGGCCCATGCTGCGTGTCCAGAAACGTTTCTGATCGGGTTTGATAACAAAAACCGTCGGTATGCCGTTGTTGACTTCGTAGATGCGCGCGACACGCTGGTTGTATATCCCTCCACTTCCAGTTGTGGCTATTAACTTTTGATTTATATGCTTAAATTCCTCTAAAAGAGCACTTGACTGGATATTTTTAATTTCAACTTCATTCTCTGCTTCAGCCCCCAGAGCAAAAGCAACCAATCGGTAAGGCACGCTTTCGGGCAAACATCTGAAGATTGTTGCTGAAACCAACTTTTCTTTACCGAACCCGGCTTTAAGAACGCGGAGGAAATAAGAGCAATAGGAACGCATATGCGTTTCATTTTCAGTTGAATCACCAAAGGATGTCCGCTGCTTACCTTTTGAGTCTGTGCGTTCCCTCCCAAGAAAATCTTCAAGAGTATATTCAATCGTGTCTTCTATGAGAACCCTTTCCGCGTCCTTTAAACCAAAAAGCTTGAATGCATGCTCGTCAAGGGCTTGATAGCTTTCGATTCCTTGAAGCAAGTCTGACTCAGGATCCGGCATAGGCAGGTTTAAAATCTCATCTTTCAAGAGCCTTGGCCTGTAAGCGGCAAAGCGCCCGCTAGTCAGAAAATGAAAATACACCGCAATCTTGCTGTTATGTGAAAAGCAGGCAGCTTCCAGAACCGTCTTCTCGGAGTGTATTGAAATATAACTTTCGTTACAAAGAATTCCCGCTTTGTCTTTTGATATGGGAAAGCGGACATGAAAACGGCCAGTAGGTCTATTCCAGCTGCGCTTTACAATGATTTGCGGAAATGAAAACGCTTCGAGATTCGTTGAGTCCCGCGAATGCACCCGAATGTCTTCTTTAACTAAGTGCAAATCATCTGCATTGAATGAAAAAATATTCTCCGTCGAGAACATTTTTTCGCGGAAAATCCTTTTTCCAACAAGGTATGGTGCGGACTTCTTTTTGTCACCAAAACCAACGCCTACTCGAGATTTTATTTTATAATCGCCATCCAGTTTTTTCAGGCTTGGAAAATTCTGCAGTTTCTTGATCAACTGCAAATCACGGGGGTTTCCCCACATAAGTTTTGACCAAATCGTACGGTCGGTAATTGCGTCTTGAACCGAAAGCGAGCACCGGTCACCCGGTTCAATCACTATAGTAAGTTCGTCCACAAGCGGCCGCAGATGTTTCGGACTGATATAAGTTATCGTGTCATGTAGCGAGGGGATTTCCCTGCGCAAAACAATTACGCAGACAGGCGCCATAGAAGTTTTCGCCGTGTGTTTTTTTCCCTTAAATATCCGGAAACGCAATGCGGAGAGGTTGTAGATTTCTTCCACTTTATACGTGGTGAACAACTCCTTGCGGAAGTCTGCCGCTTTGCCAACATTAAACAAAAGAGCATTTGCAGACTGAATAAACGCTACTCGCCCGGCCTCGGAAACTAACTGCGCACCCTTGGCCAGAAACAGTCCGCCAATATCCTTGTTAGGTATGCTCCATCGGCGTTCATTGCTGGTTGCCCAAGTTCGGGCATGGTCAGTGATTACACCGGCACCGAACGGGGCGTTGCCTATGACCAAGTCGTAGGATCCGGCATCTCTTTCGGTGTTGAACCCTTCCTTATCCTCACAGAAGAAGTCAGAGTGAACCAATCGACGCTGGCGCATAGTCGGAAATTTAACCTGTGTCCAATAATATCGTGGTTCGATCTCATCACACATGGCCAGATAGAGGCTGAAACAGGCTACGCGTACTGCGTGCGGGTCCTTGTCGACGCCAAAAATATTGCGCTCAAGCAGACGCCGCAACGTTTCCGCCCGCACCTGTTCATCCTGATTTGACAGCTTCCAGCGATGAACGAGCCGCTGAAACGACTTCACTAGGAAAATACCCGAACCGCAGGCGGGGTCCATGATTTTCAAATCCCAGTCCGTTCCGCCCCAAGGCAGAACACGGTCCAGAACAAAATCGACTAAGTGAGGAGGAGTATAATAGATACCATCCTGAGACGCACGCTCGTTCACGAACGTCTCATAAATACTGCTTATGAATTCCAGCGGAATGACATCAAAAGCATACTGAGGCCAGAGGCACATCTGTCCCGAGGGCATGTCCAAATCGCCGCGGACAAAATCAGCAAGCAGTGACAAGTGCTTCGCCTCAACAATTTCTTTCTCCTTGGCCCATCCTTCCGCTCGTTCTTGGGAGGAGTTGCCCTTGCCGGGGAACAGGTCGCCGTTGAATTTAGCGTTGAGCCAATCAAATAGGTGGTAGGTATCCTCATAGTCGAGAAGAACACCTTCAAAGGACGAGTGGGAGTTTTTGAGAACTCCATCTTCCTGAAGACGAAGGAGCCTCCCGTCCGTAAGTGCGGGATTTCCATCCCGGTCCTTTCTGTCGAAGAGAAACTGAACAAAAATCACGCGCGCCAGCAGATCATGACATATGTCATCATCGGTCAACCCTCTGTTTTTAAGTTCCTCGCGAAGGTAACGCAAATTTTGCAGAAGCATCTGGTCCGCACGGCCATTGCGATTGAAACGCGACGAATGCTCGGCAAAAAATTGCCCCGAAGCCAAATTTACCCAATGCAAGACATGCGCCGCACGCACCTCGATTTCCTCAGACCGTCCAATCTCTAAATGCTCCGCCGGAAAATCTCGCACCAAGTACTCATCAATTTCACGCTCAGGGTCGGGGGCTTCGCAACAACTCCAAGCGCGCAGTAGGGTCGGTTCAATCGTTATTACCACGGGCACATGCGAGAAATTCCAAGATAGCCGGTGCAACTCGCGAAGGACTTCTGCATCTATTTCTGAATTGAATTCCGCGACAATTGCCAGAGGCGGTTCAGATGTTGAAGCATCTGGGTCTTCCATCAGAACGCCAATCCGCACCTTCTGAGCTTGGAGAAGATGTCGCAAAGCACTCCCGATCTTTTCCCGGACCAGTGCGGCAAAGACTGATGCCCCCGCACCTTTGGGATGCGTTACATTTTCTGGATTTGGCCAGCCCAAATTCTCGTGGGCCGTTTCCAATGAAATAGTTGAATCGGGACTCACGAACTCAACTCCAATTGTTTTTTGCTTATCACTGCCAAACTCTTCAGATAAAATTTCCCGCAAGGCGTTTTCTTGGTCAGCCCCAGACGGGAAAAACAGACTTGTAAGAAATCCATTTGGTGCGCAACCACATCAAAGGGGACACAATTATTGCCAAATAAGAAGATATTCGTTTGCCATGCCCCTTTCTTCCTGCAGCGTAAACTTTCTTTTTTCCAGCTTTCTCATTAACGGATAAGACAATTTAAAAACCAAATAGCCCGATCGGCGAAACATTCAATTCATCGCACAATTGCTGAATAGGACACTTTTTTATTCCCCGTATAGGTCAATATAATATGAATCCGTATCGGTATATGGACTTCTATCGTTCCATGTCGGATTCCTTGTGCCGGATTTGCCAGTATATGGATTTACGTTCGGTTTAACAGACCAATTGTTGTTGTAGCTGCTGTCTGGAGATGATCTGTAGTGTGGTCTCACATAAGTTCCATCTTTGCGGTAGTAACCTCTTACGTACGTATCCGCAACCGCCACGCTAAATGTCGCACCGACCAGCGGCAAGAACATTAACAGCAACAGCAGCTTTTTCATCTTGCGCAAGATTCTCCTTCCTTATTAGTCTTAACGTTCTTATTGCCGCATTTCTTATAAAATGTAACACTAACTAGCTAGAGTTTCTACTCTTTTGCTTGAGAATTCCAAGACAGGGGCGAAGGAATGATCCCTGACAGAATTAGCAAATCCGTCTCTTTTTCTTTATCATATTCCAAGAAGGCAAGGTCACAGTTCTTGTATTCCCCTTCGTAGAATCCTTTAACGTCATGATCTTCTGTAATTCTGCGAACTTCAGACTCCCTGACCTCTGGTAGACGAAATGAACCATCACCAGTGTCCTAATTAGTGCCTGTCAGAAAACCCCTTTCTCCGTCGATTTTCTGGCAGAATCCCAGACGGCATCGGAGTTCCGACTCCTTCCAAAACCCGAATGCCTTACAACACCACTAAATTATCCACTTTCTCCGATATCAGGACAAACTCCCCCTTTACCGTCTGCCAAACCCCTTGCCCTTTCTGCTCCCAAGCTGCTTAAGCAGCTGCCAGGAAACCAGGCTTGAGCCTTTTTCGCTCCTTCTCCCTCTCCCTGTTTCTCACAAGCACCCCGAGGCGATATATGTTGGCCGCCAACACAGATAAAGCCACGCTCCTCGCAAACCCCTCCTTCCCGTGAACCCTTACCTTGTCACATCCCTTGTGATTCAACCCGTTTATCGCAGACTCCACTGCGGGATGCCGCCTTCTGGCTTCCGTAAACTCCTCAGACCCCTGTCTCTCCTTGTCCTTTTTCCCAAGCTTCCCCTTCTTCGGCAGGTAATTCCCCTCAAGCGCCTCATCAAGTCTCTTCCTGTTGTTCGGACTGTGAAACCCCTGATCGAAACTGCACGCCTTAAACTCCGGATACATCCGTGTGGTTTCCTCTATAATCGGTACGCACACATCCACATCGCTCTCTTCCCACATCACCCTGTGATTAAGAATGAACTGGTACTGATCTTCCACTACGCACACGGGAACTCCAAATTCCACCGGCACTCCCGCCTTCCCCTTCGCTATCCACCTGGTATGGGGTTCAAACACCGAGAACACCTTTTCCTCCTGCGGTATCACTTCCCCGTACAGAATACGCCTGCGTACCTGGTCAACCTGACGGATTGCGTGCTGCTTATAGTAATTTATCCTCTCAATCCGCCACGCGGGCGCCCCCGCAGCCACAAGCTCGCATAAAAGACTGTCCGCTCTGCTTACCATATCCTCGCATACACAGAGATACTCTTGCAGACTGCCCGGATTCCT
Organism: uncultured Spirochaetia bacterium; assembly: GCA_964429945.1. Classification (GTDB taxonomy): domain Bacteria; phylum Desulfobacterota_D; class UBA1144; order Nemesobacterales; family Nemesobacteraceae; genus Nemesobacter. The sequence continues at coordinate 19,136 of CAYSDX010000114.1, read as the reverse complement.
GTCTCTTCTCTTCTTAGTTCTTACCAGATTGTAAAGCTTCCCTGTCCTGCCGATCAGATGCCTGTGCTGACGCCAGCCATCAACCTCGTTAGCCTTTGCCGCCTCCGCGCACTCCCTGACAAGGCATCTTGTCGCATCCCAGCTCAGACCCACATCAGTCGGATATTCCACGTCGGTCTTGACGGGAAACGAATCACACCGCCCCCGCAATCCTTCTCCAGGCTTTTTTTTTGAGACGGCGTGCCCACTTTCGACCACTATGGAGTTTATCTCCTTCAATAACTCCGGACTCAGCAGCGACACGTTGTCTATTATTGTCTGAAGTCCGTACTCATAGTTGTCTGAGTAACCGCTGTGACCCAGCATCTGGCGCAATTCCAGGTAACTGTTGGCAAGAGAGTGCAGTCGGTCATAGTCACAGTCAAGCCCCCGCTTCACCACCCCGAGCACTACAACCCTCCATATGTCCATTCCGGGACGGCCCGTGTGAAGATCAACTTCGGGAAGAAACTTCTCTTCAAGCAGGGAAAACAGCTTCTCCCTTGTCTCAGGATTCGTGTATATGTACTGCAGTCCTGTCAGTATTGCCGGAATGTCATCCCGGGATTTCGGATTGAAGCGTATCTTCTCAATCGGCGTTCCCGCGAGTTCGAGCTGAAGGTTCTTTATCTTTCTCATGGTGAATTCTCCGAAGATTCTTTGAAATGTCTCAATATGTTGATAATTCAAGTATAATTCTACCACATATGGAGAATCTTCACCATAGAAAATCAAGGATTATTTGTTTTATTTCAGTGAGTTAGACCTTTTCTGGCAGACACTATATAACAAATATTTGCAGGGATAGCCTTATGATACATAAATTTCAGGTATCCAATTTCCAATCCATCAGGGAAGAAATATCGCTTGATTTCCGCATCCCCGGAACAACTCCTGAACTAGACTGTTTCCGGAGGAATCTCCATCACCCGGAAATCCGCCTTCCAAGCGTAATCGCTCTGTTCGGACCCAACGGCTCGGGAAAGACAACCCTGTTGCGTTCCTTGGTCACAACCATGTCTTTCGCCGCAAATTCCTATTATGATTCGGGCTCTAACATGATCAAGTCATTCATCCCGTTTTTAGAGCAGGAAATGATAAACCGCCCTACAAGAATCGAATTGGAAATTGACACGAAGTGGTTTGGTCCCAACATAAGCGATTTTGACTTCACCGCGCTCAGTAATACAGATTTTCTTTACCGATACGTTCTTGAGGTTGACAGGAACGATCCAAGCATCGCAAATCCCAGCGTCAAATACGAATCTATCTATTCCTTTCCCAAGGGTCGCTCCCGGCGCCTGCTTGAGAGAGAGCTAGGTAAGCCAATCTATTTGGCAAGGGATTTGAGGGTGAGCCCAAGTGACAACCGTCTGTCTGCCGTTACGCCTGAAGCTTCGGCAATCTCAGCTTTTGACAGAATGAGAGTGGAACCCTTTCCCAAGTTGGCTCAGGACCTTCGTAACATATCAACCAATATTGTAGGCGCCGACCCGTGGCGCCCAGACACCGATGCGGTAATTCGCGCATATAGAGAAGATCCCGAACTTGCGAACAAAGTTTCCGAAAAGCTGCAACGTTTTGACCTTGGAATTAAAAATCTGAAGATATCACAAATTTCGGATGCCCAATGGATGATGATTTTCGAACACCAGGGACTAGACGTACCCGTCGTACTTGAGGCCGAGTCAGCGGGCGCGCGCAACATGGCACGAATGTTCCCTCTGATTAACTCTGTTCTCGAAACAGGAGGCCTGGCAATTATGGATTCGCTTGACTCCGACTTTCACACGGAACTCGTGCTGGAAATTCTCAACTGGTTCCGGAGGAAAGAAACCAATCCGAATAATGCCCAGTTGATCTGCTCGTTACATAACCCAGCCATACTTGACGATCTGGAAAAGGAAGAAGTGTACATAGTCGAGAAGGACCTCGGCGGCATTACACGTGCATACGGGTTACGCAATGTTCAAGGCCTGCGTCGCGGCGGAAGCCTTCAGAAACAGTACCGTAGCGGCTCCTTGGGAGGATTGCCCACTTTCGGCTGACAGATGGTCCGGCGACATCCTAAACGAAAACGCATATTTGTCGGTGCCGAGGGCGAAAGTGAGCGTTCGCTCGCAAAGTGGCTGAAAATCCTCTGCGAGGAACAGGGTGTTAACTTTCACCTCGATATAGCTGTCAGTAATGGCGGAGACAGCCTTACAGTCACCGAACACGCAGTTTATGAGTACCGCAGACGCATCCAGACCAGAGGTAAATTCTCAAACGGACTGATACTGCTCGATTCCGACCGGCTTCAACAGGACATACAATCCGGTCGTGACCCGGAACCGAAAGCGAATTCGGAAAACCTGAAACTGGTTTACCTGAAACCGAATTTTGAAGGTCTGCTGCTGAGGCTCCACGTAGGCCGGGAAAAGCAGTTTCTAAAGGCGGATAAGGCAAAGCGGAATCTGCAGAAACTTTGGGAGAACTATCGTAAGCCGGCATCCGCCGAAGAGCTGCACAAACGTTTCGGAATTGAAGATATTCGACGCGCAGCACTGTACGATAGTAACCTGCAATGGATGTTGGAGAAACTCAGTCTATTGGGATAGCTGATAGCCACCATCTCATCACCACAACGATTAAACATCTAACCGGCCGGGGAAATAAATCAGTTACAAAACTACCCGGCGAAACTGTATAATTAACGTAGAAATCAAGGGGAGGTAAAGGCATTTGTCGGTAAAAACAATAGAAGTCGAAATCTACCAGTGCGATCACGTAAGTCCTGGTGGAGAACAGTGCGAACTTTCGGGAGAGAGAAACCATATCAAGCAGTGCATAAAGTGCGGGATGGATATCTGCAGCCGCCACTACCAGCTGATCACAGTCAACCGGAGCGGCAGTACCCTTCTTTCCTACTATTTCTGCTTTGATCACGCAGAGGAATTCATCAGTTCGCACATAGAAGAACTAGGAGACACAAGGCCCACCGGGGCGGGCGGTATGGGAAAATAGCAAATCCCTTCACCATCCCCAGAAAACCATGAAGCTCTCAACCAAGCAGATCTCAAGGGAAATAGACCGAAGGACCATTGAGGAATTCGGAGTTCCGGGCGTCGTGCTTATGGAAAACGCCGGAAGAGCCGTGGCGTCCGCCATCCTGGCCGAGTATTCCTCAGCAAAGAAAATAGCGGTTATCTGCGGCGCCGGAAACAACGCGGGGGACGGCTTCGTGATCGCCCGCCATCTTATTTCCTCGGGAAATGACATAAGCATCCACATCGTCCAGAAGAAACAGCGCTACAAGGGGGATGCGAAAACAAACCTCGACTCTCTTCTCGAGATCGATGCGGACGTAAGGGAACTTGGAGGGAAACTCCCCAGGATAAAGGACACGGACGTCATAATTGACGCCATCTTCGGCACCGGACTTGACAGGGAGGTGGGAGGATTCTACGAGAGACTCATAAAATTCATAAACCGCCGGAGCGTCCCGTGCGTTTCCGTTGACATACCCTCCGGACTTGACGCCGACACGGGGCAGCCCATGGGAGCAGCCGTGCGAGCAGATATGACCGTCACTTTCGCCCCACCTAAGCTCGGAATGTGCATTTATCCCGGCGTTGATTACGCGGGAAAGCTCTGCGTGGCAGATATAACTATCCCCAAGCTGCTTGAGGAAGATATTCCCTTTGAACTTCTCACGTTTCGAAAATCCGCGGGGTTGATAAAAAGAAGGGCAGCAGATTCCCACAAGGGAACCTACGGTCATCTTCTTGTGCTCGCGGGTTCTCCCGGAAAAAGCGGAGCCGCGATTCTCTGCGCCGAGGCGGCGCTTCGGACGGGAAGCGGACTCGTTACCCTGGGGGTTCCAAACAGCATATCTCCCGCCGTCGAGGAAAAGACAACGGAGGTAATGTCAGTTTCACTTAAGGACTCAAAAGACGGAACTTTCCACTCAGACGCCCACAAGGAAGCGCTCCGGGAGCTTGACGGGAAAAAAACGGCACTTGCCCTCGGCCCCGGAATATCGACCTCCAAAAGCGCGGGAAAATTCCTTGAAAAGGTGATAACGCAATGCGAAGTGCCCGTGGTTCTCGACGCCGACGCGCTTAACATAATTTCAAAGAACCCGGAGATTCTGAGGAAAACAAAAGTTCCCGCGGTAATAACTCCGCATCCCGGGGAAATGGCCAGGCTCTGCGGCACGGGAACAAAACAGGTGCAGGATGACCGCGTCGGGACCGCGACCCGGTTCTCCGAGAAATACGGCTGCTACGTCGTCTTAAAAGGCGCAAGAACCGTCGTATCCACTCCCGCGGGAGAGGTGTTCATAAACCCTACGGGGAACTCCGCCATGGCCACCGCGGGAACCGGAGACGTGCTTACGGGAATAATCGGGGGGCTCGCGGCTCAGGGATACGACTGTCTTGAGTCCTGCCTTCTCGGCGTTTTTCTCCACGGCCACGCGGCTGACCTTCTTCTAGAGGGAACGGGCGCCGCGGGCTTTACCGCCTCTGAAATATCGCGTAAAATCCCCGCTTCGATAAATTCCATAATTTCATCCACGGAAGAAAAGCACTTCACTACGGTAAGATAAGCCCAATGGAACATGGATTCCTCCTAGAAGTCGGCAAACCTGAAGAGACCATGCTTTGCGGCGAGATAATGGGGAAGCTGATCCCCCGAGGCTCGATCGTAGGTCTCACGGGAGATCTGGGCGCGGGGAAAACGGTTTTCGCCAAGGGTCTCGCCCGAGGCCTCGGAATAACGCAGGAGCCCAACAGCCCCACCTTCGTCATAATGAACTGCTATGAAGGCAAGGTGCCCCTTTTTCATTTCGACGCCTACAGGCTCTCGGGCGGTGCCGAATTCGAGGGTACGGGCTATGAGGAATTTTTTTACGGAGACGGCATCTCCGTCGTTGAATGGGCGGACAAGATCCGGGATGTATTACCGGAAAACGCTGTTATAATTGATATCCAATCGAAGCCCGAGGCGGCTTCGGAATCGAGAACAATAAAGGTGACAGGTGAGGGACAATGGCTCTTGTCGTTCAGAAATACGGCGGAACAAGCGTTGCTAGCATCGAAAAGATAAGACGCGTGGCCGAGCATATAGTAGCTACGAAAAAGCAGAAAAACGAGGTTATAGCGGTGGTTTCCGCCATGGCGGGCGAAACCGACAGGCTGGTCGGCCTCGCAAAGGAAATCATGGACCCCCCAGATGAAAGGGAGTTTGACGTGATAACCTCAAGCGGGGAACAGGTCTCTTCCGGCCTTCTGGCGATGACGATAAAATCGCTCGGCGAGGACGCGATATCGTTCCAGGGACACCAGATAAGGATCACTACGGACAACATTTACTCGAAGGCTAAGATAAAATCGATTGACGACAGGAACATCCGTCTCGCTCTCGGGGAGAAAAAGGCAATCGTTATAGCAGGATTCCAGGGAGTCGACGCGGACGGCAATCTCACAACGCTCGGGCGGGGAGGCTCAGACCTCACCGCGGTGGCTCTCGCGGCGGTAATGGGCGCCGACGCGTGCGAACTCTACAAAGACGACGTTGACGGTGTATACACCACGGACCCCGGGATCTGTCCCGACGCAAGAAAACTCAGCCGGATCTCCTATGACGAAATGCTCGAGATGGCGTCTTTGGGATCGAAAGTGCTGCAGGCCCGCGCGGTTGAATTTGCAAAAAAATTTAAAGTGCCTATACATGTTAAGTCAACTCCAAGGCCCGGAAACGAGGGAACCTGGGTTCTGGATGAGGAAAAAGTTATGGAATCCATGGAAAATGTTGTCGTATCGGGAGTCACCTACGACAGGGATCAGGCGAAAATCACCGTGACGCAGGTGCCCGACCAGCCCGGCATAGCCGCGATGCTTTTCTCGTCGCTTGCCGACAAGAGCATAGTGGTCGACATGATCGTTCAGAACGTGAGCACAGAGGGGTTTACCGACCTCACGTTCACGGTCCCCAAGTCGGATTTTAAAAAATCAATAGAGCTCTCGGAGAAAATGACCCAGGAACTCGGGGGAAAGCAGGTGCTCTCAGACAACCTTATCGCCAAGGTCTCCCTGGTGGGAGTCGGGATGAAAACCCATTCGGGAGTGGCGTCGCGCATGTTCCGGGCGCTTGCAAGCGAGGGGATTAACATTATGATGATAAGCACTTCGGAAATAAAAATCTCATGCGTGCTTGAGGAAAAAGATACGGAGAACGCCGTTAGAACTCTCCACGACGCTTTTAATCTTGGAAAAACCGATGAGTAAATCAAGGACCGTTGAAATATACGACGTGACCCTGCGTGATGGAACCCAGGGGGAAAACATATCCTTTTCCATACACGACAAGATCCGTATAACCAAGAGGCTTGACGACCTCGGGGTGCATTACATCGAGGGAGGATGGCCGGGTTCCAACGAAAGGGACAAGGGGTACTTCGAAGAAGCCAAGAAACTGGGGCTTAAAAACGCGAGCGTGGCGGCTTTCGGGAGCACAAGGCGCGCAAGGAAAACCTGCGAGGAGGACTCCAGCATCCAGGCTCTTCTGCAGGCTGAGACCCCCGTCGTGACGATCGTCGGAAAAAGCTGGGATTTCCAGGTCACAGAGGCTCTTAAAATAGAGCTTGAAGAGAACCTGGAGCTCGTACACGACTCGATCGAGTACTTAAAGCGCCACGTGGACAAGGTGTTTTTCGACGCCGAGCATTTTTTTGACGGCTGGAAGAAAAACTCCGAGTACTCGGCAAAAGTTCTTGAGACCGCCTATGAAGCGGGGGTCGACACTGTAGTTCTCTGCGACACAAACGGCGGCTCGATGCCGTGGGATATCGAAGGCGCCATAAGGGAAGTCAACGGCATGTTCGATAACCCTAGCCTGGGAATACATACCCATAACGACAGCGAGGTCGGGGTCGCGAACACGCTTTACGCGGTAAGAGAGGGAGCCTCCCAGGTACAGGGAACCATGAACGGCTACGGGGAGCGGTGCGGGAACGCCAATCTCTGCGCCATAATCCCCAATATAGCTCTTAAGCTCGGGATGAAGTCCCTTTCCAAGCGAAACCTGAGAAAACTCTATTCCGTGTCGCATTTCATCCATGAGCTCACCAACCTCCCCCCTCTTAAAAAGCAGGCGTTCGTCGGTGAAAGCGCCTTCGCGCACAAAGGGGGAATTCACGTAAGCGCCGTAATGAAGAATTCCGACACCTACGAGCACGTGGAGCCCCAGAGCGTAGGAAACAGGAGGCGGGTGCTGGTCTCGGACCTCTCCGGCCGGGCAAACATAGCCTACAAGGCCCAGGAACTGGGAGTGGAAATAGACCCCAAGGACGAGAGGATCCTGGATGTACTGAACGAGCTTAAGGTTCTTGAGAATCAGGGTTACGAATTCGAGGGGGCGGACGCGTCTTTTGAGCTGCTCGTGAGAAAGACCCTGGGAACCTACAAAAAGCGGTTCTATCTCAAGAACACCAGGACGCTGGTCGAGAAGAGAGAGGAAGACGAAGAACCGCTCTCAGAAGCGACCGCAGAGGTGCAGGTAAACGGCGTTACGGAATACACGGTGGCAAGAGGAACCGGTCCCGTAAACGCGATAGACGGGGCGCTTCGGAAATCGCTTGAGAAATTCTTCCCCGGGCTGAAGACCCTGCGGCTGCTGGACTACAGGGTAAGGGTCGTGTCGAGGGCGGGCGGAACGGATTCCGTTGTGAGGGTGCTTGTCGAATCTGGAGACGGGGAGAATACGTGGAGCACCGTGGGGGTTTCAGACAACATAGTGGAAGCAAGCTGGAAAGCCCTTGTCGACAGCATAGACTACAAGATCCTAAAAGACGAGCTAGGCGGCTGAGATCATCCCTGCGCCAGTCTCGCATTTCCCCTCTTTATAACGGCCCCGAGGTGCTTCTGGTTTCTCTCCCGGGCAAGTCTCATCTGCTTCTGCCTTTCTTCGAGTGACGAAATTCTCTCGGGAGTAAGCTCCATGTGGCAGCGGGGACAGGATACCCCCTCCCGGAACCCATCGGACCGTCTCTCCTCCGCAGACACGGGCTCCCTGCAGTTCCTGCACGTGCTCCAGGTGCCCTTCACAAGACCGTGGCCGACCGAGGTGCGGTCGTCGAACACAAAACACTCCCCTTCCCAGAGACTCTGCTCCCCGGAAACCTGCTCGAGGTATGAAAGCACTCCCCCTTCAAGCTGATACACCCGCTTAAATCCCCTCTCAAGGAGGTACGAGGTCGCTTTCTCGCACCTTATCCCGCCCGTGCAGAACATCGCTATCTCCGCGTGCTCGCGGGGGTCGAGGTTCTTCTCTGCGTACTCGGGAAACTCCCTGAAATGGTCAGTCTCCGGGCTTACGGCCCCCCTGAAGGTTCCGACGCGGTTCTCGTAATCGTTTCTCGTGTCTATAACAAGCACTTCGGGGCGGCTTATAAGCTCGTTCCACTGCTCGGGCGAAACGCGCTGCCCCGAGAGGCGCTGCGGCTTTATTCCGCCGACACCCATCGGGACCAGTTCCTTTTTGAATTTAACCTTGAGGCGGTGAAAGGGGCTTCGCCCGTTATAGCTGAGCTTGTACCGCGTCCCCGAGAACCTGGAGTCGCTCTCAAGATAGGCGATCAGCCGGTCTACGGCTTCGGGCGGACCGGCAACCGTGGCGTTTATTCCCTCCGATGCCAGGATGAAGGTGCCGTTTATCCCGTTTTTCCCGCAAACCAAAAGCAGAGAGTCCCCTATCTCCGCAAGGCCGCCAAGATCCACGAACTTGTAGAAAGAGAGAACGGCGACTCCGCAGCTGTCCTGTCGCTTACTCACCGGCCGCACCCCCGCTCAGACTCTCCCACTTTGAGAGGTAGTCCCGAAGATGGCTCCTGTGGGGACTTTCTGACTCTTTTTTTATCATGTCGCGAAGCAACCGCTGCTCCTCTGCGTACTGCTCGGAGTGGTGATGTCCGATCGAATGGGCCATCCTGAGCCAAAGCAGATAGGTCGTAAGTGCGTCGCACTCGTTATAGGCGACTATTTCGTCAAGTCGGCCCTCAAGCCACATCGGAGCGACCTGCTTTCCGTCAACGCCCCCCATTTTCCCCGGGATTCCGCTAACAACCGATATCTCGTGAAGAGACGGGGTGCCCTTCCCCCATGTGCTTACGCAGCGCATCAAATCGACGTTCCAGTCGCTTCCCCTGGCAAAGAAATCGGCGCCTTCCCACGGCCTGTTGGGCCTTTGCGTGAAAAAACCGCCCCCGAGTCCGTGCTTGATCATTCTCTGCGCCAGAATCGGTATGTCGGCCCCCGAGGTGTTGTACCCCACAAGCTGCGGGTGGTGCTTGTCGAGAATCTTGAAAAAGTCTTCTATGATTCTTCTCTCGGAGCAGTCTTCTCCGGAAGTCGGAATCGACGGAATGGAGTGAAGCTTGAGTCTTGCCGTGGCCCCGTCTCCCCGAGATTCCCGAAAGACCATCGAGATCGAGACTATCTTGGAGAGAACCGTCTTAAGAAACGGCATGGGCTCTTCCTCGGTCGCCCCGCCCTGCCCCCACATAAACTCGATCACCTCGCGGTCGGGCATGTCTTCGGGAAGCTCGTACGCCGCCTTTCCCGACTCGGGATCTGGAACCCACTCTATATCGAAAGCAAGAACCCGTGATTTTACGTCTCTGAACATCCGCCGTGGTCAGCTCCTTATGTAGGTGCGCATGAAAAGTATTATCGCGAAAAGGGTCGGGGCAAGCAAAAACGCCTGGGAGAGGAGTATTCCCTTAAGCCTCGTCATCTCGAATCCATGCTCAAGGACCAGCGTGTAGGAGGCGTCCCGGGAAGGAGCGCCTGAGGATGACTCGATCAGGTAACCCGCCGGCTCGGGGTTTTCGAACTCAAGGATCTTAACTCCCTTCTTTCCCATGTAGCTGTACCTTTTCTTTGAATCAGGCACCTTGAGCTCCACGTTTTCAGTGCCCGGAACTTTTTTCAGGTAAACGACTATGGAGTCCTCCTCAACGGATTCACTGCTTGTCTTTTCCCCATCGGAAACACCCTCGTACTGGTAGTAGATTGAATAAAGCCCCTTTTCTTCAAGCCGGATGGAGTGGCTTCCGGGAAAAGTGTATTCGCTAAGCGTTGAGCCGAGCCCGCTGAAACTTTTCACGACGTTATAGAAAAAAAGACCCCCTCCAAGCAGAAACAGCACTACGCAGAAAATGTAGATTCTTTTTCTTTTTCTGTCTTCCATTGATTTTATACCTGCTTAAAAATCCGCTTTGCGCGGATTTGGGATGCACGTAATTATACTGCGAAAAGTTTTGAGAACCACTATTGTTTTCCTCTTCACCCAGAATTTTTCCTGGAGACGCAGGAAAATACCGTTTGACAAAGCAGTTTCGCTGTGGAATACTCCCGCAGATATTAAATTTTTAGAGGTAGGTATTGCAATGCAGGGAACTGTAAAATGGTTTAATAGCTCCAAAGGCTATGGATTTATAACATCCGACGAAGTGCAGGATGATGTTTTTGTTCATTACACCGCCATTGAGGGCGACGGTTACAAAACTCTCAATGAGGGTGACGAAGTAAGCTTTGAGATCACTCAAGGCAAGAAAGGACCCACCGCAACCAACGTTATACCTGTTTAACAATCCGCTTCACGCGGATTTGAGTGCAGGCAAGCATACTGCGAAAAGGTTTTAGAACCACTATTCTTTTTCCCCACACCCAGCATTTTCTCTGGAAACGGAAAAAATGCTGGTGACGGGGAGAGTGCCGTTTGACAAAGCAATGTAGGTGTGGAATACTCCCGCGAATATTAAATTTTTAGAGGTAGGTATTATATAATGCAGGGAACTGTAAAATGGTTTAATAGCTCCAAGGGCTATGGATTTATAACATCCGACGAAGTGCAGGATGACGTTTTTGTTCATTACACCGCTATTGAGGGCGAGGGTTACAAGACTCTCAATGAGGGTGACGAAGTAAGCTTTGAGATCGTTCAAGGTAAAAAAGGACCCACCGCAACCAACGTAGTAAAGACTTCCTAGGGAACTCGGAATCCGGTTATTCCGCTCCCTGGGAAAATTTCCCGTTTCTCAAACTGACGGGACAGTTGCGTTTGCGGTTTGAAAATACTCAAATCATGTACTAACTTTACTGTTTGAACATTTTATAATCCCAGATTCACAAGGAAGGTATTCAAGATGGACTTGAGCAATCAGGAGATAACAAGGTACAGCAGGCACCTTATAATGCCCGAAGTCGGCATTGAGGGACAGAAAAAACTCAAAAACGCAAGGGTCCTGTGTATCGGCGCCGGAGGGCTCGGGTCTCCGCTTGCTCTCTACCTCGCGGCCGCGGGGGTCGGCACCTTGGGAATACTGGATTTCGACGTCGTGGACTTCAGCAACCTGCAAAGACAGGTGATCCACAGCGAGAAGACCGTGGGTACGCCCAAGGTGGAATCCGCGAGGGACCGTCTCCTGGAGCTTAACTCCGATACCGATATCGTTACCTACAACGAAATGCTGAACTCCGATAACGCCATGGATATCATGAAAGACTACGACGTGGTCGTTGACGGAACGGACAATTTCGCCACGAGGTACCTCACGAACGACGCCTGCGTCTTCCTCGGAATTCCGAACGTCTACGGAAGCATATTCAGGTTCGAGGGCCAGGTAAGCGTGTTCGACGCGAAAAGAGGCCCATGCTACAGGTGTCTCTATCCGGAGCCCCCTCCCCCGGGACTGGTGCCGAGCTGCGCCGAAGGAGGAGTGCTGGGAATACTTCCGGGAGTGGTGGGAACCATGCAGGCATCCGAGGTCGTGAAGCTTATAATCGGCGAGGGAGAGCCGCTTATAGGGAGGCTTCTTTTCATCGATGTTCTCAATATGGAGCCGAGGATACTCAAGCTCAGAAAAGATCCCAACTGCCCCGTCTGCAGCGAGAACGCCACCGTAACCGAGCTCATAGACTATCAGGAGTTCTGCGGCATCGGGAGAAGCGAGGAAGCCGAAGAGGAAAAGCCCAAGGTCGAAGAGATAACCGTCGAGGAGTTCAGCCATATCAAGGAGAACAAGGCCGATGTCGTTCTGATCGACGTAAGAGAGCCCCACGAGTACGAAATATGCAACATCGAGGGTTCAACGCTGATTCCCCTCGGCGAGCTCAAGGACAGAACGGACGAGCTTGATCCACAAGACGAAATAGTCGTTCACTGCCACCACGGGGGAAGAAGCATGAAGGCGGCGACTTTCCTTACCGAGCAGGGCTTCAGCAAGGTTAAGAACCTAAAAGGCGGCATAGACGAATGGGCCGAGAAGTACGACTCGGAAATGGCCAGGTACTGAGAATCCCGGGTTTTACCGGAAGCGGGAAAAAGTCGATACTTTTTTCTGGGCGGAGAGGGAATCGAACCCTCACGGGCCAAAGCCCAACGGCTTTTGAGGCCGTCGCGTCTACCTATTCCGCCACCCGCCCTTTAAGATAGGGGACTATTATTCTCGCTAAACCGGGATAAATCAACAGAGTCACTCCCCGAGAAAGTAAAAGCCGAACGCCGCTACCACTATGCAGTGATCTATGGTCCCTTCCCTTATGTATCGTTTCACTTCCTGGGGAGAGACAAGCAGGGTTTCTATATCCTCGGTAGTGTCAAAGGAGGGTTCTGACGTCCGCTCGCACCCGGATGCAAGGAAGGTATAGCAGGAATTTGACATGAACGCCGGATTCGGCCGGACGCACCCTATCTGCTTCCACCTAGAGGAGGTAAATCCAGTTTCCTCGAGCAGTTCCCTGCGCGCACACTGAACAGGGCTTTCCCCAGGGTCGACCATTCCGCCCGGAATCTCAAGGGTGACCTCCCCGGTGCCGTGGCGAAACTGCTTTATCAGAACTATTTCACCGGCGGGCGTAACGGCAATAATGTTAACCCAGTCGGGAGCGTCCACTACGTAGAAGTCATGGACGGCGCCGTCTTTGGGAGAAACGCTGCTTTTCTTTTTCGTTGAAAAAATTTCGTAATCGTTAAGCGGAATGCTTTTTTGAAGCTTCCATTTCTTCGGCATCCATGTAGTTTAACAAACCCGATTCTCTTGTTAAACTAGAGGAGGTTTTTCATAAACCCCAAGGAATCGTTTATAAAACTCCTGAAAGAATAATCCGCGGAGTGCAACTAGACAAATATGTGGAGAGATGACCGAGTGGCCGAAGGTGCACGCCTGGAAAGCGTGTAGGGGGTTTACGCTCCCTCGTGGGTTCGAATCCCACTCTCTCCGCCAGATTTAGCTGGTCCCAAGCACAATTACTTTATAAGTTCTATCTTGTCCTCAAGATTCGGCACAAGGCACAGAAACTCAAAAGGCTCATCGCCCTCAACTTCATACCAGTGAGGCACCCCGGCAGGAATAAAGACGACGTCATCCTTCTCGACGCTATACACTTCGTCTCCGATTCCGATTCGCGCCCTGCCACCGAGCACGTACTGCTCGTGCTCAACGGCGTTTGTATGAGCCGGGATATCGCCTCCAGGCTGCATAACGAATTTTCTCATCGCGAAGTTCGGACCTTCTTCCGGACTGATGAGAACCTGCCTTGAAGTACCCTGCCCTGCTCCGATAATCGTACTCTCTACTTCTCTAACTTTCTTTACGTACATAATGCTTTCATTATAGCACAGAAAAGACGGATTATTTTACAAATACTTAGCGATAATGCTGGTTTCCGCCGCGGCTATTTTACGAAAATCATCTCGTTGTCTTTATTCGGCAGAACCGACAGAAGCTCAAAAGGCTCCTCTCCGTAAGCCTCGCACCAGTGCGACTCTCCGGCGGGGATAAACACCACGTCACCCTTTGCTACCTCATAGACCTGATCCCCGATTCCAACCTTGGCCGTGCCGCCAAGAACGTACTGCTCATGCTCGGCACCACTTGTATGAGCTGGAATGCCACCTCCGGGCTCAATGACAAGTTTTCTCATAGAGAAATTAGGACCCTCCTCGGGACCTATGAGCATCTGTCTTGAAACACCGTTGGCCGACTCCAAGACCTCGCTTTCTATACTATCGATCTTTTTTACATGCATGCGGTTATACCTCCGACCAATAAAACCTTTAAACTCATTTTATACACTCTGCACCATATGAATATAACAGATCATAAGCCAACTATTAAGGTAATATGTATCGTTCGTTCAACTCAAGTGAAAACATTCTCAAAAGAAAAAGAAGAAAGCCTTAGCCCTAGACAGTTTCATCCCGATAGGTAGCATTCTGTCCCTAAATCCTTCTTGATCCCAAAGATAACCCCGAGGGGGATGATTTCATTGCATTGATTTTGTTTTATGATAAAACAACCCGATCGTGAAAAAAGCGCCGTGGCGCAAATCTCCCAACCTCCATATCATGTCGTTTTCCCCTGATATAAAACGAATTTCGTCACCCTGCATTTCTAAAAAATCGGTTTTTGTGTAGATTGATTAGACCGGACCGCAATGGTTCACCTGTTTGGAGAATAAATCCAGTGGCCGGGCCCGTACGACTGAGGCTTGTGAATCCCGCCAGGCCCGGAAGGGAGCAACGGTAGCAATAACCTCCGTGCGTTACGGATACCTGGTCGCTGGTTTTGATAACATGGCATACAGAGTACTTGCCCGCAAGTGGCGACCCCAGACTTTCGAAGACCTAGTTGGTCAGGAATTCCCAGCCGTAACGCTCAGAAATTCTATCGAGTCCGGGAAAATAGCCCACGCGCTGCTTTTCGCCGGCCCCAGGGGAACTGGAAAGACTTCCACGGCAAGAATCGTCGCCAAGGCCATAAACTGCGAGAAAAAGGACGGGGGGAAATACCCCTGCTCAGCCGACCAGTGCTCAAGCTGCGAGGGGATATCGGAAGGAAAGTCGCTTGACGTGCAGGAAATCGACGCCGCCTCGCACACCGGCGTAGCAGACGTCCGCGAGATCATAGAGAGCGTAAAATACTCACCGGCTTCCGCAAGAAAGAAAGTCTACATAATCGACGAAGTGCACATGCTCTCCCAGTCGGCCTTTAACGCCCTTCTCAAGATAATGGAAGAGCCCCCCGAGCACGCGGTTTTCATACTTGCGACCACCGAAGCGCACAAGGTTCCCCTGACCATAATGTCCCGCTGCCAGAGATACGATTTCAAGAAAATACCCATCGAGAAAATAAAAAAGTCGCTCGAGAAGATAACAAAAGCGGAGCGGATAAAAATCGACGTAGAGACCCTTTACCTGATCGCAAGGGAATCCGAGGGAAGCATGAGGGATTCGCTTAGCCTGCTTGACCAGCTCACGGTGTCTTTTGAAGACAAGATAACCCACAAGGACGTGATAAGCCTGCTCGGCATACCGGATAACGAGTCGCTAAAAAGCATCCTGAGGGCCGTTTTCGCAAAAGAGCCCGCAGAATGCGTGGAGCTTGTGCGAAACGCCGCCGCGAAGGGAATAAGTCCTAGGAGAATGGCCCAGGACATAATCTACATGTTCAGAAATCTTCTCTACCTGAAGATCTGCGGCAAAGACTTTGTTTCCGATCTCTCCCCGGATGAAAAAGACGAGCTCGCTTCCTTGGTGAAAGATGAGTCCACCGAAACCGTTGAGCTTCTTTTTAACGTAATGATTGACGGGGGAGAGAGAATACGCAGTTCCTTTTACCCAGAGATCGTTCTTGAGCTCACGCTGGTCAAGATGAGCACGGTCGGAAAAGTCGAAAAAATAGACGATATCCTGAAGAGGCTTGAGAGACTCTCTCCGCAGAAGTCCGGCGCGGAGAGAACACCGGGCTCCCCGGGAAAAGAGATAAAGGCCGCGGAGCGCGTCCCGGAAAAACGGAAAGAAAAACCCGCAGAGAAAAAAAGCGAACAGCTCAAACAACAAGACGAAGGCGGAAAACCGGAGAAGAAAACTTCACAATCTCCGGCCGAGGCAAAACCGGCGGAGAACAGTCCCGGAAAGCAGGAGATCCTGGACTCCGTACGCAGCAAGGACAGGTTTCTCGCAAACCGACTCGCCCAGGCCCTCCTCCTTGAAGTAAGCGGGAACCGCGTGAGCGTAAAATTTTCTAAAAACGGCATCAACTACGAAAAAGAACTTAAAAAATCGAAAAAACTCAGAGACATACTGAAAGAAATCCTCGGCGTTGAGAAAATAAGGCTCGAAATCGACACCGTGAACGAAGAGGGAATTAACGGGACCGGCGACACTGCGAAAAAGTCTGATCCCGCGGAAGATGAGATAGTGAACTACGCCATCAGGCAGTTTGACGCAAGCGTGATAAAAAGAAAAAATTTAAGCTAGGGGTGAAAAAATGAAACTCGGCGGAAACATGAAAAACATCATGAAGCAGATGGGAAAAATGAAGGAGCAGATGGAGCGGCTTCAGAACGAGGCCGGAGAAAAGACCGTGGAAGCTTCTTCCGGGGGTGGAATGATTACGGTTACGGCAAAGGCCAAGGGGGAGATATCGTCAATAGTCATAGAACCCGAAATAATAAGCGAAACCGACATCGAGATGCTCCAGGACCTGGTGACCGCCGCCGTAAACGAGGCCCTTTACAAGGGACAGGATCTCATGAAAGACGAAGTCTCGCGCTTTACCGCCGGCATGGGACTTCCGCCGGGACTTATCTGAGATGAAAAGATCCGGCCTTCCCGAGCCGATTTCAAGACTCATAGAAGAACTATCTAAACTTCCGGGAATCGGCGAGAAAAACGCGACCCGCCTTGCATTTCACATATTCCGATCATCCGAGGGCTACGCGCGCAGCCTCGCAAGCGCGATAATCAGTACCAAATCCGACGTCAGCACGTGCGGCACGTGCTTTAACTTCACGGAGAAGGATCCGTGCGCGATTTGCGCCAACCCTTCAAGAGACAGCCGCATTCTCTGCGTCGTTGAAGAACCCCTCGATCTGCTAGCCATAGAGAGAAGCGGGGAGTTCCGGGGGAAATACCATGTTCTCCACGGAGTAATCTCTCCCCTGGAAGGCGTGGGCCCCGAAGATCTTCGGATAAAGGAACTTGTTACAAGAGCTGTGCGGGACGGCATAAAGGAAATAATAGTCGCGACGGGCACAAACGTAGAAGGCGAGGCAACCGGGGTCTACCTTGCAAGAACAATAAAACCGCTTGGGATCAGAACCTCGAGAATAGCCTACGGAATCCCCGTCGGCGGAGACATAGAGTTCATAGACGAACTCACGCTCGGTAAAGCGCTCAGGGACAGAAAGGAGATGTAGAGCGGCGTCTCACCCTCCGCCCGGGGCTTTTCTTGACACGACTATGGCTTCCAGAATAAGCCAGACGGCAAGAACAAGCATTATCGCCGAGAGGCTGAAAAGAAGGGTGTTGTCGAGAAAATACTTAAGGTTGAAGAATATTGAGGCCGTAGTCATGCCCACCAGAAAAACCATCGGCACAAGCGTATAGATAAACGGTTTTTTCGATCTCCTGAGATAAAGGGTTATAAGAAGCAGCGTAATTCCGGCTATCAGCTGGTTTGTCGCCCCGAAAAGAGGCCAGAGCAGGAATCCGCCTGATCCGGGCCCCTTGCCCGGAACCTGGGCGAAAAGCGCAAGCGCAAGGGGCGGCACTATGGCGAAAAACGCCCCGATATACCTGTTTTTAAGGGCCTTGATGCCGTAGGCCTCTCCAAGCTCGCCTATAACGATCCTCTGTATTCTGGCACCCGTGTCAAGCGAAGTCGCCGCAAAGCTTATGACTATCACGCTTATAAGAGTGGTTCCGAGCACCTCGGGGATATGGATGGATGAGAGAAAGCTCGAAGTTCCCATGACGAAATTCGCTATGCCTCCGCTTGACGCCGATTCCCACGAATCATAGTGCGTAAGCCATTCGCTGCGTTCTATCCCGGCCGCGACCGCGAGGGTGGCTATCATGGCCAGCGTGCCCTCCCCCAGCATGCCCCCGTACCCCACGAACCTTGAGTGTGACATCCTGTCAAGCTGTTTCGAGGTGGTTCCGCTCGCCACAAGGCCGTGAAATCCGCTTACCGCTCCGCACGCAACGGTTATGAAAAGGAAGGGAAGCACGGGAAGTCCGTCTGCCGCAAAGTTAATGGCCGGGGCCTGCATCTCAGGACGCGCCACCATTATCCCGGTTATAAGTATTGCGAGACCCACGAAAAGATGTATGCCGTTTATGTAGTCTCTAGGCTGAAGAAGCATCCACACGGGAAGAACCGATGCCACGAAGGAGTAGACCATGAGAATGATCACCCATGTCACCACCTGGCTTCCCATAACCTCGGGAATCGTTAGGGGAAACTTGGTTCCCGCCCAGATCATGAAGTAAAGAAGCGCAAGCGCGATTATCGAGGGCCAGAGAATGGGCACCCCTTTTCTGTAGAAAAGAAACCCGATTACAAGCGCCACAAGTATCTGGAAGTTCACGGGGAGCACGCTCGCGGGAAAGCTGACGAAAAGAACCGCTATGGCGTAGGCAAAGACCGCTATCACGAAAAAAACCAGGAAGCAGACCATGAGAAGAAAAAGAGTTCTTCCCCGCGGGCTTATGAATATGCCGGCGAGATCTCCGACGGATCTCCCCCTGTTTCTTGCCGAGATAACAAGAGATCCGAAATCATGAACGGCCCCGATGAAGATCGTTCCGAACACAACCCAGATAATCGCCGGAACCCAGCCCCAGAACACGGCTATGGCCGGCCCTATTATCGGCGCGGCCCCTGCTATTGACGCGAAATGATGACCGAAAAGAATATGCTTGCCGGCGGGCACATAGTCCACGCCGTCTCGCATCTGGTGAGCCGGCGTGGGTTCCCCGTCTTCTACCCCGTAGACTTTTTCGGAAATAAATTTTGAGTAATACCTGTACCCGAGCAAGTAAAGAGCTATTACTACTATCGCTATTGCGGCTGCGTTCATCCAAAGCTCCCTGAAATCAGAAAATCGCGGGTTCAATCATTATAACCTACTTTCCGCGCAAAAAATATTCTTGTTTTCCCGATTTTTCGCTCTGTAACTGATTCATATTCCTGACAGTTTTTTTATCTCTTTCTGCCTTTTTTTCTCTCAACTCCTTTTTGCCAGGCAGTTTCCGTACAAAAC
>CAYSDX010000113.1:0-10351 GCA_964429945.1 uncultured Spirochaetia bacterium | reverse complement strand
GGGAAACTGACGCAGGAAGATGCGGACAGAGTTATGGACAAATTGAACAACAGACCGAGAAGATGTCTTGGCTTCGAAACACCGAATCAGGTATTCTTCGGTACTGATCCACCTGTTGCGTTTCAAACTTGAAACCACGGTATATAATTCCCGAAAAAAACTGTTTTATTTTTTCTTCCCTTTCGGTAAAATATCCCGCTGATTCCGCAAACGCGGAACCCTGAAAAAAGAGGTGCCATATGGCTTTGAGCAACAATCTCGATACTCTCTCCGACCTTTCGGTCGGCGACAAAACCTACAAGATATACTCCCTGGCGAAGCTTGAATCCCGCTACGGAGCATCGATCTCGAAACTCCCCTTTTCAATAAGAATACTGCTTGAGAACGTGCTGAGAAACTTTGACGGAGAGACCGTCACCGAACAGCACGTAGAGTCCCTTGCGAACTGGGACCCCTCAAATACCGAGCCCAGAGAAATTCCCTACAACCCCGCAAGGGTGATACTTCAGGACTTCACTGGAGTTCCCTGTGTGGTTGATCTTGCCGCGATGAGGTCGGTGGTCGAGAAAAAAGGCGGCGATCCTTCGCTTGTAAACCCCATAGTGCCGGTGGATCTCGTAATAGACCACTCCGTTCAGGTCGATTATTTCGCAAGCGGCGACGCTTTTGGCAAAAACGTGGAGGTCGAGTACGAGAGAAACAAGGAGAGATACTCCTTTTTGAAATGGGCCCAGAGTTCCTTTGACAATTTCAGGGTCGTGCCGCCGGGAACCGGAATAGTGCACCAGGTGAATCTTGAATGTCTCGCGAGCGTGGTCGTCTCAAAGCAGGCTGACTCGGAACTGGTGGCGTATCCCGACACCCTGGTGGGAACGGATTCCCACACGACCATGATAAACGGCCTCAGCGTAATGGGATGGGGAGTAGGGGGAATAGAGGCGGAAGCCTGCATGCTTGGGCAGCCGCTTTACATGCTTATACCTGACGTAATCGGCTTCAGGCTCACAGGCAGCCTCTCCCAGGGGGTTACAGCCACTGATCTGGTTCTTCGGGTGACCGAAATGCTCAGAAGAAAAGGCGTGGTCGGCAAGTTCGTCGAGTTTTTCGGACCAGGGGTGAGCAACCTCGCGCTCTCGGATCAGGCCACCATAGCCAACATGGCTCCTGAATACGGAGCCACCATGGGATTTTTCCCGGTAGACGCAGAAACCCTGCGATACCTCGAGACGACGGGCAGGGGAGATGCGGCTGTGCTTGTCGAAGCCTATACGAAGGAACAGAAGATGTTCAGAACCGATAATGCGGAAGACCCCGTGTACACCGATACCCTCTCTCTTGACATATCGACCGTCGAACCGTCCCTGGCGGGCCCGAGCCGTCCGCAGGATCGGATATCGCTTGGGGACATGAAAACTTCCTACAACGAGAGCCTGCGGGCAAGAGGCGCAGGCGCAAACGGAGATTCCCCGCGCGCGGCAAACGGCATTTCCGACGGCTCTGTGGTAATAGCCGCCATTACAAGCTGTACGAACACCTCGAACCCTTCTGTGATGATAGGAGCGGGACTTTTCGCAAAGAAAGCCGTTGAGAGCGGGCTCACCGTCTCGCCTTACGTGAAAACGAGCCTTGCGCCGGGATCAAGAGTGGTGACGGATTATCTCGACGCGGCGGGACTTACCCCTTACCTTGAAAAACTTGGCTTCGATCTGGTCGGGTACGGGTGCACGACGTGCATAGGCAACAGCGGACCGCTCCCGGACGACGTGGACGCGGCGATAAGAGAAAATGACCTTACCTGCGCGGCGGTTCTCAGCGGAAACCGCAATTTTGAGGGCAGGGTGCACCCGCTTGTGAAGTTCGCCTACCTGGCGTCGCCCCCGCTTGTAGTGGCGTTTGCGATAGCCGGGAAGGTCGGAATCGATCTTTACACAGAACCCCTCGGGGTCGGAAGTGACGGAAACGAGGTCTTTTTAAAAGATATCTGGCCGACGCAGCAGGAGATACTCGATACGGTTACGGAGTCGATCAGCCCCGAGATATTCAACAACCAGTACTCGAGGGTTTTTGAGGGGGATGAGACCTGGAAATCGCTTATGGCCCCGCACTCAGACATTTATGAATGGGAGGACGAGTCGACCTACATACAGGAACCTCCGTTTTTCGATGATTTCCCGCTTGAGCCCGAAGACCCCGGGGACATAGAAGGCGCGAACGCGCTCGCGCTCCTTGGGGACTCGATAACAACGGACCATATCTCCCCGGCGGGGTCCATTCCCAAGGACGGTCCCGCGGGTGGCTATCTCATCTCAAGGGGCGTTACCCCAAGGAGCTTTAACAGCTTCGGTTCGAGAAGGGGGAACCACGAGGTTATGATCCGGGGGTCGTTTGCGAACATCAGGATAAGAAACAAGATGGTGGGAGGAAAGGAAGGAGGGTGGACGGTGCACGTTCCCACGGGAGAGGAAATGTCGATTTACGACGCGTCCTCAAGGTATATGAGCGAGGGAACGGACCTTGTCGTGATCGGAGGAAAGGAGTACGGGACCGGAAGTTCCCGGGACTGGGCGGCCAAGGGAACGGCTCTTCTTGGCGTAAGGTGCGTCATAGCCGAGAGTTTCGAGCGGATCCACAGAAGCAACCTGGTGGGAATGGGGGTTCTGCCCCTCCAGTTCGCGCAGGGACAGAGCGCGGAGTCCCTCGGCCTGACGGGCTTTGAGACCTTCAGTATAAGCGGGGTTTCCGAGGATCTTTATCCGGGCAAGAAG
Organism: uncultured Spirochaetia bacterium; assembly: GCA_964429945.1. Lineage (GTDB taxonomy): Bacteria > Desulfobacterota_D > UBA1144 > Nemesobacterales > Nemesobacteraceae > Nemesobacter. The sequence continues at coordinate 7,586 of CAYSDX010000113.1, read as the reverse complement.
ATGACGGTAACCGTAACGGACACAGGCGGCGGGCAGAGAGAATTCCATGCCACGTGCAGGCTCGATACGCCGGTTGAGGTTGAATACTACCGCAACGGCGGAATACTTCAGACCGTGCTTCGCCAGATGATATCAGGGTAGGCAGACGGACCGATTTGAAATGGGCGGTTTTTTCATTATATTTTAAGGTTTAAATTTTGGTTTAGTTTAAAAGGAGAAGTGTTCAATGACAGTCCCAAGCGGAGAAAAAATACAGATTGATGAGGAAAGCAGAAAGCTCATAATTCCCGACAACCCGATAATTCCCTTCATAGAAGGCGACGGGATAGGTCCCGACATCTGGCACGCGTCCCAGATAGTGTTCGACGCCGCGGTCGAGAAGGCCTACGGGGGAAAGAAGAAAATAGCCTGGCTCGAGGTGCTGGCCGGAGAGAAGGCGCATGAAAAAACCGGCGAGTGGCTTCCCGAGGAAACCACCGAAACGATAAAGGAGTACATAGTCGCCATCAAGGGCCCGCTTACCACCCCCGTGGGAGGCGGAATAAGGAGCCTTAACGTCTCCCTGAGGCAGATACTTGATCTCTACGCCTGCGTAAGGCCCGTAAGATGGATCAAGGGAACCCCCAACCCTCTTCTGGTTCCCGGCAAGCTCGACGTCGTGATATTCAGGGAAAACACAGAAGACGTGTACGCGGGAATCGAGTGGGAGAGCGGCACCGCGGAAGCGGCCGCCGTAAGGGAGTATCTCGTCGAAAATTACGGGGTTAACATCCGTGAGCTCAGCGGAATAGGAATAAAGCCCATAAGTCCTTTCGGAACCAAGAGGCTCGTGCGAAAGGCGATCGAATACGCAATAGAGTATAAAAGAAAAAGCGTCACCCTCGTCCACAAGGGCAACATAATGAAATTCACCGAGGGGGCCTTCCGCGAATGGGGCTACGAACTGGCAAAAGAGGAGTTCCCGGAGATCACCATAACCGAGGACGAGCTCTGGGACGATTTCGGTGGCAAGCAGCCCGACGGCAAGATCGTCATAAAGGACCGCATAGCCGACAGCATGTTCCAGCAGGTTCTAACGAGGCCGAGCGAGTACGACGTGATGGCCATGCCCAACCTTAACGGCGACTACATGTCCGACGCCTGCGCGGCGCAGGTGGGAGGCCTAGGGGTTGCCCCCGGCGGCAACATAGGCGATTACCTAGCGGTTTTCGAAGCCACTCACGGAACCGCTCCCAAGTACTCCGGGCAGGACAAGGTGAACCCGGGTTCCGTGATACTCTCGGGAGTCATGATGTTCCAGTACCTGGGATGGCATGAGGCCGCGGAGCTTGTTTTCAGGGCGATGGAGGAGACTGTTCAGCAGAAGACGGTTACCTATGACCTCGAAAGACAGATGGAGGGGGCAACCCTTCTTAAGTGTTCTGAGTACGGAGAGGCCATCGTGTCAAACATGGACAAGGTAATGGACTAGGGGCGCGCGCCGCAAATCTTTTAAAAAGGAGTGGATTCTTGAAAAACGGTAGAGCGAAAATTTCTGTGATAGGTGCGGGAAACGTCGGGGCGTCGGCGGCGTTTCGGATCGCACAGCTTGAACTTGCCGACGTGGCTTTGATCGACATAGTGGAGGGAATTCCCGAGGGAAAGGCGCTTGATCTTGCCCAGATGTGCCCGATCACCGGAAGCGACGTAAATCTCGTCGGTTCGACCAACTACGAAGACACGGCAGACTCAGACGTTGTGATAATCACCTCGGGCATTCCGAGAAAGCCCGGGATGAGCCGTGACGACCTTATCTCGACAAACACCAAGGTAGTAAAAAGCGTCACGGAGCAGGTGGTTTCCCATTCCCCGGACGCGATACTCATACTGGTCACCAACCCGCTTGACGCCATGGTTTACGTGGCGCACAGGGTAAGCGGCTTTGCCGAAAGCAAGGTGATGGGGATGGCAGGGGTGCTTGATTCGGCGCGTTTTCGGGCGTTTATCGCCATGGAACTCGGGGTCTCGGTCGAGAACATAAACGCCTCTGTTCTCGGCGGACACGGAGACACGATGGTTCCGCTTCTAAGCAACACCACTGTGGCGGGCATTCCCATAGGGGAGCTTGTCCCCGCTGACAGGCTCGACGCGATGGTCGACCGCACCAGAAAGGGAGGGGCCGAAATAGTAGGACTTCTTAAGACCGGAAGCGCTTTTTACGCCCCCGCGGTAGCCGCGGTGGAAATGGCCGAGGCGATCATAAAGGACAAAAAGAAAATACTTCCCTGCTGCGTGTACGCGGACGGACATTACGGAGTGGAAGATACGTTCGTGGGCCTTCCCGTAAGGCTCGGCACTGAAGGGGTCGAGGAGATAATAGGGGTTGAGATTTCCGGTGAGGAGATGGAGGCTCTGCATGTCTCGGCGGGCAAGGTGAAAGAGCTTTGCGAAATAATTGACGGAATGGGAATCCTTTAGGGTTCCGCTTGCATTCCGCCCCCCGGCGCCGTTTATGATCTCGGACGGACGCTCCGGAAATATTTTTTGGAGGTTTCTGCAATATGGCTAACGGTACGGCGAGCAAAGCGCTCACCATGAGAAAGGATATGTGGTGGGTAGAGCCGCTTGTAACCGGGGTGGTGCTCGGGGCTTTCGGTATCTACTCCACGTGGAGGGCTCTTTCGAACCAGTTTTACTACGCCGAGCCCTACCTCTCGCCTTTTTATTCCCCGCTTCTGCTCTTTGACTGGTGGCCGGCTTCCCCGGCAATACTTATTCTCTGGGCGCCGCTTGGATTCCGGGCGACCTGCTATTACTACAGAAAAGCATACTACAGGGCGTATTTCTTCTCGCCTCCGGGCTGCGCGGTAAAACCGGTCGGCAAAAGGGGCTCCTACACCGGAGAGTCGAGCTTTCCGTTCATCCTGCAGAACGTCCACAGGTTTTTTCTCTACGCCTCTATCGTCATTCTGCTGTTTTTGTGGATTGACTCGTTTGAGGCCTTTTTCTTCCATGACGGGGTCGGAGTGGGTGTCGGAACCATCGTTCTAACCTTAAACGCATTCCTGCTTACAATGTATTCGTTTTCCTGCCACTCGTTTCGCCATCTTATGGGAGGGAATCTTGACGTGTTCTCAAGGTGTCCGACCCGCTTTCGCCTCTGGGGCGCCATAAGCGTCCAGAACGAAGTACATATGAAATGGGCGTGGACAAGCCTTGTTTTCGTGGCTCTCACCGACCTTTACGTTTTCCTGGTAGCGAACGGAACAATCACTGATCTGAGGTTGATATAGACGTGGAAAAATACGAAACGCACACTCATGACGTTATAGTTATCGGCGCAGGCGGGGCAGGGCTTCGGGCCGCAATCGAATCTTCAGCCCAGGGCGCCTCGACCGCGCTTATATGCAAATCCCTGCTCGGAAAGGCCCACACGGTGATGGCTGAGGGAGGCGTTGCGGCAGCCCTGGCAAACGTAGACACCAAGGACAACTGGGAAACCCACTTCAAGGACACCATGAAGGGCGGGAAGATGCTTAACAACTGGCAGATGGCCCTTTACCACGCGCAGGAAGCCCCCGAGAGGGTACGCGAGCTTGAATACTGGGGAGCGCTTTTTGACAGAACAAAAGAAGGAAGGATAAACCAGAGGGCCTTCGGCGGACACACGTGGAAAAGACTTGCCCACGTGGGCGACCGGACCGGTCTTGAAATGATAAGGACCCTCCAGGAAAAGGGAATACACTCAGGCATAGACGTCTATATGGAGTGCACCATAACCCATCTCATAAAAGACGGGGACAGGGTTACTGGAGCCTTCGGCTACTGGAGGGAGAGCGGGAAGTTCGTTCTTTTCCGCGCAAACGCGATCATTCTCGCGACTGGGGGAGTAGGCAAGGCCTACAAGTACACTTCTAATTCCTGGGAGTACACGGGCGACGGCCACGCGATGGCGTATGAGGCCGGAGCTGAGCTTATAGACATGGAATTCATACAGTTCCATCCCACCGGGATGGTCTGGCCCCCGAGCGTGAGGGGAATCCTTGTCACCGAGGCGGTGCGAGGAGAGGGGGGCATACTCACAAACAGCGAGGGCGAGCGCTTTATGGAGAGATACGACCCAGAGCGCATGGAGCTTTCAACCCGCGACGTGGTGGCGAGATCCATATACACCGAGGTTGAGCAGGGACGCGGTTCTCCCCACGGAGGAGCGTTCCTAGACGTCTCGCACAGGGGAGCCGATTACGTAAAGCGAAAGCTCCCTAGCATGTACCACCAGTTCATGGAGTTTGCCGATATAGACATAACAAAAGGACCTATGGAAGTGTTCCCGACCACCCATTACGTGATGGGCGGAGTCAAGGTTGAAGGGGATACCTGCTCGAGCACCGTTCCCGGGCTTTTCGCCGCGGGCGAGGTGGCGGGAGGAATGCACGGCGCGAACCGTCTCGGCGGAAATTCTCTCTCTGATCTTCTTGTTTTCGGAAAAAGGGCGGGCGAGGGAGCGGCGGCCTACGCAAGCGGGAAATCCCACGCGTCAATACCCGCCGAGCTTGTGGAGGGATACGCAAACGAGCTTCGCGAGCCTTTTAACAACACCCAGGGAGAGAACCCCTACATGATCCACCAGGATCTCCAGGACGTGATGCAGCTCTACATAGGGGTATTCCGCACGGAAGAGAACATACAGAAGGGCATAGACGAGATAGAGGGCCTGAAGGAGAGGGCGAAGACGCTCAAGATAGAGGGCTCGGTGATGTTTAACCCGGGCTGGCATCTCTGCAGGGATCTTAAGTCGATGCTGATCGTCTCTGAGGCTCTTGCGAGATGCGCGCTTGCTAGGAAGGAGAGCAGGGGAGCCCACAGCCGGGTCGATTACCCCGAAAGTGATGACGGGACGTGGGGCAAGCTCAATTTCATTGTTTCTTTTAAGGATGAGGCGATGGATGTCGCAACACGGCCGATTCTTGAGATGCCCGAAGAGCTTTCGAAAATGTTTACGGAGGATAATTGATGTCGGTAGCCAAGCTGAGAGTTTTTCGCGGTGACGCGCAGGGTGGAGAGGAAAAGGAGTACGAGGTTCCGGTAGATGAGGGGATGGTGGTCCTCGACGCGCTTTTCTACATACAGGCCAATTACGACGGCGACCTTGCGATAAGATGGAACTGCAAGGCGGCCAAGTGCGGCTCCTGCAGCACGGAGATAAACGGAAAACCGAAGCTTGCCTGCAAGACCCGCATGGACAGTTTCGCCGAGGGCGAAACGATTACCGTCTACCCGATCAAGGCATTTCCCGTGATAAAGGATCTTGTGACCGACGTCTCGTGGAACTACGAGGTAAGCAAAAAGATTCCTCCGTTTACCCCCGCTGAGGATACAGAGTGGATCATGTACCAGGAGGACGTTGAGAGGGGACAGGAGTTCCGCAAATGCATAGAGTGCTTTCTGTGCCAGAACGTCTGTCACATACTTCGCGACCACAACCGAAAAGACGCGTTCGCGGGCCCCAGGTTCATGATAAAGATCGCTGAGCGGGAGATGCATCCCCTTGATGTTCTTGACAGAAGGGAGTTTGCGCGCGAGGAAGCGGGAGTCGGTTTCTGCAACATCACGAAATGCTGCACGGAAGTGTGCCCTGAGGACATACACATAACGGATAACGGAATCATTCCGCTTAAGGAGAGGGTGGTTGACAAGTACTATGATCCGCTTTCCTGGCTTTTGAGGAAGATTAAGGGGAAATAGGAGAGGGTCCCAGATTGAACGTACACGAATACCAGGCCAAAAAGCTTCTCTCGGATTTCGGAGTCAGGGTTCCGGGCGGTCAGGTCGTTTTCAGCGCGGATGAGGTGTCTGAAGTGCTCGATACCCTCAACTCCGCAAAATACGTGGTGAAAGCCCAGATCCACGCAGGAGGCCGGGGCAAGGGAGGCGGAATAAAGGTAGTTGACAGCGCCGGGGACGCTGCGGCGGCCGCGGAGCAGATAATCGGTATGAACCTGGTCACCCACCAGACGGGCCCCGAGGGCAAGAAGGTTGGAAGCGTGCTGATCGAGGAAGCCTCAAGCATAAAAAAAGAGTTCTACCTCGGCATGGTGATTGACCGCTCACGGGAAAAAGTGGTCGTTATGGGAAGCCCGGAGGGCGGGGTTGAGATCGAGGAAGTTGCGGCCAAATCCCCCGAGAAGATAATAAAGGAGCATGTCGACATCTCGCTTGGCATTCAGCCTTACCAGTGCCGGAAGATCGCTTACTTCATGGGTCTTGAGGGCGGCGCCGTGAGGCAGGCTGTATCGTTCATCTCATCCCTTTACCGGGTGTTTATCGAGAAAGACTGTTCCCTCGCGGAGATAAACCCGCTTGTTCTTACCTCCGATGGAAACGTAGTGGCGCTTGACGCAAAAATTAACTTCGACGATAACGCGTTTTTCCGTCATCGCGACATTGCGGGATTAAGGGACAGGGACGAAGAGGATCCGCTTGAGCTTGAAGCAAGTGACGCGGGGATAAGCTTCGTCAAGCTTGACGGAAACATAGGGTGCCTAGTTAACGGCGCGGGGCTTGCCATGGCTACCATGGACATTATCAAGCACCACGGCGGGGAACCCGCGAACTTCCTTGACGTCGGCGGAGGAGCCACCACGGAGCAGGTCACAAAGGCGTTTAAGATGATCCTGAGCGACGAGAACGTGAAGGCCATCTTCGTTAATATCTTCGGCGGCATCATGAAATGCGATACCATTGCCGACGGCATCTTGGAAGCTGCGGGCGAAGTCGGAATAAACGTTCCCCTAGTGGTCAGGCTTGAAGGAACCAACGTTGAAGCCGGAAGGGAGATCCTATCTAATTCCGGTCTTGATATTGAAACCGGAGCCGACATGAAAGAAGCCGCGTCCAAAGTGGTTAAGGCTGCCAAAGCTGCTTGATTTCAGTAAATTACAACCAGTACTTAATTTGTTTTCTAAGGATGTATGCTTCCCTTAATAGATTGTGTATGCCGTAGAGAGATTGGGGAGTTTCAGCGCTTGGATTAAAATGTTAGATAAGTTGGCTTGGTATCGGTCAAGTCTTCGTCTCCATACTCATCGTCTGCGAAGATATCTGATTTGAGAATAGTCAGGGTCTTGCCATAACGACCCAATCCTATAATTTCTTCAATTCCGGGAATACTACGCGAACCACCGAACCAGTCTTTTAATTCTATCCTCTCTTGCGCACGTTCAGCCCCGACAACGTTCTCTCTGGAGGAATTAAATATCTTGGTTTCGGTTCCTTCCGGAAGCGGGTCTCCTTTGCGTAACCACTCCAGCCCTCTGAAGTCTCGGAGACTATCAGACATAAAACAGTAATTGATTTTATTATTAGAGCTGACAATCATTGCCACCGGTATTTCCGCCTTTTCAACATACCTGCTAGCTGTAGCAATTAAAGAAGTTACAAAACGTTTTGAAAGAGCTTCAACAGCAGCTAGCGGTAGTTTACTGTGAAGGATTTTGGCAATCAATGACTGTATTGTAACGAAGTGATTTGATTGAATTATATAGAAGGGAGGTGTATTACCTACCAGAGGTCAGAATTTCATCCAACCGCAGCCTTTCAGCTAAAAT
>CAYSDX010000112.1:0-1997 GCA_964429945.1 uncultured Spirochaetia bacterium | reverse complement strand
GGGGAGAATAAAGACGGGTTATTTCCCGGAAGCGCGCGCTTGAGAAATACCTTTTCGTTTTCCTTATCTCAGCTTCTAACTGGCTCATAAGTGTGCTCTCCTAAAAATTATTGTTTTCTTCGGGAATCTAGATTACGAAATCGAGATTCTCGGTGATTCTTTTGTCCTTGCTCGCAAACTCCGACATGTAGAGTTCGATTCTTTGCGCGGATGTATCGTGATCATGGTTGTTCAGTTTTATGTTGAGAAGGTCTATGTCCCACGGCACTTTCACGTCATCGAGCACGGAGGCTCTCACTATCTGCTTGGCTATCGGAAGGGTAGTGGGTTTTGAGATGTCGTGGACGTCTCTGTCGCTTGCCCTCTGGAGCTTTTCGTACTCTTCCTCAAGAAGCCCCTCGAAGACCTCGGCGGTGAATGTGTCCCCGGCCTTAAGCCCGGTCTCCGGGTCGTCTTCTGTGAGTTTCGCTCCCTTGTGGACCCACTCCCAGAGGATGCTTAGCCTTATCTCCCCTGTCGCGGCATCTTCCATGAGGTAGAGAATGTCGTCGTTGCCGAAGAAATCAGCCGGTTTCAGCGCCGCGGCCTGGAATCCCTGTCCGAACGCGTTTCCGTACTGAAGCCCGACGCTGAGCAGATTGCGGGCTCCCCTTATTGTTCTTGGAGCCGGTTCAAGGAGGGTAAGGCCGTCTGCGTCTTCCTGGGTGTAGGTCAGGGGAGGGAATTCCCTTCCAAGCTGGTTCTCCTCGCCTGCTTTTTCCCATACGGGTCTTATTATATGAACCATTTTCCAGTGGGCGACCCACTTGCCGCTTGCTCCTTCCTGCTGTTCGCGCACGGCTCCGGCGTATGCTTTTTCCATGCTGCTCTCAACACCTTTTTTAGACCCAACGGGGATGTTAGGTTCCATTCCTCCCTGCCAGAGCGCGAAATTTCCGTTTATATCCGGGGTGTTCACCGCTCTTCTCACGCGGTCCTCGTAGTTTCTCATGTAACCGTACGTCATGGTGATTGACTCTATGTTCGGATTAAGAAAATCCTTGTCCCACGCCATGGCGTCCGAGACGCTGTTTATGTAATCCCACCTGCCGGTGTTAAATCCGGCGAAATGTTTTCCCAGGGCGGCTCTGATTTCCATCAGCTGGAACGTCTCCTCAAGCTGCTCTATGAGCACGTATACCTTTATGGACCCTTCGGGGATTTCGAGATGACCCTCTAAGGCCGTCAGCATCTCATTCCAAAGCGCCGCTTCCTCTGCGGTCTGGATCTTAGGCAGGTAAAGAACTATCGAGGAGTTTCTTTTCGCAAGTTCTTTATAGTTGTTCACAACAAACAGGGTCATATCGACTACAGAGGCGGAAAGAGCCACGCCGTCTGCGTCGCGTATGTGGCGGTCGTCTAGGTGAAGCCCCCTTGCCCGGAAAATGACGGTGGTGAAGTCAAGCTGCTTTTCCCAATCATCGATTATGTCATGTCCGAAGAAGCTCTGTCCCCACCTGTTCATCTCCGCGGCCACTCCCTCGGCTGTTTTCAAGAAGACCTCGTCTCTGGCGATGGCGAGTTTGAGGTTGCGCTGGTTATCAAGGGACATCGTGGCGATCTGTCCTAGGGCGTCCTCTCCGTCGAACATCCACCCGTCGGCACCCGAAAGAAGAGCGTAGGCCACGTTTCTTATGCTTTTTTCAACAGGCGAATTCGGCTTGGCTGCCGGGCCTGTTCCCTGTATCCACTGTCTTTTAAGGTCGTGAGGAATCTCAGCCCCCTCGAATTTTCCGTCCCTGGCATCCTGGACTTTGATGCTGGTACGCGGGATGAGTGAATCGGGGTCAAGAAACGTTATTCTTTCTCCGGCCTCGCAGCGTCTTTTCCTTCTTTGCGTCCTTTTCTCCATGATGGCTTTCTGCTCCCCGTTGAAGCGGGACATGAATTCAAGGGCGGCAATCGCCTCCGGCGTGTAAACGTCACCGTAGGATTGCTCAATGTTGTCTCTTATGTGC
>CAYSDX010000111.1:0-6949 GCA_964429945.1 uncultured Spirochaetia bacterium | reverse complement strand
CTACGGTTCTTCAGCAAAGAGCGTTTGAACTGCTTGATGTTGAACCGGGAAGATTTGTTCCCAGTACAACTACAGGTTGATTCTGGACAATACCCGCGTCTTTATTGATCAAAGTGCGTTTTTAGTAAATGAAGTTCGGTTTAGGACACTCCATACACCATCCACAACTAGGGACACACATAGAAATCTCCTACAAAATGTATAAGGCAACAATACCACAGTTCATACCATTGAAAAAGCTTGCTTAGCGGTGCCTGCCAGCGCCAGACGTGTAATCATTGCCACTTATGGTGCCGGACTAACAGGCGGAAAAACACAAAGAAGAAACGTAGAAATGTAAGCAGGGAAATAGCCAATATACGCAGGAACTGGGTTCACAAGACAACAGAGGAGATTTCGGAGAAGTGCGGGACAATAGTCACAGAAGATCTCAGGGTAAAAAACATGACTGCTTCCGCAAAGGGTACCGTAGAAAATCCGGGGAACAACGTAAGGCAGAAATCAGGATTTAACAGGGCAATGCTTGATACCGCAATGGGGAGATAAGAAGAAATCTTGAGTACAAGTGCGGGAGGCTGGTAGAAGTAAACCCCGCGTATACATCTCAGACATGTTCGCATTGCGGACACGCAGAGAAGGAGAACCGTAAATCTCAAGCACGGTTCCAATGTGCGAGTTACGGGTTTGTGTCCAACGCGGACACGAATGCTGCGATAAACATAAGGCGTCTGGGAATGGCGCAACTGCATGGCGAGGAGCGTTCCGTCCTTAAGAGGACTCCGACGACCCGTGAAATTGATGCGAGGCAGCCAGATGGTTAGTCAAGTATATAATTCCAAACCTTTCTAAGAATCAATCAACCAGAGTATAAATAGCGGTAGCCTTCGCCACGCAGACACCGGAATTCCAAACCTCGCTCTCAACGGGCATTATTCTTCCCTGCCTAAGCACTTTGGCGCGGCAAACCGTAACACCTTCCCTGATGGGTTCCAGATAATTTATATTCATTCCGGACGTAAGAAACTTTTTCCCTTCTCTTGCGACACTTGCAACGGCAACTCCGCAGGCCGCATCCGCCAAGGTGAAAATGGCGCCGCCGTGGAGCATTCCGTAGTGCTGAGTATATTCCTCAAGAAACGGCATGGAGAGCTCCGCCTCCCCGTTCTCCATGCGTTGGATTTCTATTTTCATCGTGTCGAAAATCTCCGGGTGACCGGAAGGAAGTCTGATGGGTTCTTTGCTCATACTCCGCGTTCCTTTAAAACTGAACTTCTGGCGAAAAATAGAAAACCTAGAAAGACCATAAGCGCTATTGAAACAAACATCGTCCTGAATCCGAAAAGCTCCGCCACGACTCCGAAAACAAAAGACCCCAACATTCCGCCACCCGTGAACGAGACGCTGCTTATGGCAAAAGCCTTTGCCCTAGCCTCCTTCGGATTCGACTCTATTATGATCGAATATATTGAAGGATACACAAATCCGTGTGCGCAGCCGAATATGATTCCGCAGAGAACAAGAAGTTTTACCTCGTGCACAAAACTCAGCATGAAAACACTCAGCCCCAGGAAGAAAACGAAGGGGGAAGCAACTCTCCATTTCCCGTACCTGTCGGGAACCCAGCCGAGGAACATCCTGATCGCAAGCACAGAAACTGTGTAGGAAAGGAAATAAACATGGAAATTCTTTATGTTTATGGAAAGAGAGAATATGGAGATGAAGTTAAACGTCGTTATAAACGCCGCCCCGCATATAAAGAGCGTTGCGGAAGACACAAAGGTGGCTTTGTCCCGAAGACAGTCCCCATAGCTTCGTCCTCCGTCTTTTGGCGCCGGCGTTTTCTTCTCCTCCCGGATCATAAAGGAAACTAAAAGGCCTAAAAGCGCCGTAACGGTAAGGAAGAAAATAAAGAAATCGAAACCGAAATTCTTTATCAGAATGGAACCGACATAAGGGGCGATAGCATAGTTTATTATTGTGAAAACACCGTATATGCCGAGTGCCTGAGCCCTTCTTTGCTCGCTTGAGACATCAACCGTAAGCGCCCCCGCCGCGACAAAGAAAAGGGAAAAAGAGCAGCCGTGAACTATCCTGATGATGTAGTAGAGGTAATCGACCCTGTCCAAGAAGGCCAGAGGAAAGGTCGAAGCGGCGAGCAACGCAAACCCTAGCAGCACAAACAGCTTTTTTCCGTACCTGTCGGTTATGTGACCCGCGTAAGGAGTAAGAAAAAGGGTGCTGAGCCCCGCGATGCCCATAACGAACCCCACGATCTTTTCAGTTCCCCCCAGATCAGAAATTCTAATGGGCAGAAGGAGAAAGGAATGAAAGTTAAAGAAGTAAAGACACCCAAGAAAAGTTACAAGGACAAAACTTCTGTTAAGCAAGGGTGGCGGATTTTTCTGCGCGTCGCTCATTTTTAAGAAAAAAAGGGGCCTCCAGACCGAAAACGGTTTTTACTTTTGCGAGCCCATGTTTGAAAGCCGGTTTCTCCCGTAGAAAAAATAAGAGATTATGTATCTAACTTGACAAGGTTTGCTTCTTTTAAGTCGATAAGAACTTAAAGACTTGCGGCAGAATATTTTATCGCCACGGTATCAGTTCATCTCAGGAATTCTCAGAAGCCGGTTCCGGACGCTCGTCGATTAGAAAGCTGGTCAGAAGTTCAAGCCTTTGAGCTGAGTGCTTGAATCCAAGCATTCCTTCATCGCGTGATTCTCCACGAAGTCTCTCGATAAATTCGAAGACTTCAGATGCATATCTATGATCTGCAATTTCCACAGGATCATATGATTCGCTTTCAACTATATCCTCGTACTTCTTGTAAAGCGGCGATTGAATTGCACCTAAAAAAAATTCACTGGTCCCCTCTTTCATACCCAAAATAACCATGGCTTCAAAGAAAGCTCCTTCTCTTCTTTGCCGCAAGTCTTTCATACTAGAGCGATCAAATACCATTTTAACCACCTCGGAGTCGGTAACTTCGCCACGGACTAACCTGTAATAGATGTCTGAATCGATTGTCCGGATGATTAGGAGCACAACAGCCATTGAAATGAAGGAGTACTGGTCACTGCGTAAGGATGCAAATACCAAACCAAGGCGATAAATGGCCTCCTGTATTGTTCGAAGACTGAGATCAGGGTCGCTGAAAAAAGCCTGCAACAAGAATGAAAGGGCATTCGTGCGCACCTTTTTGTCAAGAGTTCTTTTGAAATATTCTTCGATCTTTACTGCACTAATCATTGCATCTATAAAAGCTTTTCGTTCAGGTTCTGGAAGTCTGAAGTCAACATCAAAAAACCGACACAGATATCTCTCAGCATCAAATCCGCTGCCATAGAGGGTCCTAACTGAGTGCGCAAGTTCAGAACGATTGATAGCTAACACGAAAACAATATGATCCACTTCAAACAGGTGCTTAACGACTTCAAGTAGTTCAACGGCATAAGAAGGACGACACCTATCCAGTTCATCAATTACTACGATCAGAGGTCGATTCTTGTGAGAGTTTGACAGCGTAATAGCGACATCTCGCAGAACACGATTAAACTCACCCAAGCATTTTTTTGCGTCCAGATATTGATTTAATCTGTCTTCTGTGGATGAAGCTGAGGAATGATCAGACTGTTTTTCCAGTAGCGGGCCAATATCCAACATTCCGCTGGTTAGAGATCGAACAACCCCTGGAGCGGCAAGTTGAACCACGGTTCCAGCGGCTTTTTTCAAGGAGTTGATTTTTTCGATCCAATCTTTTTTGCCTGTTTTGTTATTCTTATCGAACTTATTATTAATCCCCTCCGTTAGTTCCGTACAAAGGGCAATGAAGGGGTCCCCAGAAAAATCTGTTTCCCATGCGTTGAATTCAATTACAGGGAATTCGATTTTACGAAGATGATGTGACCACATTTTAAGAAATGTGGTCTTGCCGGTTCCCCATGCAGCTTCAATGGCTAGGACACATGGACCTTCTATAGATTCGGCGAGATGGGTTAAGACTTCCGCGGATTCTTTACGACCAAGCAAGTCGTTCTTGAATGGTTCTTCCTCTGTTATATCGATTTCATGTGGTCGGATACGTATTCTCATAAAGTTAGGACCCTCTTATGTCTATCTGAATAAACTCCTTCTCTAAGAAAGTTAATGTTGTGAACCATTTGATTTTACTTCTTGGAACCTTCTTTTTCACAGATTCTGTTACGTATAGAAGGATTTTAGCAACAAAGATTAATTTCCTAACTTTGATGTGGAGGGGAGGAATCGAACCTCCCCTTAGCGACGCATCCTAGCCTGTCAGGGCCACCCCGTCTTAAACTGCATTCCTTGCGCAGATCAGCATGTCTCCAAGCCTCCACAGCGTCGCTAGCATTTCTACGCACATTTTAACGTGTAGCATCATATTAACCTCCGCTTTTGTTATAAAACAAGGGGAGACTAGAATAACGCTGATCCACGCTACAACAACAAGTCTAATCTGACAAAGCGATCCATTGGCTAAGCCTGTTTGTTACAAATATAACACTTTATTTTGAGTGATAAAACTGCGAGATATGTTGTCCAGTGTATTGTGAAAAAATGTCAAAAACCTAAAGGAGACACTTTTAGTCCTCTGAAAACCTTGATGCGGTGAGGCCATAAACCAGCAACCGGGAAATAAAGTTAAGTCCGGATGAAAAAATACATGATTCCCACTGCGGCAAAGACAAAGAAGAGCGCCACGGGCAGATATCTGCTCAGGTTGTTTTTAAGAAAGGAAGTATTGGAAACGACTACAACTATGCTGCCAGGTTTTATGTCTGACAGCACGTATTTCAAAAACGCCTCGTCGTGAATCATGATATCTTCTGCAACCGCTCCGGGTTGCTTTACCTGGATTCCGAGTTCCGTTTTTCTTACAAACACCGCAAGGTCACCGACTTCATAGTTAAAACTTATCGAGAACTTCTCCCCGATTTGCGAAAGAGGGAGAGAGTAACCAAGAGCAGCCCTTTTTATCCCCGGAAGAAAAGGAAGTCTGCTGTAAAGCCTTTCTTCTTTCCTTACAACGGCCTCTGGATTAATGCTGTCTGAAAAAGTAAGGTCTACCGCCTTTTCGGGAATCGGAAAGACAAGCGTCGTAGTATCCGATTCTGTCTGCTCTCCGGTAAAAACGGTGTCGCCCGAGTTCTCAAAGGCGTGAAGGGATGTTACATTCACCTTGGCGCCTTCGTCATCCGGGCAGATAATCACGTTTAACGATAGCAAGGAGATGTTCTCATCCGAACTTGTAGTGTCGTAGACAGGGAGATCCAGGGTGATCTTGTCTTCTCCCGGAAGAAAAACCATCTTTCCCGAAACGTACTGGACTCCCTGGTGAAAAAGCATGATCTCATAGCTTCTGTCCCACCGCAGCGAGGGAAAAGAGAATCTGCCCAGCGAATCCGATTTGGCGAAGTGTCGTTCTTCCTTCCTGTCTCCCATGTATGAAATCAAAACGACATCCTGACCCTCTTGCGGTTTCTGTGTTGTGACGTTCTTTACCTGACCCGTTATCATTCCGTTTTCCGAAAGATCGGGGGGAGGCGTGTAACCCAGGAGGTAATCGGCAACCTTCTGGGCATCGCTTTCCGAAAGATTCATAGGCGGCATCGGCGGGTAGCCTTCGTTTATCGGTTTTTTCTTCTTCTCCGCGTAGATGCTCTCTGGGTTCCGGGCCCACCTGATCAGATCATCCCTTGAGTACCTATCCCCTACACCCAGAAGGTCGGGGCCCACAAACCTACCCCTTCCAAGCGTATGGCATCTTGCGCATTTCCCTTGTATGAAAATTTCCTCTCCAGGGGATTGCGCTCGTGAATAAGTTGGGAACAACTGAAAAGAAAAGAAAAAAAGAAGAAAAAAAATGTAAAGGCCGCATATAAACGCTTTTTTCATGGTCGTTTTATCTGCTCGCCGTTTTAAGTTGCCTTAATATGAAATAGGTGGTCATAACTCCGTCGGCACCAGTTGCATCTATGATGCTCCAATACTGAGCCTTCCTTGTCGCTGCGAACGGGGTTCTCGAATGATGATTTCTACATCCCGTCCCAGTGCCGTCAAGAGGCGTAGGAGCCTCTCCACGGAGTAATCCCGAAAATCTCCTCGCAGAAGACGCGAGACATCAGGTTGAGATAACCCAAGCAACTTCGCTGCCTCGACCTGTTTTAATTTGCGACGGCGAATAATTCTGTCAATGCGGGTTACAAGTTCCGCTTTTAGCAAATGGACCTCAGGTTCTGGGTGACCCAAGTCTGCAAATATATTGTCGCTGCCACGTTCGACCCTCGTTTCCTCCGTCTCCATTGATTTAACCTCCGTCATATGTGTTTTTGTAGTGTTGTTCTGCTACTTTTAGTCTGTCCCTGATCAAATCAATATCATGTTTTGGCGTCCTAGCACCCCGCTTGGCCTTCTTTTGGAAGACATGCAGGACATAGACCGCTGCCTTAAACCGTACTGTATACACCGCCCGATAGGTATCACCGTCGTGTCGTGAGACGACTTCTAAGACACTGGAACCCAATCCCCTAAGAGGCTTGGCATCGCGGTGCTTTAACCCCACCTGTGCTTGGTACAACGCAAAACCAACCCGATCCTGCACCAGATCCGGAAATTCCTTAAGGTTTTCTTTACTTGAACCAACCCATTCTACGGGCTTGAGTATCTTCTTTGTCATTTCAGATTATAGCAGTTCTACCATATTCACGCAAATCGGGTGACTTAAACAAACAGATGCCGGCCCAAGGAACTTTAATCCGACACAGGAGGATATTAACTGGAGAAACTATGAAACCTACTTTCCGCGCAAAAAATATTCTTGTTTTCCCGATTTTTCGCTCTGTAACTGATTCATATTCCTGACAGTTTTTTTATCTCTTTCTGCCTTTTTTTCTCTCAACTCCTTTTTGCCAGGCAGTTTCCGTACAAAACC
>CAYSDX010000110.1:0-3225 GCA_964429945.1 uncultured Spirochaetia bacterium | reverse complement strand
GGGGTAGCGGATTTCGTGACCCTGCTCGCAAGCGCAGGCAGAGGCAAGTCCATAATGATAGTGGTCGATCTTGATTCGCCGGGCTGTTCCGTAAGCGCTCCGGACAAAAAGCTTGGAAACAGGGGGGAGCTTACCTACGACATATACCTTAAGGATGTGGAGGTGCCCAGGGAAAACCTGATAGGCAAGGAAGGGGACGGTCTTCGGGTCGCCGTTAATTCCCTTCTTTACGGAAGGACGGGAATCGGAGCTAGCGGGGTGGGGATGGCGCAGTCGGCGTTTGACGAATGCGTGGAGTTCATGAACGAGAGGGAAGCTTTCGGAAAAAAGATAGCAGATTTTCAGTACTGGCAGTTTTTGCTGGCGCAGAGGGCCGTTGAGATAGAAAACGCTAGGAATCTGTATCTGAAGGCCGCGCTTTGCCTTGACAATTGGGATCCTTTCCCGACTTTCGAGACATCCGCCGCCAAGTACTACGGCTCGGAGATAAGCGTTACCATGGCCCGCGACGCCGTTCAGATATTCGGAGGTCTCGGGCTTATGGTGGAACTTGCCCACGACTCTTCCACCTACAAGGTTGAGGAGATCTACAGGGATTCCAAGGTCGGGGAGATATACGAAGGCACAAACGAGATACACAAGATGATAATAGCGAGATCAATCTTCGGAAGGAGGTAGTTTTGCTTTGCAGTCGATAAATGGGAAAATCCACGATAATAGAGTCTTGGAAAGCTTTCCGAACCACTTATGGCGGGATATTGTGGTTAACACAAAAGAGATTTCTTCTGGGAAGAAGAAAGAGGCCAGGTCCGGGATGCGCATTATCTACGGGATCCACGGCACCCCGTTTGGAAAATGTCTTATCGGGATCTGCGAAGAAGCTATATGCCATATGAGTTTTTTCCGCGCCGATCCTGAAACCCACTTGGAAGAATTCAGGAAGGTGTGGCCGAACCCGAAGAACAGAAGGGATGACAAAAAGACTGCCGAAGTATTGCGGAACTTGCTGCTTTCCCCAGGAAGACGGCCTCCGGAGATACTGCTCCTAGGAACACGGTTTCAGCTCAAGGTATGGGAAAAGCTGATGGAGGTTCGGGAGGGTGAGACCTTGTCCTATTCAGAACTCGCGGAGTCGGCAGGAGTGCCTACTGCCGTAAGGGCCGTCTCAAATGCCGTGGCGGGAAATCCGATTGCTTATTTGGTGCCTTGCCACCGTATTATAGGGAAGGCGGGGGATCTTCACGGCTACCGCTGGGGGCTTGACGTGAAAAGGGCGATTCTTGAGTACGAAGGGGTTAATCTGGTTTCACAGTGATTAGGGATTATAATAGAGAATGGAATTTTATCAACTATTCATTGAGGCCACTTTTTGGAAAAAAGTTGAGTTAATTTTCTTGGTATTGTTTTTCGCCGCTCTTTTGTGGGGTATAGCGTTTGCGATACATGAGAAAGCGCATGAGATATATAAGAAAACTCGGCTCGCTCTCTACGAACTTTTCCCAAAGCCCAGCGCCAGAAGCGACATGCCACCTGATCTTTGGGCATTCGTCGCGCTTCGCGACCGCGAGATAGCCGAGCTCGCCCGCGAGAAGCGCTGGAACATTGTAAAGTCTATACTCTACATTTTTGGTTGGTTTCCCGGTTGTTATTACAGCAATCATATTTCTTATAGTTCTTTGGAATGCAGTAGAGATTGGCTGGCCGCTTGCTTGCTGGAAGGCCTTGAGGAGTAATTGGTGCTGGTAATTGAAAAAACCGCTTCATATAAGCCTCTCTCGCTGGACTTCTCCTTTGATTAAATCGTAGAGAGGTATAGATGATTTCTTCGGCTGAATGCATGTCTATTTCCCTTTCCTCAAGGTCAAGACGGTTAAATTCCCAATATCCCCGAGGAATTAGCTCGGTCTGAGTTTGCGCGGTCAGCTAAGAGGCTCTTCCTTTGTCATGCAGTGGATAGCTCCGAATCCCCACACAAGGTCGATGCAGTCAATTCCGACGACATGTCTTTTGGGAAAAAGTTCCGACAGTACGCCGAGCGCCTCGCGGTCTTTTGAATCGTTATAGACGGGGACGAGAATTTTTTCGTTTGAGACGTAGAAATTGGCATAAGTTGCCGGAAGTCTTTCTCCGTCGAAAAAAAGCGGCGATGGCATCGGGAGGGGGACAATTTCAATTTTTCCTCCATCCTCAAGCTCTAGGTCTTGGAGTATCTCAAGGTTTTCGCGAAGCGGGCGGTAATTCGGGTCTTCAGCGTTGTTCTCAAGGCATAAGACAACCGTGCTGGGGTCTGTAAACCTACATATATCGTCAACATGGCCGTTTGTATCATCTCCCTCTATGCCTCCGTTAAGCCAGAGAACGTTCGTTGCGCCGAAATACTCAGAGAACACCGCCTCGTAGTCGTTTTTCCCGAAAGAAAGATTCCTTACCTGTTTCTCCGTACTTAGAAGACACTGCTTAGTTGTTATTAAGAAGCCTTCTCCGTTTACGTCAATGCTTCCGCCCTCAAGAATGATTTTCCTTCCAACACATGCAGGGGTTTCTGAGTCAAGACGAAGGGTCTTGGCCACGAACCCCGGAATCATGTCGTCGTTTTCCCAGTCTGGGTACTTAGCCCATCCGTTAAACCCGAAATCAAGCACGCTCAGCCCCCCGGAATCATCTCTTACGAAAAAGGGGCCGGAATCCCGTATCCAGGATCTGTCTGTGGGGCACTCGTAGAACTCCACGTTGCTAAGATCAGTTGATTCTTCCCTGAGAAACCCCTCGGCCCGCTTCTGTGTTCCTCCGGAGTCAACTATTATTCTCACCTTCTCTGATTCTGATAGGTGGCTTACAATTTCGCGGTACACCCTCTCGATC
Organism: uncultured Spirochaetia bacterium; assembly: GCA_964429945.1. Classification (GTDB taxonomy): domain Bacteria; phylum Desulfobacterota_D; class UBA1144; order Nemesobacterales; family Nemesobacteraceae; genus Nemesobacter. The sequence continues at coordinate 363 of CAYSDX010000110.1, read as the reverse complement.
CCCGAGAATTTCCCCGGCCAATCGCTTACGTTCTGCGGCCACACAAGCCAAGTGGCGTCGTGAGGTTCCCATTCAGCTGGAAGTCTGTAACGAACCGCTGAAGAATCACTCAATTTCAGGTACCGAAATCATTGTCGATAAATCTTCGCCGAAGCTCGGAGTAGGCGTCAATTCTTCGGTCCCGAAGAAAGGGCCAGTTCCTTCTGGTCTCCTCAAGCTTTCTAAGATCGATGTCGGCCAGTATGATCTCGTCTCTCTCGCCGGAAGCCTCGCAGATCACCGCTCCCTGGGGGTCACACACAAAGGAATTTCCCCAGAAATTTATTCCTTCACCGGTTTCTCCCGATTCCTCGAAGCCCACCC
>CAYSDX010000109.1:0-12820 GCA_964429945.1 uncultured Spirochaetia bacterium | reverse complement strand
ATTCTCCGAAGATTCTCTTAAAAGGCCCTATATGTTGATAACTCAGGTACAATTGTACCATATATGGAGAATCTTCACCATAGAAAATCAAGGATAATTTGTTTTATTTCAGTCAGTTAGACCTTTTCTGACAGACACTAGTTAAGAGAGAGTTGCGAAGATTACTGCAACTTGCCCTTTTAATCTACTTCAAAAGTTGCGTTTCAAACTTGAAACCACGAGAACATTTATTGTTTTTCCCGACGATATTAACGCAAGCACCGGAAACAGCGCCTGACCAGGCATCAGGCAGCGCGAACCGCACTCGTTAATAAGCCATTCATTGCTAACGGGATGTTGGTAGAACTATACACAATGCGAATGAGGATTTCTTTCATGCGAATACCAAATATTGAGCAAGTCTCATGCAGTAGTGAAGATGCCCAATCATAACAGCAATAGGGAACTATAAAAGTTCCCACCCCGTCTCAGAGTGTCCCTCAACAGCGCAGAGTTGCTTGACTTTTATCTAGCTTGAAAACCATAACGTTATAGTTTATAGTTTATTGCATGAAATATGCAAAACTGACCGCAAAAAAGAAACTGCTGGACGAGTATGAGCCACTGCCTGACGCGCTTCTAACCAATCTGGACGAATGGTTCCGGGTTGAGTTGACCTATACGAGCAACGCAATTGAAGGAAATACGCTAGGTCGCCGTGAAACCGCGCTGGTAATCGAAAAAGGTCTCGCCATCGGGGGAAAATCACTTCTGGAGCACATGGAAGCCGTAAACCACGCCCGTGCTCTCGACTGGGTGAAAGGACAAGTTAAACGCAGGCCGCATTCGCTGACCGAAGAGGACATCCTGCATATTCACTATCTTATCATGAAAGGCATTGATGATCTAAATGCCGGTCGTTATCGCGTGACGCCGGTGCGAATCTCCGGTTCGGCGGTGGTCCTGCCGAATCCACGCAAAGTGACTGACCTGATGAACGGATTAGCGAAATGGCTCAAGCTGGCAACCGACATGCACCCGGTAGAATTGGCTGCGGAAGCTCATTACCGGCTGGTTACCATCCACCCGTTTACCGACGGCAACGGCCGCACGGCACGACTTCTAATGAACATGATCCTGCTCATGTCGGGTTACCCGGCAGCGATAATACGCAGCCGTGACCGGCTGGCTTACATCAACTCACTTGAAAGAGCGCAACTGGGCGGCCCTAAAGACGCTTACATGAAAATTATCGCACGGGCAGTTAATCGTTCACTTGATATATATCTCAAGGCAATCAAAGGCAAAACGGACACAGGTGACGGCAAAGGTCCCCTGCTTAAGATCGGGGAGCTGGCAAAGCTGGTCAGCCAGAGAAATTCCACCATACGCCACTGGACCAAGGAGGGTCTGCTTGAAGTCGCCGAGATTACCGAAGCCGGGTATCAACTCTACGCACAGGAGATGGTTGAAAGAATAAGATTGATAAGCGAACTTAAATCCCGCAGACTCACGCTTAGGGAAATCAGGAAGAAAATACTGCGTGATTCTCCAGACTGAGCAGGATCTGTCACTACCACACAGCTGACTCGAAGAACCGGGTGATTTTCTACGGTTCCAGCCGAAACCGGAAGCAGCAGAAACCTGTGGTTGTTCACCACATACTCAAGATTGCGCGCCCTGGCCCTCTGCGACCATCCTATACGCTTGTCCCGAGCGCCCTGATGCCAGCTCGCCGCGCAGAACCCTATACCCCCCAGCGCTCCGCGGCTTGCGGACTTTATCCAGTAGTCTATCTGCTTGCCGGGAGTCCTGCTCCATCCCCGGGGGTGATGAGAGGCCATCATTGAACGCCAACGGCTCTTGTCCTTGTCCCCCGCAATCTCAAGGGATATGTCCCGGAGTTCTTCAATACGGCATGAAACCCTGTTGTCGGGAAAATCAGCCGCAACCTCCACGCTCCCCGCTCCGCAGGATATGCCTGTGACCATGGGTTTTGACGGGGGAAGGGAAAAGCCCGCTTTGTTCGCTATCTTCGGAAGAGCCTTGCGGGCTGAAGCGAGACAGAATTCTCCTCCGGAGTTTTTCCATTGCTCAAGCTCGCACAGTGCTTTTGCCATAGAGCAGCGGGTCCGCGTCGGGTTCCGAGACTCTCTTTTAAGCCATTCTACGGATTCTGCGGAAAAATGTCGAAGCCCTGCTCGCACGTGTGTTTATATGCCGCACATGAATCCTCGAGTTAACTGTGGGAGGATGACAGGAGCAGAATAGTAGATTTATCGGTATTTTTTCGAAACATCCTTATAATAACTCTTCCGCTTGTGTATTATTTCCCGTGGTTCTTCTAGTTCAATGAGGTTCTGAATTGCTCATAATCCCCGCCATAGACTTAAAGAACGGAAACTGCGTACGACTTCTGAAGGGAGAAGAAGGCACGGAGACCGTGTTTTCAAACAGCCCTTCCGATACCGCAAAAAAGTGGGAGCAGTGCGGAGCCGAGTGGATTCATGTTGTGGATCTTGACGGAGCTTTCAGGGGAAATCCACGGAATTTCGAAGCGGTGGAGGCAATAGTTCGTTCCGTCTCCTCAAACGTTCAGGTCGGAGGGGGGATAAGAAACATCGCCACCGTCGAGAAGTATCTTGAAGTCGGTATCGAGAGAGTGATAATAGGCACTTCGGCTTTTACAGACAGGGCTTTTCTCGAGGATATCTGCGGGAGATTTCCCGGAAAAATAGCAGTAGGAGTGGATACGAAGGGAGGAAAGATAGCCCTTCGCGGATGGAAAGAAACCATAGACACCAGCATTGCCCGGACTATGTTTGAATTCCGCGATATCGGCGTGTCGCTTGTGATTCACACAAACGTCGACAGGGACGGAACCATGGAGGGAATAGACACGGCTTCAGTAAAAGGCTTTCTTTCCATGTGCCCCCTTCCGGTAATCGTCTCAGGAGGCATCGCATCGCTCTCCGACCTGAGCGAAATAGAGTCCATCGGGGATGACAACCTGCTGGGGGCGATACTGGGAAAATCGCTTTACTCAGGTTCCATAGATCTTGAAAACACCATAAGAAGGTTCCAATAAGATGGTTTCCAAGAGAATAATCCCGTGCCTTGACGTAAAGGACGGAAGAGTGGTTAAGGGAATCCAATTCGTTAACCTAAGGGACGCCGGAGATCCTGTCGAGGTAGCGAAAAAATACAGCGACGAGGGCGCAGACGAGATAACCTTTCTCGACATCACGGCCTCCCATGAAAAAAGAAAAACGATGATAGACGTGGTCGAGCGGACAGCGAGCGAGGTTTTCGTCCCCCTCACCGTCGGAGGGGGACTTAGAACCGTGGATGACGTAAGGGAACTTCTGCTGGCCGGAGCGGATAAAGTTACGATCAACACGGCGGCTATAACGGACCCCGAATTTGTAAGACGGGCTTCTGACAGGTTCGGAAGCCAGTGCATAGTGGTTGCCATAGACGCAAGGAGAAGAAACGGCGGGGGGTGGGAAGTTTTCACCCACGGCGGGCGTAATCCGACGGGAATAGACGCCGTCAGCTGGGCCGCGATGATGGAGAATTTCGGAGCGGGGGAGATCCTTCTTACCAGCATGGACAGGGACGGTACGGAGGACGGGTACGACCTTGAACTCACAAGAACAATCTCAGAGACCGTCGGCATCCCGGTTATAGCTTCGGGAGGCGCAGGGCAACTTGAACATCTGCTTGAAGCCGTGGAAGAGGGACGCGCGGACGCCGTCCTGTGCGCCTCGATTTTTCATTACGGCAAGTACTCGATAAACGAGGCCAAGGAGTTCCTCTCGGAGAAGGGAGTGCTTGTAAGACTGCCGTAAAAAGAGGTTCGAGACACTTTGCTTATACGGAAACAGACCGAGGAAAACGAAAAAAAACTGCTCAGCCCCATAGCGACTCTGAGCTGCGAATCCAAAGGAAGAACGCAGCCGGAGCGCGAATGCGACATAAGAACATGCTTTCAGAGGGACCGGGACAGGGTAATTCATTCCAAGGCCTTCAGGAGACTGAAACATAAAACCCAAGTGTTTATTTCCCCCACCAACGATCACTACCGAACGAGGCTTACTCACGTAATAGAGGTCTCCCAGATAGCCAGGACCATATCCAAAGCCCTCATGCTGAACGAAGACCTGACCGAAGCCATAGCGCTCGGCCACGATCTGGGTCATACCCCTTTCGGCCACTCAGGCGAAGAAGGACTCGACGAGGTGTTTCCCGGCGGATTCAAGCATGTTCTCCAGAGCGTAAGAGTGGTGGACGTGCTTGAGCGCGACGGAGCGGGGCTTAATCTAACGCACGAGGTCAGGGAGGGAATAGCCAAGCATTCCAAGGGATGGGGCAAAGAAGGAATAGAAACCGAGGAGAACAGACCACTCACCCTCGAGGGGCAGGTAACCAAGATCTCTGACCTTGTCGCCTACGCAAATCACGATCTTGATGACGCAATCCGCTCGGGTATCATATCCCCCGGCGACGTTCCCGCAGAGTACATCTCGGTCCTCGGAGAAACGGCCTCGCAGAGAATAAACACGATGGTAGTCGACATCGTGGAGCAGACCATCGCAAGGGACAGGATGAGAATTCTGATGAGCGAGGAAGTGTTTGAAGCGCTTTTGGGGCTCAGAAAATATCTCTACGAGAACGTCTACGCCAGCGAGCGACTGCTCTCGCTTCATAACAAATCCAAAAAAGTCGTCAAGGAACTCTACTTGTATTTCTGTGAGAACGAGAAAATCTTCCGCGAGAACTTTTGTAAGATGCCCGTACGGGAGGATGAGACTCTGGAGAGAGCCGTATGCGATTTCATAGCGGGAATGACCGATCTTTACGCGCTCTCGATTTACCAGAAGATATTTCTTCCGAGCAGGTGGACAAAAGGCCAGGAAATACAGGACGCTTACCTATGAACGAAAAAAGGGGGACCGTCCTTTGATAAATCTCGGAGCAGCGCCTTTTCTTAACATGAAGCCTCTCATTTATCCTTTGGAAAAAGGGTTTTTGAACCACAGCTTCAACATAATGTACTTTGACCCTTTCCTCCTTTCCGAGAACCTGTCGGAAGGAGTGGTGGATGTCGCGCCCATTCCTTCGGTTGAATTTTTAAGAACGGACGACTACTCCATTCTGCCGGACCTCTCCATATCTTCTTTCGGGAAAATTGACAGCGTCATACTCAAGGCGCGCAAGAAGATAACGGAAATACAAAGCGTATCGGTCGACAACAGGTCAAGAAGCTCAACGGCCCTGCTGAGAATCGTTCTTGAGCTTTTTTTCGGTCTAAAGCCCGAGTACGTAAAAAGAGAACCCGGGAATGGTTTCCTCAAGGGAGTTGACGCGGGGATGCTTATCGGCAACGCGGGCCTCCAGGCACGTCATCTCTGCACCGACAATTCCGCTTTCGCGTACGATCTGGGGGAGATCTGGACAAAGCAGACAGCCCTTCCCTTCGTATACGCGGTAATGGCGATCAGGAAGGGAGACGATACCACCGGTGAAGGTTGCAGATGCCTTCTCTCGGTCAGGGAAGAGGGAGAAAAACTCATTTCGGAAATAGTGGATATCGAATCTCGAAAACTGGGGCTCAGCAGGGAGCAGTGCCTGACTTACCTTGAGGAAAGGATCAAATACGACCTTGACGACTCCAAGATTGACGGACTCATCAAATACAGAGACCTTCTTTTCGAGCTTGGCGAAATAGAGAAGAAAAACGAAATCGACTTCTACGCAGACCCCTCGGAGACGAAACCCACAAGGAGACGAGAATGGAAAAACGGATCATGAAACTGGGCCACAGTCCTGATGCGGACGACGCGTTCATGTTCTACGCCATAGCAAGCGGAAAGATAACTTCCGAGGAAATCGACTTTGAGCACGTGATTGAAGACATACAGTCCCTTAACAAAAGAGCCATGGAAGCGCAACTCGAAGTCACGGCAATCTCCGCCCACGGATACCTGAGCGTGCAGGATCGTTACCGCATCCTCTCCTGCGGAGCCAGCATGGGGAAAGGCTACGGCCCCATAGTGGTAGCCAGAGAAAAGATTTCCGACCTCAGGGGAAAAACCGTCGCGGTACCTGGAAAACTCACGACCGCGCACCTTCTTCTGAGTCTCTACGCGGATGATTTCATCCCCGTGGAAGTGCCTTTTGACGACATCATGGAGAAGGTGCTTGAGGGAGAAGTAGATGCAGGTCTCCTGATACATGAAGGGCAGCTTACCTACGAAGACATGGGTTTTGAGCTTCTGCTCGATCTTGGAGTGGTCTGGGCCGAGGAAACCGATCTTCCGATGCCCCTTGGGCTAAACGTCCTTCGAAGGGACATCCCCCGCGGACTTGATGCCGAAGTCCTCCGGGTACATAAAGAAAGCATAGAATATGCTCTTTCTAACAAAAAAGAGGCTCTTGATTACGCAATGCGCTTTGGGAGGGGAATGAGCGAGGACACGGGAGAGAAGTTCGTTTTGATGTACGTAAACGAATGGACCAGAAACCTTGGGGAAAGCGGAACCGGGGCCCTTGAGTATCTTTTCAAGAAAGCCCACAAAAAGGGAATCATAGCCGAGAGTCCAAGGCTTGATATTCTCTGCGGCTGACTTTCTTAAGCTTCTCAAGACACAGCGCGTTGTCGTCTCAGACTGCTTTCTCCAAAATCACTTTCTCGATAAATTCCAGAAAAAACCCTATGAGACGGCGAAACTCTTCTTCCCGCCGCCATGGCATCCTCAACCTGTCGCTTATCTCTATCTGTATCGCGGGAACCGAAAACTGGCTCGCAACGAACTTGGCCACGGTCATCTGTCTTGCCGCGGGGAATATATCCACTCCCCCGGCCACGATTCCATGTTCCTCGGCAGCCAGATAAAACATATCAAGAACATCGGGAGCCGAAAGAAGAAACTCACCCTCCGTCCCCACGCCCGGAAACAGATCCTCGGGCTTCTCGTTTCCGGTGCCGTGCATGTCCACGACAAGATTTATTTCTCTTTCGGAGAGGATTTTTCCAAGCGTAGTCTTAAAATCGCAGTCATCGTAGTAATTAGGGTCCGTTTCCTGTTCCCTGTTCGCGTAAAGAAAATGGCAACCGAGGGCCAAGTGCATCACGGCCCCTAGAGCGGCGGTGTAGAATTCATGGCGTTTTAGTTTCCCCATCCTCGTGTGAGCGGTTGAGTGCGGACAGGTAACCAAAACGGGGACCGTACCCTCAAGAAAAATGTTCTCTTCGCCACTGCCGTCGGGTCTCATCCTGTAATACCGTTTCTGTATGTTCTCAAAACTAACGGCAAAAGAAAAAAGGTCCGCTTCGCGGAGATCCGGAGAGAAAAACCAGTTGCCGCTTTTTATTATGTCCGCATCCCCAATCTGTCTTCTGAGTTCCGCAGCGGGTTCATAGGCGTAAAAAAACTCTTCTTCGCAGCGGATAGCCGATCTTGAAAACAGTTTTTCATCCACGCCCTCAAGACAATCCACGCTCCTGATAAAAACTTCGGAATCCGGCGGAAGTTCGTAAAGCTCCCCATGAATCGCAAGCGAGGATGTCTCGTCAAACACGGCCGCCGGATAACCAAGAGGTGTGCTGTAGAGAGTTCCCGGAACTTTCATCATCCTAAGCAGCCTGCATCGCTCAAGGTGACCGCTCCTAGCCCCGCCCTTTCTCAGGGTTCCATAGACGAAAAGCTTTTCGGGCTTTGACTCGGTCATCGTGGATACCAGGAAAACTAATGCTCGCGACAAACACGGGAGTCTTTACGGTAGATGAAATTCCCCCCCACCATTGAGAACTGAAGATTCTCCGGTTTTGAAGACACTATGCAGGAATACGGGTGAGAAGCGATCTCCCCCTGATGGTCAACGCATATGATGTCGGCACTCTTTCCAATCTCAAGACTTCCCGTCTTCTCTTCGATAAAAAGGGCTTTCGCTCCGCCGAGAGTTGCGAAATAAACCGCCTGGCGGGCGCTTTGCGATATTCCCTGCTCAACCATAATGTCATGCAGAGATCTTATCTCCTCAAAGAAATCAAGATCCGAGTTGCTTGAGAGTCCGTCAGTCCCAAGCCCTACTCTTTCATAACCGCACATCTGCCGCAGGTTCGGTTTCCCCACGTTAAGAAAAACATTGCTTCTGGGACAGAGAATCACGCCTATATCGGCCCTTTGGATTATTTCCATGTCCTCGGCCGCTACCTGTACCATGTGAACGGCGGAGAGTCTTACGTCCTCTCCACGCAGGAACCCGTCTATGTAGCGCGTCGGGGTTTCGGCCCCGGGCCTTTTGAAGGTTTCCTTTTTTATAAGCGGAAAGATCTTACGCTCAAATTCGTTGGGCAGGTTCTTTAGAAAACTGACTTCATCGGGACTCTCGCCCAGGTGGATTCCCACTGCAACTGCGTTTTCGCGGGCGCAGGCAAAAACCGCATCGAGAAATTCCGGGCTGCAGGAATAGGGAGCATGGGGGAAAGGTCTTTCCTCGTAAAGGCCTTCGCTTCGAAATTCAAGCGAGGAAAGCCTTTTTGAAACGCGGTCAAAAAGCTCGAGAAACGCGATGATTCTCATTCCCGAGTTTTCAAGCATATGTCTCCCGCCAAAATCCAAAGAGGATATTTCCCCGACGGTTGTGACTCCACTCCCGATGACCTCGCGGACCCCCATCCTCATCGAATCTTCCATCAGGTTCTCGTCAATCCCGCCGGACTTAAGAGTTATTAACCGCTCAAGCCATCCGGCAAAATCTTCAAAACCCCGGATCTTTCCCCTAGTCCAGCTGAGTTCAAGATGGGTGTGGGCGTTTATGAACCCGGGGAGTATGATGGAATTCGGCTTCCTTATTTTCCGCAAGCCGGGATGGGCGGTCTCCATTTCCCCAGACGTCCCGACGTCAATTATATGTCCCTGATCTACAACGACTGCCCCGTTTCGAATCGGTTCTGAACTTACCGGAACCACAACGTCAGCAGTTAAAAGCAGTTTTTCCATCAAAAAAACGAATCGGTCGCTCTACAAGTCTATGGCGAGGGATTTTTCAGTCTGTAAAGCAGGTCGTCGCTCAGTATTCCTGAAAAAACCTCTTCCACTTCACCGCGCATCGTGATTGACCAATCCTCCCCGACATTTATGTCGAGATGCCCTCCAGGCATCAAGACTCTGAGCTTCCGGTTCGCAAGACCCGATTTCACGCACGCGGCGGCAACCGCGCAGGAACTGCTTCCGGAGGCAAGTGTGTAACCGGCCCCTCTCTCCCAGATCAGAATACGGACGCTGTCGGGTGAGATCACCTGAGCGAACTGGACATTCGTTCTGTTCGGGAAAACAGGGTGATTCTCTATCTCCGGTCCGAGTTCCCTTATGAGATCCTCCTTAAGTTCGTCAAAGAAAATAACGCAGTGGGGATTGCCCACCGAAACGGCCGTAAAATCAAATTCCCCCTTCTCAAGCACAAGCCGCTCCGCCACCACTTCCTCTTTTTCGATAGCCACCGGTATCTCATCCGCCCTGAAAGTCGCCTCGCCCATTTCCACCGTGACGTGGTGTACTTTCCCGTCTTTTTCCTCAACTTCGGCCGTGACAAGGCCTCCGGGGGTATCTATGGAAAAAGTTTTACTCGAAGCGTGTTTTTTCTCGTAGAGATACTTGGCGAAAATTCTAAGCCCGTTTCCGCTTTTTTCCGCCTCGCTTCCGTCGGGGTTCAGGATCCTGAGCCCGAAGTCCCCTCTGGTAGATGGGACCAGAAGCAGTATGCCGTCCGAACCTATGCCGTAGTTTCTGTGGCATATGAGTTCTATTGCGGCTTTGCCGAGATCAAAATCTATTTCGGCGCTGTCTAAGACAATATAGTCATTTCCCAACCCGTGTGATTTTACGAAACAATTCATCACGTTATTTTCAGTTTTGGGAAAACACTCCAGAAGAAGATTCTAATCTTCCAGAATGAAGGTGATTCTGACGTGGGAGCGGTACTCGGTAATATTCCCGTCTTCTATGCGGGCGTTCATCTTCGTTACCTCGATCCCGGTAAGACCCCTTATCGTCTTGTTCGCTCTGTCAAGAGCCTCCTGCACAGCGTCATCCCATGACTTCTCGGATGATCCTATCACTTCTGTCACTCTAGCTACAGCCATAGTAATCCTCCTTAAAACAGTTTTTTGCCGTAATTCGGGGCATATATTATAACGCTATTTCCGAATTTTTGTAAACCGGCGCTGCGGGAGACCCCAAGCCGCTTCAATCGAATCTGTGCTGCCCCGGGAAGATATATCCCACCACGAACGTCACCACCACGATGCAGAATCCGACCACCGCCCCGAGCGCCGCCCTCCTGCCTCTCCATCCAAGGGAGAGACGTCCGTTTATCAAAAAAGCGTAAAGAAGCCACGTAACCGTAGACCAAGTCTCCTTGGCCCCCCACGTCCATCCCTCGCTCCATATCTCCCTTGCCAGTATGAAACCGATTATGAGACTCACGGTAAGAAGCGGGAACCCGAGCAGGAGACTCAGGTGGTTTATCCTGTCAAGGGTTATCAGGGAAGGAAGTTTTTTCAGGTGGGTTCCGATTCTTTTCGATTTCAGCTGGTTTTCCTGGAATATGTAGATCGCACCCGCTAGAAACGATATCGCGAAAAACGCCTCCCCGAGGAAGATGGACAGTATGTGCGCGAGTATCCAGGGGTTGGCAAGCGTCGGGTCCTGGGTAATCATCCCGTCGGGAATGATCACGTAGGGCAAGGTCCCGAGAAAAGCCACCGGGAGCACAAACGCACCGAGCACGGGAGTTTTGAATCTTAACTGCGAGACTAAAAAGACAAGCGCTATCAACCACGAAAAGATAAAAAGGGACCTTGAAGTGCTTCCGGCCAGTATATCCCCGCGGACCAAGAAAACAACGAGCAGCGTAGTATGAAGGAGCACCCCCGCAACGGCGAAATAGACCCCCGCCCGAGAGATTTTTCTTTTCTGCGACCAGAGGTATGTTCCGTAGATAAGGGAAGAAAGCAGGTAAAGGGCGGAAATCAGATATATAACCTTCATTGAAGGTATATTGTATTGCCCAAGCCGGCAAATACAAGTCAGGAAAAGCCTTCAGCCATCCGAGAGGTTTTTCAGGCTTTCAGCCTGAAAATGCGCCGCGAGCGGTTCAAGCAGAGGATCCAGGTCCCCTCCCAGCACCCCCTCGATCTTATGGAGAGTGAGACCTATTCTGTGGTCGGTTATCCTTCCCTGAGGAAAGTTGTAGGTTCTTATCTTCTCGCTTCTGTCCCCGCTTCCGACCTGGGTTTTCCTGGTCTGCGAAATTTCGCTTGCGCGCTTGCTCTCCTCTATTTCGTAAAGTTTCGCACGGAGCATGCTCATGGCGTGAACCCTGTTTTTCTGCTGCGAGCGGTCATCCTGGCACTGAACGACGATTCCCGTGGGAAGGTGGGTTATCCTTATCGCTGAATCCGTCTTGTTGACGTGCTGACCCCCTGGACCGGAAGATCTGAAGGTATCTACTTTGAGCTCCCTCTCGTCTACTTCCACGTCAACTTCGTCGGCCTCCGGCAGCACGGCGACGGTCGCCGTTGAGGTATGTATTCTCCCGCCCGCCTCGGTCGAGGGTATCCGCTGGACCCTGTGGACCCCGCTTTCATATCTGAGCTTGCCGTAAACCTCCCGACCTTCGATCTTCACCACGAGTTCCTTTATTCCACCGATCCCGGTCTCGTTTAGAGTTATGGTGTCAACCTTCCAGCGGTGATTCTCGCAGTACCTTGAGTACATCCTGAGAAGGTCAGCAGCGAAAAGCGCCGCCTCTTCCCCTCCGGCCCCAGCCCTAATCTCGAGGAAAACGTTTTTCCCAAGATTAGGATCCTTGGGCAGAAGAAGCTTTCTGAGTCTCTGCTCAAGCTCGCTTTTCTCCTCCGAAAGCTCATCGATCTCCTCGCGGGCAAGAGACGCAAGTTCACTGTCATCAAGCAGCTTGCGGTTTTCTTCTATCGCCTCGGCGACTTCCTTAAGTCGCCCGTAAACGGAAACCACATCCTCAAGCTCCGCACGCTCTTTCGAGCACTTGATTCTCTGCTGGGCGGAGATGTCGGGGTCGCCAAGCGCCCTCTCAAGTTCAACGAACTTGCGCTCAAGTTCCTCCAGCTTCTCAAACAGCTTCTCGTCTTCGACAGGATTTATCTGCATGGCAGGAATTATAGACAAAAAGTGATTAAAATGTAAAAAAATCCTCTCCGGGGATCCGTGTAAATGCGTTTTCTGAGGCATTTGCGTAGTGGAGTATAGCCATACGTGGCAAGGGGTTTGAGAAGGGGCAAAAAACTTTTTACCCCGCAATTTACATCAAAACCCCTGAAAACCGGCTGATTCTCTCCAAAATCCGGGAGTTCCACGGAACAAGCGCAAGAGGGCAGGAGGGCCGCGGCGGCAGGATGATATGCGGTTTCAAATCAGCTTCTTCGGGCTCGCCCTCGAAGCTGATTTGTTAAAAAAGGCGGACATTTCAATTTGTTTCTTACAGGCAAATCCCTCGGGTTGCAAAAAGTTTCATTCTGATGCATAATTAAGACATGTTCTTAGCCGTTACAGGAAAGGTAAAGAGGAGAGCTGTCCGGGAGTTTTTCTCTGGAGAATATTTTAGGGGGGGGGCGGACGGTATGATCCTTCGCGCGCTCTCGCCCGTTTTCTCTTTTCGCTGTTTCTTTTTCTGGCGGCGCTGCTGTTTTCGCTGACCCTGCCCGGTTTCGTCCCCGAGGCCTCCGCCCAGACCAAGCCGACGCTCTCGATCAACTGGAAGGGCTGGGGATTGGGTATCGTGCCGAGAGTGCGTG
>CAYSDX010000108.1:0-6303 GCA_964429945.1 uncultured Spirochaetia bacterium | reverse complement strand
GCCTCGATGGTAATAAGGGAAGGGCGCTACGGGCAGTTTCTTTCCTGCTCGGGGTATCCGGACTGCAAGAACGCAAAGGACTTTACAAGGGGGGAGGATGGGGAAATCATCGTGGGGAAGAAAACCGATCCCGAGATCTGCGATGATATCGAATGCGACAAGTGCGGAGCTCCCATGGTGATAAAGGAGGGACGCTACGGTCAGTGTCGCTCCTGTTCAAGGTATCCGGCCTGTAAACACGCCAAGGAACTCACAAGACAAAGTGGCAGACTTGTCCTAAAGCATAAAGAGGCTCCCCAGATCCGCGAAGACGTCAAATGCGAGAAATGCGGTAAGCCTATGGTTGTTCGGCGGAGCCGGCGCGGGCAGTTTCTCGGCTGCAGCGGCTATCCCAAGTGTAGAAGCACCCTTAACCTCGATAAAGACGGCAATATAGTCAGAAAAACCACGAAAGCGGAAAAAAACTGATTCATCATGCGGGGCGAGCTGGAAAAAAATCTGCTTTCTTTGGAAAAACCTCTTAAATTTGCCTCAAAAGATAATTTTTCAACTCTGGACAGAATGCCAGACCTGGGAGGAAACGTAAGGAACTTATGCACAAAAGTCCTTACATCTGACCCTCCTTCAGAAATAAAAACTCTAATAACTGCGCTTCGGGATTCTTTTTCTGATTTCGAGAGATTGGGGCGGCGGGAGAAAAGAAAAAAAATATCTTCCGCGCTCAGAATCGTTGGCGAAACAATAAGCTTTTCAGAAGAGAACGCCCGTGGGGATGTTTCGCCTAAGAAGCGCACCCGAGCCCAAGTTCCGAAAAAAAAACCTCACCTGGACGCGGACACATCTTCTCCGAGTGTTACACGACTTCGGGGGGTCGGATCAAGGGTTGCTGGGCTTCTCGCGAAAAAATCCATACACACGGTTTATGACCTTCTTTTTTACTCTCCCAGAAAATACGACGACCGAAGAAAAATAGTCAGTATTTCCGAAGCCGTTCCCGAAGAATTCTGCACGGTCAGGGGCACGGTCGCTTCTGTGGGCGATATAAGAAACAGGAAGAGGAGATTTTTTCAGGTAGTGATTTACGACGGGACCGGCAAGCTGAGACTCACTTGGTTTAATTACAATCCTTCCTACCTTAGGGGGATTTTTAAAAAGGGGATGAGTTTCATAATTCATGGTAAGGTGTCGGTGGCTCCAGGCGGCAGGGCTCTTCAGATAATTCACCCTCTTGCCCAGGACATCGAAATAATAGAGAGTGAAGAGGATATCGGGAACCCTCTTCAGTTCGGAAGAATTGTCCCCGTCTACCCTCTTACTGAAGGCCTCAGGCAAAAAAAACTCAGGGAGGCGGTAAGAAACGCTCTTGATATTCATACACAGGACTTCGAGGGATTGATCCCGAAAGACATTCAGGAAAAAAACGATCTGATGGACTTGCCCGAGGCCCTTGAGCAGGTGCATTTCCCGCCCGGCGATGTGCTTCCGGTTGATCTGGACGACCTCGGATCGGTCGCGGATTCCCGGGCCCACAGAACCGTTATATTCTTTGAGTTTTTCGTTCTTCAGCTCGGACTTTTTTCCAAGAAGCGAAAGGTAGACGAAAGTCACGGCATATCTTTTAACTCCAGTGACGCTCTTCCAGAAAAACTTTTCCGCTCACTCACTTTTGCTCTTACGCGCGCGCAGGAAAAAGTTATTTCGGAGATAGCGGCCGACATGGTTTCCCCTAGCCCGATGAACAGGCTTCTCCAGGGTGATGTGGGAAGCGGGAAAACTCTTGTTGCGCTTGCCTCCATGCTCCGGGCGGTTGAGTCCGGTTATCAGGCCGCGCTTATGGTTCCGACAGAGATACTGGCCGAGCAGCATTTTCGAAATATGCGACAAATGACCGAGAACATAGGAGTAACCGTAGTTCTTCTTAAAAGCGCCCTCTCCAAAGCGGATAAATCTCGTGTTCACGAAGAGATAAGGACCGGGCAGGCCGATATCGTGGTGGGAACCCACGCTCTGATCTCGGAATCGGTGGATTTTAAGGCTCTCGGGTTCGTGGTAGTAGATGAACAGCACAGGTTCGGGGTTGTTCAGAGGGCCAAGCTTGTACAGAAAGCGGCGGTGCCGGACGTGCTTGTTATGACGGCTACCCCGATTCCGAGAACCCTCGCTATCACGGTGTACGGAGATCTTGAAATATCCGTGATAGATGAGCTTCCTCCGTCGAGGAAAAAGATAGAGACATCTGTTCTTAGGGATACACGGAAAAACCGGACATGGCTTTATGACCGTGTAAGAGAGAGACTTGAAGAAGGGCGCCAAGCGTATTTCGTCTATCCCTTTATAGAGGAATCTGAAAATCAAGACTTCAAGCGTGTAAGGCACGTAACCAGGATGGTTGAGGAGCTTAGAGAGGAATTTTCGGAGTTTCGCGTTTCACTTCTTCACGGCAGGATGAAAAGCGATGAGAGAGACGCGGTGATGGATGATTTTCTTGAGAAGCGGTGCGATGTTCTAGTCTCCACAACGGTGATAGAGGTCGGAGTTGACGTTCCCAATGCTACTGTAATGGTCATAGAGAATGCCGAGCGTTTCGGACTCTCACAGCTTCACCAGATGAGGGGAAGAGTGGGGAGAGGAGAGCATGAATCAACCTGCTACGTAGTATATTCGTTTATGTCTGGGGAGGACTCCGAAGAGAGACTTAAAGTAATGTCCGAAACCTCAGACGGGTTCAGAATCTCTGAGTCCGATCTTGCGAACAGGGGACCCGGGGAATTTATGGGCACGAAACAGTCAGGGGTTCCAGGCTTCAGTTTTGCCAATCTTATAAGAGACTCCGCGCTGCTGAACGAATCAAGGGATTCCGCCCGCGAATTAATGGAGAGGGTGGATAATTACCCGGAATGCGAAAAGCTCTTTGCTTATGTGGCGGGGAAATGGGGCGAAATGCTTGAACTGGATACCAGTTCATAAGACATCGAGCAGATCTTGTTTTTGCCTGGCCTAGGGCTTGGGACTTAACCTTCGATAAGAAGAGCTTCAGGATCTTCTATAAGTTCCTTTACTCTTACGAGAAACTGCACGGCTTCTTTCCCGTCGACTATCCTGTGGTCGTAGCTGAGCGCTGTGTACATCATCGGCTTTATCACTATGTCCCCGTTAACTGCTACGGGCCTTTCCTCTATTTTGTGAAGTCCCAGTATCGCGACCTGAGGGGGGTTCAGTATCGGGGTGCTCATAAGGGAACCGTACACCCCTCCGTTTGTTATGGTGAAAGTCCCGCCGAAGATTTCATCAAGTGAGAGCGTATTCGCGTTTGCCTTCTCGGCAAGTTCCCTGACCTCTTTTTCTATCTGCGCGAAGGTTTTTCTGTCAGCTTCCCTTATGACGGGAACGACAAGCCCTCCCTCGGCCCCTACGGCTATTCCGATGTCGTAGTAGTCCTTGTAAACTATTTCATCGTCTTGGATCTCGGCGTTTATCTCCGGAAACAGTTTCAGTGCTCCGATAGAGGCTTTTATGAAAAAGGAGGAAAAACCGAGGTTCACACCGTATCTTTCCTTGAAGTCATCTTTTTTTCTCGAGCGAAGCTCCATTACGCTTGACATGTCGATCTCGTTGAAAGTGGAGAGTATGGCGGCCGTCTGCTGAGCCTCAACAAGACGTCTTGCGATAGTCCTGCGACGTCTCGACATTTTCATCCTTCTTTCCCTGTTAGCGGTTAACTGGGATAGGGATGGGAAAAGTTCGGGTGACACAGGGGTTTCGGGATTTTTTTCCTCCGATGGAGCCTCTTGCGGGATTTCCTCTTTGGTTTTCTGTGACTCAAGGTGTTTTTCCACGTCTTCTTTCGTGATTCTGTTTCCCTCGGGTACGACCTGGGAGAGGTCAACTTGGTTTTGCTCGGCGATATTCCTCGCGACGGGAGTCACGCGAATCTGAGGTTCTTCTTCCTGCTGTTTTTCCCGCGGAATCTCTTCGGCTGGCGCCTCGGGTGCAGCCTCAGTTCCCTTGGCAGGCTCTTCCGTATCATCTTTTGTATCCTGTTTGCCTGCGGATGCCTCGATGGTTCCCAGGATGTCTCCCACTTCGACATCTTCATCGGCTTTTTTCGCTATTGATGCCAGAATACCCGTTGTTTCGGCAGCGACTTCGAAGTTGGCCTTCTCGGTTTCAAGCTCAACCACGGTTTCTCCGAGTTTTACCGTGTCTCCCAGTTGCTTGGTCCACTTGATTATTGTTGCTTCAATTACGGAATCCCCCAAGTGGGGAACGACGATGTTTCTGGCCATTTTCTCCCTCGCTTGCGCGTTTCTCTCAGATATCCCTGTGCCAAGTTATACCGCTTTCTTCATTTCCTTCCACTACTTCATCTATGCTGAACGCCTGTTTTATGAGCAGGTCCTGATTGTATTTATGCATGGAGGAAAGTCCTTCCGAAGGGCTTGAGTAGCGTTTTCTTCCTATATAACTGAGTAGAAATCGCTTTTTGATGATTTTTCTTCTGAAAAAAGGCAGCATGTATTTCCAGGCTCCCGCGTTCTGGGGTTCTTCCTGTACCCAGACAACCTCCTCAAGTTTACCATACCTCTCCAAGATGGCGCTTACCTCTTCCTTGGGTCTTGGGTAAAGCTGCTCGATTCTGGCTATTGCTACGTCGGGCGACTTGGTTCTGAGGTCGCTTGAGATGAGGTCAATGTATACTTTGCCACTACAGAATATGAGTCTTCTTACTTTTTTGGCCTGTCGGGTGCTCATGGGGTCGTCAATTACCGGGAGCCATTTGCCCTCGGACAGATCCTTGAGGGACGAGTTTATCATCGGGTTTCGAAGAAGTCCCTTGGGCGTCATCACGATCAGGGGAAGGGGATCTTTTTCAAGGAGCAGGGCCTGGCGACGGAGCACGTGGAAAAACTGCGCCGACGTGGAGCAGTTTACTATCCTTATATTATATTCAGCGGCTGACATGAGAAATCTTTCAAGCCTTCCGCTCGAATGGTCGGGCCCCTGCCCCTCGTAAGCGTGGGGAAGCAGGAGAACCAGAGATGGGGTCTGCCCCCATTTCGCCCTTGCCGATACGAGATACTCATCCACTATGGTCTGCGCACCATTTATGAAGTCTCCGTACTGAGCTTCCCATATGACAAGGCAGTTCGTTCTCTCGATACAGTATCCGTACTCAAAACCCAGGCAGGCGTTTTCGCTGAGCGGGCTGTTTTTTATCTCAAACGCCGCTTTTGCCTGGGGAATTCTCTGCAGGGGAATATGGATTGCGCCGTCCTCGGGGTCGTGGAGCACCGCGTGGCGATGGCTGAAAGTCCCTCTCTCGCAGTCCTGTCCGGTTATCCTGATGGGAATGCCTTGTGCGACTATGGAGGCGTAGGCAAGTTCTTCCGCCATGGCCCAGTCGATTGTCTTTTCGTTCGGGTCGTCGAGAACGTTTTTTCTTCTGTCCCGTATTCTGGCGATTTTCGAATTTACGGTGAACTCTTCGGGAACCGAGAGAAGGGAGTCGTTTAGTTCGCGGAGGGTTTCGTCTGGAACCTTGGTAACCGTTTTTTTCGCTATCCCCCGTTCCGGGGAAGGTGCCGTTGATTCTTCGGGGGAGTCGTCAGGGGAGATCGATTCGAATTCCTCGGAAATCTTCTCCATATGTTTTTGCCGGAGCTGCTCTACTTGGTTTTCGGAGACAGTGCCTTTTTCTATCAGTTTTTCCCCCCAGATACTCATCACCCTGGGATGATTATCTATCTTCTTGTATATCATGGGCTGGGTGAATCCCGGTTCGTCTGCCTCGTTGTGTCCGTATCTTCTGTAGCCGACGAGGTCTATGAGGAAATGTTTTTCGAATTTGGATGTGTAGCCGAAGGCCAGGCGTATTGACTCTATGCAGGCAACCGGGTCATCCGCGTTTACGTGGACAATCGGTATTTCGAACCCCTTGGCAAGGTCGCTTGCATAAAGCGTGCTTCTGCTGTCGGAGGGAAGAGTAGTGTAGCCGAGCTGGTTGTTGGTGATTATGTGTATCGTCCCGCCGGTGTGGTAGCCCGAAAGAGCGGAGAGATTAAGCGTTTCCGCGTTTATTCCCTGTCCCATGAATGCCGAATCTCCGTGAATCTGTACGGGGATTACGGCCGACGGGTCAAATTGCGGAGAACCCGGCGTATCGTCGCTTATCCCGCATGCCCTCGACATTCCCTGCACTACCGGATTTACCGATTCCAGGTGGCTGGGATTGGGAACCATGGTTATCCTCATGTTGCGGTCAAGCGTGCCTCCCGTCGGGATATCGCGTTTTACGGCCTCGTG
>CAYSDX010000107.1:0-2557 GCA_964429945.1 uncultured Spirochaetia bacterium | reverse complement strand
ACGTAAAAATCAGAATTTCTCTTCAGGACAGTCCACTGCGTGGTTACACACAAACAATTTTGCTCTTTCAAATTTAATTGTTTCAGACTAAATTCTTGTTCTCAGATCGACAATATGGCGTAAAACTTCAAGACATGTCGCCCGTTGCATAAACAATGCTTTTGAAGGTAAATTTATGCTTTTGTAAAAATAGATTAAATATGGCAAAGATTTGACATTGTCCAATGCTTATCATATTATAATACTAAAATCGATAATAGATTATATTAAGTAAAAATTGGAGAATATCAAATTATTACTGAAAAAAATCTCAAAAAGTCCATGGTCGGAATTGAGCTGGTCAGGCTTCTGGCTTCTCAGGGAGACAGGATTTTTTCCACAGAACGGGCAAGGGAACTGGCACCTCGCGTTGGTCTCAAGGATTCGTACCTTTGCGAAGCTCTTTACCATCTGCGTCAAAATGACTGGATAGTCCCGATTCGCAGGGGCCTCTACTCTCTGTCTTCCTCCGCTTACGGCGGAATCCCCGCGCATGAGTTTGAGATTGCCATGAATCTTGCAAACCCGGCGGCAATCTCTCACTGGTCTGCCATGAACCACCACGGCCTGATTGCTCAGGTACCGAGAACGGTATTTGTCCTCACTACTTCGGAAAGTTCCTTCCCGCGCGTTCGAGGGATTAAAAGCAGAGGAATGTCCTTCAGGGGTTATGAGAGCGGGAACGCTTCATACAGGTTTATTCAGGTGAAACCCGAGTATTTCTTCGGTACGGAAGAAATGCTGATCTGCAACACTCTTGTATCAATAACAGATCTGGAGCGCACTCTTCTGGACGGTCTCTGCCGTCCGCAGTACTGCGCCGGCGACTTCGCTGAAACACTGTACGCCTTTAACGCGGCGGGAGCAGAACTGAACGTCAAGCGCATAGTCGAATACGCTCTGCGGTTGAATGTGGCAACAGCAAAACGCCTGGGGTGGATTCTTGAATACTGGGGATATGATTTTTCCGAATTCAGCGAACTCGCGGAACTGCCCGTCAAGGGCTACCGCAAGCTTGATCCCACGGGGCCGAGAAAGGGACCGTGCAACAGCCGCTGGATGATACAGGAAAACCTGCCCGGGAACATTGACTCATGGTAAAATCCGTTTACTCCCACATTTCACAGCTACATCAGTCCACCGGTATTCCGTGGCACGTTGTCGAACGTGATTATCTGCTTTCCTGGATTCTTGCAGGTATCACCCAAGTGCCGGTGCTGCTTGACACTCTTGTCTTCAAAGGAGGCACCGTGCTCAGGAAATGTTATTTCGATGATTATCGCTTTTCCGAGGACCTGGATTTTACTGGACTGCCCACGGCTCCCAGAGGCAATAGCATGGAGAATTCCATGCGGGAAGCATGCGAGATCGCTCGGCAGAGACTCCTGAAAGAATCCGTTTCCGTTGATATCGTCTGTGAGCGCTATAACGAAAAGCGCCCGCACCCCGGAAATCAGGAAGCCTTCAGAATACGGGCCCGCCTCCCCTGGCATAGTTATCCGCTCACCACCATCAAGACAGAAATCTCTATGGATGAAAGAATTCTCAGGCCACAGCAAATTCGAAAAATCATTCATCATCACGACGAACCGTTCGAAGCGGAAATCAAAACATATTCCCTTGAAGAAATTGTCGCGGAAAAACTGCGGGCAATACTGCAAAACGTTGACAGATTTAAAGATAGCGGATGGGTCCGACCACGTGCTCGTGATTACTATGACCTCTGGCATATATTGAGCACATGCAGGGATGACATGGACTTTACCGACTTCAGTTCTTTCCTGCGGAACAAGTGCTCGGCAAAGAACATCACTTTCACAGGCACTGAAAATTTCTTTGATGACACCTTGCTTGCTCTGGTTGAAAAGAACTGGAACAAGTCACTGCGGCCCCTGATGTCAGAACTTCCTCCTTACGGTTCCGTAATAAACGAGCTTCGCGGGCAGGTTGCCACTCTTTTCCCGTAGAGCGTTAAAATCAGCCGCAAAACACCGACCGTCAGGCTAAGCCTGAGAAATCTTCGGATGAGTGATGCCGGTCTGCTTCTGGTATTTTCCTTTCTTGTCTGCGTAGGATATTTCGCATTCCTCGTCCCCCTCGAAAAAGAGCACCTGAGCGATTCCCTCGTTTGAATATATCTTCGCGGGAATTGGGGTCGTATTCGAGATCTCAAGCGTCACATGCCCCTCCCATTCGGGTTCAAAGGGGGTGACATTCACGATTATCCCGCACCTTGCGTAAGTGGATTTCCCGACGCACACGGTAACGGTGCTCCTGGGTATCCTGAAATACTCGACGGTCTTTGCGAGCGCGAAGGAGTTCGGCGGAATTATGCAGTAATCGTTCTCTATCTCCACAAAGGAGTTGGGATCGAAATTCTTAGGGTCAACGACGGCGCTGTGCAGGTTGGTAAACACCTTGAACTCGTTGCTTACCCTTATATCGTAGCCGTAAGAGGAAAGGCCGTACGATATAACGCCCTTGCTTACCTGCCCTTCGACAAAGGGGTCTATCATCT